>DASSVO010000050.1:0-38391 GCA_035706005.1 Gaiellaceae bacterium | reverse complement strand
TACTGGGCTCTCGGCACCGACCGCTATCCGCCGTTCAAGCTCGCCGACGATCCCGACTATCCGGCGCGGCTCGACGTCGTCTACCCGGAGTCGCTCTCGCGCGGGCTCGCGCTCGTCAAGTGGTGGCTGCTGGCGCTGCCGCACTACCTGATCGTGGGCGTGTTCGCCGGCGGCGCCTGGACCGCGTGGACGGCACACGACGACTGGGGCTGGGGAGGCGGCGGCCTGATCTCGCTGCTCGCCCTGATCGCCGGCGTCGCGCTGCTCTTCACCGGCCGCTATCCGCGCACGATCTACGACTTCGTGCTCGGGATGAACCGCTGGGTCTTCCGGGTCGTGGCGTACGCCGCTCTCATGACCGACGCCTACCCGCCGTTCCGCCTCGATCAGGGCGGCGGCGAGCCTCCGGCTGCGGTCGGCTCGCACGACCGTCTTCCGCAGGCCCCGGCACCGGCACAGTCATGACCACTGCAACCGACAGGTACGAGGTCGTAGTGGTCGGCGCCGGCCAGTCCGGGCTCGCAGTGGGGCGCTTCCTGGCGGAGCAGGGCCGGCGATTCGTGATCCTCGAGGCCGCCGTCTCGGTCGGTTCCGCGTGGCGGAGCCGCTGGGACTCGCTCGTCCTCTTCACGCCGCGGCGCTACGACGCGTTGCCGGGCCTCGCCTTCCCGGGCGACCCGGACGGCTATCCGACCCGCGACGAGGTCGTCGCCTACCTCGAGCGGTACGCCGAGCACTTCGAGCTGCCGATCGAGCTCTCGAGCCCGGTCCGCTCACTGACGAGGGACGCAGACGGCTTCGTGCTCGACGTCGACGGCCGGGCGATCCACGCCGAGCAGGTCGTCGTCGCGACCGGGCCGTTCCAGCAGCCCGTCGTACCTCCGCTCGCCGGCGATCTCGCCGACGGGGTCTTCCAGACTCACAGCGCGGGATACCTCCGCCCGGAGGACGTGACCGCCGGCCGTGTGCTCGTGGTCGGGGGCGGCAATACCGGCTTCCAGATCGCGCAGGAGCTCGCCGGTGCAGGACGCGAGGTACACCTCGCGATCGGCTCCCGCCAGACGCCGTTGCCGCAGCGCCTGTTCGGTCGCGACCTCTTCTGGTGGTTGACCAGGCTCGGCCTGCTCTCGAAGTCGGTCGATTCGCGCGTCGGCCGCCGGGCCCGGAGCCGCGACACGTTGATCGGTTCGAGCCCGCGAGGCATCCGCCGGCACGGCGTCACCCTGCGGCCCCGGGCCGTGGCCGCGGAAGGGCACACCGTCCGCTTCGCCGACGGCGGCGAGCTCGAGGTCGACGCGGTGATCTGGGCGACCGGCTATCGGCCCGACCACTCGTGGATCGAGCTGCCGGTCCTCGACGGCGAGGGACACCCGCAGCACCGCCGCGGCGTCACCGACGTCGGCGGTTTCTACTTCCTCGGTCTCTCCTGGCAGCACACGCGTGGCTCGGCGTTGCTCGGCTTCGTCGGCGACGACGCTGCCTTCATCGCAAGCCGTGTCGCGGAGACGTGCCGGAAGGCCGAGCATCCCGAGCCTGTCAAGGAGGCAGCCTGATGAACCACCACGACGACACCACCCTCGAGTTTCCGCGAGATCTTGTCGGCCTACCGCCGGCGGTCTCGAGCGAGCTCGTCGATCTCGCCGACGGAGATCGCTTCGGGCTGCGGATTGCGCCGGTCGCGAAGCGGGTCGGCGCCGACACCGTGCGCATGATCGCCTACAACGGCTCGGTCCCCGGCCCGGCACTGCGCGTCCGTCAGGGCTCCGAGGTGGTCGTCGACGTCCTCAACGACGGCGACCTCGAGGCAACCGTCCACTGGCACGGCCTGCGGCTCGAGAACCGCTACGACGGCGCGCACGAGACGCAGACGCCGATCCCTGTCGGCCGGAGCTTCCCCTACCGCATCTCGTTCCCGGACCCCGGCGTCTACTGGTACCACCCGCATATCCGTGAGGACTACGGCCAGGAGCTCGGCCAGTACGGCAACATCGTCGTCGTCCCGACCGAGGCCGACTACTGGCCGCCCGTGCATCGCGAGCTGCTCGTGACGCTCGACGACGTCCTGATCGAGGACGGGAAGATCGCGCCGTTCAGCCGCGACGAGACGACCTTCGCGGCGATGGGCCGCTACGGCAACGTGCTGCTCGCCGGCGGCGAGGTCGAGCCTTCGTTTGCGGTGCAACGCGGCGAGGTCGTTCGCCTCTACCCGACGAACACGGCGAACACCCGCGTCTTCGACGTCGCCCTGCCGGGCGCCCGGATGAAGCTCGTCGGTGGTGACAGCGGCCGAGTCGAGCGGGAGGAGCTCGTCGAATCCGTCGTGATCGCGCCGTCCGAGCGCGTGATCGTCGACGTCCTGTTCGAGCAGCCGGGCGCGCTGACGCTCCAGCACCGCACGCCCGACACCACGTACACGCTCGCGACGATCGACGTCGGCGACGAGCCGGCGGTGCCCGCGCTCGCCGAGCCGTTCGACGTTCTTCGGGAGAACCCGGAATGGGCGACGGAGCGGGAGCGGCTCTCGGAATACGTCGCGGCAGCGCCCGACAAGAGGCTCGCCTTCGTTGCGGAGATGGACATGGCCACCTCCGACGGTCCGGTCACCTACGCCTGCCCCATGCACCCGGAGGTCGTCAGCGACACCGCCGACCGCTGCCCGGAATGCGGCATGAAGCTCGTGGACGCCGCGCTCGTCGGCGCGTCCGCACACGCCGACCACGGCCATGACCATGACCACAGCGGCCACGTCGCCCATGACTCCCACGGGATCGAGTGGGAGGACGACATGGTCGAGGTCAACCGCCTGACGACGCCGGCGAACATGCGCTGGAAGCTCGTCGACCTCGACAGCGGTGCGGAGAACCATGGCATCGACTGGACGTTCACCGTCGGCGACCGCGTCAAGCTCCGGCTCGTCAACGAGATGGACTCCGACCATCCCATGCACCACCCGTTCCACGTCCACGGCGCCGGCCGCTTCGTCATCCTCAGCCGCGACGGCGTGCCGGAGTCCAACCTGGTCTGGAAGGACACCGTGCTCGTCCGCACCGGCGAGACGGTCGACATCCTGCTCGACGTCACCAATCCCGGTCGCTGGATGGCGCACTGCCACATCGCCGAACACCACGAGAGCGGAATGATGTTCAGCTTCGACGTGGCTCCCGCGAGGGTCGGAGCCTGATGTGACTGGGGTTCAGATCCGGCGCGATATGCTCAGGTCGGTCTGATGGCGACCGGTGTTGCTCAGCGGACGAAGTTCCTGCTCGACGAGTCGCAGCTGCCGAGGCGCTGGTACAACATCCGCGCCGATCTGCCGACCGCGCCGCAGCCGGTGTTGCATCCGGGGACGGGCCAGCCGGTCGGGCCCGACGATCTGGCGCCGCTGTTCCCGATGGCGCTCATCCAGCAGGAGGTGAGCGAGGAGCCGGAGATCGCGATTCCGGAGGACGTGCTCGGCATCCTCAGCCTCTGGCGCCCGACGCCGCTCTACCGTGCGCACCGGCTCGAGCAGGCGCTCGGGACTCGCTCGCGGATCTTCTACAAGTACGAGGGCGTAAGCCCGCCCGGCAGCCACAAGCCGAACACTGCGGTCGCGCAGGCGTACTACAACAAGCAGGAGGGGAGGACACGTCTCGCTACGGAGACGGGCGCGGGCCAGTGGGGGAGCGCGCTCTCGTTCGCGTGCCGCCTGCTGGGCCTCGAGTGCAAGGTCTACATGGTCAAGATCTCGTACGAGCAGAAGCCGAGCCGGCGCTCGATGATCGAGACGTGGGGCGCCGAGATCGTCGCCAGCCCGTCCGCCGACACTGCGTCCGGACGGGCGGTGCTGGAGGAGCATCCGGATTCGCCGGGCAGCCTGGGAATCGCGATCTCGGAGGCGGTCGAGGATGCGGCAGGCCGTCCGGACACGGCGTACTCCCTCGGCAGCGTGCTCAATCACGTGCTGCTGCACCAGACGGTGATCGGACAGGAGGCGATCGCGCAGATGGAGCAGGCGGATGCCTACCCGGACGTCGTGATCGGCTGCGTCGGCGGCGGCTCGAACTTCGCCGGCCTCGCGTTCCCGTTCCTGCGCGAGAAGATCGCCGGCCGTGAGATGGACGTTCTCGCCTGTGAGCCCGCTGCCTGTCCGACGCTGACCCGCGGTGTCTTCGCGTACGACTTCGGCGACACGAGCAAGCTGACTCCGCTGGTCGCGATGCACACTCTCGGGCACGACTTCGTACCTCCGCCGATTCACGCCGGCGGGCTCCGCTATCACGGCGTCGCGCCGTTGATCTCGCAGCTCGTGCGCGACGGGCTCGTGCGGGCGGAGGCCTATCGGCAGAACGACGTCTTCGCCTCGGCGCTGACCTTCGCCGGCAGCGAAGGGATCCTGCCGGCACCCGAGGCCGCGCACGCGATCCACGGCGCGATCACGACGGCTACCGCAGCCGACGAGGCGGGCGAGTCGAAGACGATCCTTTTCAACCTCTCGGGCCACGGTCACTTCGACATGTCTGCCTACGACAAGTATCTGGCCGGGACGCTCGAGGACGTCGATCTCGACGAGGAAGAGATCGCCCGCGCGCTGCGGGCGATCGAAGGCCTACCCACTCCGGCCTGAGCCCGCTCCGGTGGAAGACCCACAGATCCATGGCGCGATCGACCGGATGGTCGAGGAGGAGCACCAGCTCTGGGAGCGGGAAGCGGCCGGGGAGGCAACAGACGCCGACCGGCAGCGGCTCGAGGCGCTACGCGTGTCACTCGACCAGTGCTGGGATCTCCTGAGGCAGCGGCGCGCGCGCCGCGACGCCGGCCAGAGCCCGGAGAGCGCCGAGCTCAGGCGGCCCGAGGTCGTCGAGCGCTACGAACAGTAGGCGTCGCGGCCGGCTGGGCTAGCGCTCGATCCGGCCGGACGATGAGGCGGCGCGCCTGAACATCGGACTCGCCATGTTGGCGGTCGGCGGGGTGCTCGCGGCGAGCGTGGCCGTGGCCCTGGGCGCGGCAAAGTCGGGGCTTCCTGCTCTCGTCGCCTTTCTCGGCCTCGGGATGCTTCTCGGCTCCGACGGCCCGGGTGGGATCGCCTTCGACGATGCCCGGCTGGCGCGCGAAGCCGGGGTCGTCGCGCTGGCGGCGATTCTCTACGAGGGCGGGCTCTCAACCTCGTGGCGCCGACTGCGCGAGGTAACGGCACCCGCGCTTCTGCTCTCGACGGTCGGCGTCGTCGTCACGGCAGGGATCACGGGAGCGGCGGCTTACGGTTTGTTCGACCTGTCGCTCACGAAGTCGCTGCTGCTCGGCGCGGTCGTCGCCTCGACCGACGCCGCGGCAGTGTTCGCCACCCTCCGCGGCACGCGTCTACGGCGTCGCCTCGCGCGTACGCTGGAAGCCGAGTCCGGCGCGAACGATCCGGTGGGGATCGCTCTGACGCTGGGCCTGATCGCCTGGATCAAGCAACCGCACTACGGAGCGGGGGATCTGTCGGTTCTGCTCGTCAGGCAACTCGGTCTCGGACTGGTGATCGGCGTCGCGCTCGGCCTGGCGGCGATGTGGATCTTCGCGCGGATTCCGGCGTCGATCGAGGCCTTCGTGCCTGTCGCCTCGGTCGCGGCCGCCGCGATCGCGTACGGGGCCGCCGACGCGGCGCACGGCAGCGGCTTCCTTGCCGTGTACCTCGTCGGCCTGGCGGTCGGTTCGACGCCTTCGCGCTATCGCAGCCACCTGGTCGCGTTCCATGTCGGCCTGGCGTACGTCGCACAGGTTGCGCTTTTCATCGTCCTCGGTTTGCTCGTCTTTCCCTCGCAGCTTCCCCACGTGGCATTGGCCGGACTGGCTTTGGCTGCGGTGCTGGTCTTTGTCGCCCGGCCGGTCGCGGTCTGGGTCTCGACGTGGCCGTTGCGGGGGTCCAACCGACGGGAGCGGCTGTTGCTCGGCTGGGCGGGCCTGCGTGGCGCCGTGCCGATCGTGCTCGGGACGTTCGTCCTCTCATCGCACGTCGCGGGCGCGAACACGATCTTCAACGCGGTCTTCTTCGTGGTTCTCGTCTCGGCTGTGCTACAGGGCACGACCCTCGAATGGGTTGCGAAGAAACTCGGCCTGCTCGTCTCCTTCGCGAGGGCCGAGGCGCCGCTCGAGGTCACGCGGGACTGGCACTCGCTGAATCTCGTCGAGTTCCCGGTCTCCGCGAGTCATGCGATCGCCGGCTCCGTGGTGAGTGAGCTGGGCCTTCCGCGTGAGGCACTCATTGCCGTCGTCGTTCGCGGCGACGAGGCGATGCCGCCGCGCGGCAGCACGACGATCGAGCCCGGAGACGTGCTCTTCATCCTCGCTCCGCACGGCAAGGGGCCGGAGCTGGAGGACGTCTTCGGCCGCTGGCGCCAGCGGATCTAGCGCTCGAGCTCGCCGCACCCGTCTGAGCCGGTCGTACCCCGACCGCCTATCCCGACTCGACGTGGCAGGTCTCGCCGAACTGATTGTGGAAGACCATGCCCGCCGTGGCGTTCGCCGTGTCGATCCCGTGGCGCGCCGCGTCGGCAGCGCTCACGAACGTCACGGTGCCTTCCTTCGGAACGTCGCACACCCAGAGAGTCCTGGCGTTTGCTCGAGCGCTCAGCGCCAGCGCGCAGGCCAGCGCGAGGGCCGCGATGCCCACTCGCACGTGCTTGTTCATCTCCGCCTCCTCCCGACGCGCCGGCGCGCCGTATGGCATCCCCTGGTCGGCAGCAAGTGCCGACTACCACAAGAATCGACCCCTGCCGGGCCCCTGTCAACACTCGGACGCGTCGCGTCCTTGACGAGGCTCGCGTGCGGCGTAACGATAGGCGCAAGGACGTCCCGTCCCGTGCGGCAGAGCGGGCCGATCGAAGTCGCACGGTGAGGAGGCGGGATGCTGGAGACGCTCTACAGCTCGTTCACCGAATGGGTCGATCGCCGGATCGGATGGGACAAGCTCCCCTGGCCGCTCGGCATGCTCGTCGTCCTCGGGCTCCGCTTCCGACTGCGAGCGAAGAACCTCTACGACTCGGGCCGCGGGGTGCTCGACGTGCCTCCGGCTGGGGACGAGTGGCACGTCGACCACCGGACCGCGCGGACGATCGACGGGACGTACAACGATCTCGAGGACCCGTTGATGGGCTCGCTCGGAAGCCGCTTCGGCCGCAACGTCCCGCTCGAGCACGCGTATCCCGAACCGGACGACCGCCTGCTCGACCCCAGCCCTCGCCGGGTCAGCCTCGAGCTGCTGACCCGCAAGGAGTTCGTCCCGGCGACGACGCTCAACCTGCTCGCCGGCGCGTGGATCCAGTTCGAGGTACACGACTGGTTCAGCCACGGGCAGAACGAGACCGAGAACCCGTGGCGGATCGAGCTGGCGACGGACGACCCGTGGCCGCAGCATCCGATGGAGATCCAGCGGACGCGCAGGGACCCGAGTGCCGCTCCCGCCGGTCCGCCGACGTTCATCACCGGGGACACGCACTGGTGGGACGGCTCCCAGATCTACGGCAGCGACCCGGCCTTCGCGCGCGCGATCCGCACCGGCGAAGGCGGCCGTCTCCGCATCACACCCCAGGGGCTGCTGCCGGAGGACGTCGAGGCGCACGTCGACCTACGCGGCGTCGCGGGCAACTTCTGGGTCGGTCTCGCGCTGCTGCACGCGCTCTTCATGCTCGAGCACAACGCGATCTGCGAGCGCCTGCACGCCGAGCATCCCGAGCTCGACGACCAGGCCCTGTACGAGAAGGCGCGCCTCGTCAACGCCGCGCTGATGGCGAAGATCCACACGATCGACTGGACGCCGGCGATCATCGCCCACCCGACCACCGTGCGCGCGCTGCGGGCGAACTGGTTCGGCATCCTCGGCGAGCGCTTCGACAAGACCTTCGGGCGCCGCACGAGGATGGAGCTCCTCCACGGGATCCCGGGGTCGAAGAAGGAGCTCTGCGGCGTCCCGTACTCGCTGACCGAGGAGTTCGTCGGCGTCTACCGGATGCACCCGCTGATCCCCGACGACTACACCTTCTACGCGCTCGCCGACGACCGCGTGCTCCAGCAGCGCACCTTCGACAAGGTGAATGCCCTGCACGTGCGCGAATGCCTCGAGCAGGTACCGCTCGCGGACGCTCTGTACTCGTTCGGCGTCGCCAACCCGGGCGCGATCACCCTCCACAACTATCCGCGCAGCCTGCAGCACTTCAACCGTCCCGACGGCGAGCTGCTCGACCTGGCCGCCATCGACATCGTCCGCACCCGCGAGCGAGGCGTGCCGCGCTACAACGAGTTCCGGCGCCTGTTCCACATGAAGGCGCCCGGGACGTTCGGGGAGATGACCGGCGGCGACACGGCCATGGCCGCCGAGCTCGAGCGCGTCTACGGCGACGTCGAGCGCGTCGATCTCATGATCGGGCTCTTTGCCGAGCCGAAGCCGGAGGGCTTCGGGTTCAGCGACACGGCCTTCCGCGTGTTCATCCTGATGGCGTCACGGCGGCTCGAGGCCGACCGGTTCTTCACCGACGACTACCGGCCGGAGGTCTACACCCGGGCCGGGATCGACTGGGTCGAGTCGAACAGCATGCGCACCGTGCTCCTCCGCCACTTCCCCGAGCTCGCGCCGTCGCTCGAAGGGGTCGCGAACCCGTTCGCGCCCTGGAAGCGGGTGCGGGTGTCCGCCCGGGAACCGAGGCCGGCGACCGCGGTCACCGCATGAAAGAGCTCGAGCCCGGGATCTACGGTCTCGGCGAGAGCAAGGGAGGGCGGTCGCACGCCTTCCTGCTCGAGGCGGCGGGCGAGCTCACCCTCGTCGACACGCTCTTCGAGGGGGACGCACGACTCGTGCTCGACGCCATAAGGCGTCTGGGACGTTCTCCCACCGACCTCAAGCGGATCGCGATCACCCACGCGCACCGCTCGCACCTCGGCGGCCTCGCCGCGCTGAAACGCGCCAGCGGAGCGACCGTCTACGGCCACCGCTGGGAAGCGGACATCATCGCCGGCGAGCGTCGCGCGCAGGCGGTGTCGATCGTCCCGCACCAGTCGCTCAAGCTCATCCCGTTCCAGCTCGGGCTCTGGCTCGGCCGGCCCAAGCACGTCCCGTGCCCGGTGGACGAGCTGCTCGACGAAGGCGACGCCGTCGGGCCGCTGCAGGTGATGTACTCGCCCGGGCATTCGCCCGGCCACCTCACGTTCTGGTGGCCCGAGCGTCACTTCCTCATCGCCGGCGACGGCATCGCGACCTGGCCGAACCTCTGCGCCGGCTGGAAGGTCTTCAACCTGAACCACGTGCAACACAAGGCGTCGCTCCGGCGGCTCGCGACCTTCGAGCCGCGCGTGGTCGGCGTCGGCCACGGCGACCCGATCACCGAGAACGCCGCCGACACGGTCCATCGGCTCGCCGAGGCCTACTGAGTCAGCCGCTACCTCGCACGGCTCACGGGAGGGAAACCTTCGCCGTGTACAGGTCGAACTGGTGCAGCGTCCCGTTCGGGTTGTTGCCGGTGCTGTTCGAGTTGTCCGACCAGGCGGGCCAGAAGGTGCCGGCGACAAAGGCCGCGTGCGTGTAGTCGCCGACGTCGAAGGAGGTGTCCGCGTCGACCGCGTTCGAGGTTCCGCGACTGACCTGGAAGTTCGGCGCGAACGACGTTCCGCCGTTGCTCGAGTACGTCGCCCAGATCTGGAAGTCGTCGTTCGGGATGCCGTTGGTGTCGCCGCTCCCGCCGGTCCCGAGATCGTTCCGGGTGTCGTACCACGAAAGCGCCAGCGTCCCGGTCGCCTCGTCGAGCGCGATCGAAGGGTCGTACTGGCTGTTGCTCGTGTGGTCGTCGTTCACCCGGACCGCGGGCGACCACGTCGCGCCGTCGTCGTCGGAGTGCTGGAGCATGATGTCCGTGTCGTTCTTCTCGCCCTGGGTCTCCTGCGTCCAGACGAGGTACACGCGGCCGTTGTGCGCCCCGCCGCTGCGGTCCCAGGCGAGATTCGCCTCGTCGTCGATGGAGCGGTCCGGCTGGGCGGGGATGAAGTCGAACCCGCCCACGTGCGAGTGCGCGACCAGCGTCCCGGCGCTGAATCCCGCGGGCCCAAGGCCGTCGGAGTCGACCGCGGTGTAGATGTCCGAGCCGCCCTGCCCGTTCGTCGACTTCTGATACGTCACCATCACCTGCCCCGCCGGACCGACGGCCGTGTCGCCGTAGTCGCCGTTCCCGCCGGGACTGGGCACCGCCTCCGGTGCGCTGAAGCTACCGAACTGCCCCAGCCCGGAGACCGGAGCGCCGAATGCCTCGATCTGGGTCCCAGGCGAGGCCGTGAAGCTGACCCAGACGCTGTTCGGCCCGGCGGCGATCGACGGCTGGTCGCCGAACTTCGTCTGGATGTCTGCAACTTGCGTGAACGAGCTGCCGCCGTCGGTGGAGAGCGCGACGAGGACGTCTCCGCTGTTGTTGATGAGATACGTCATCCAGAGGTTTCCGAACCGGTCCCAGGCCAGCTGCTGATCGCAGCAGATCGGCCCGAGCGGATCGTCGGCCGTCGCGCCGATGACGCGGTGCGACCACGTGTGGCCGCCGTTCGAGGTGACGTTCACGGAGAGGCCGGCGGGCACGTCCGGCAGGGTCGACATCGTCACGACGTTGGACGGGTTCGTCGGGTTGACCGCGATCGCGTCCTCGGCTTCGTTCCCCGGCATCACGCTCGAATCGACGTTCGTCGGAATCGACGTGGCGGCTCCCGCGAGCGTCGCCATCGCGAGTAGAGCCGCAAGCGCAAGCACAACGGCAAGCGACATGGTGGACAACCGGCCGCGCATTTTCTCCCCCTTCTCCTGGACGTGCTGCGGTCGCGATCATCGCAGACCGCGAACGTGCGCAGCGAGGCTGCCTCAGCGCACGACCGGCTAACCCGGGCGCAGTTCGCGCGTCCGTAAGAGCACATGCGGATCCGATTGTTCGCGCTGGTCGTGGCGCCCTGGCGGTCGCCGGGTCCGCGTCCGCCCGCAGCGCAGCAGGCGGCCTGCACGACGCCCATCCCTGCGCCGGCCGCACCGGGTTCACGTGCGCGACGCTCGACGTCCCGCTCGACCGGGCACACCCGTCGCGGGGCACGCTGCACCTGCAGGTCGGCATGCGCAACAACGTGCACGCACCGCGCGGCGTGCTGCTCGTGCTCGCGGGCGGGCCGGGACAGCCCGGGCTGCCGATCCTCGACCGCTAGATCTACACGGCGCTCTCGGCCGAGCTCGACCAGTACCGGATCGTCGTGTTCGACCAGCGCGGGACGGGCGCCGGTGCGCTCGACTGCAGCGCGCTGCAGCGGCAGATGGGGAGCTCGGATCTCACGCCGCCGACCGCAAAGGCGGTCCGGACCTGCGCCCGCAAGCTGGGAGCCCGGCGTCAGTTCTTCGGCACCGACGACGTGGTCGCGGACATGGAGGACCTGCGCCGGGCGCTCGGTGTCGACCGGTGGTCACTCGACGGCATCTCCTACGGCACGTACGTCGGCGAGCGCTACGGGCTGGCCCATCCGTCACGTGTGTCGAAGCTCGTCCTCGACTCGGTCGTGCCGCAGGTGGGGGAGACCGACCTCGGCGTCGCGGAGTTCGCTGCGGTGAAACGCGTGCTCCACGACGTGTGCGGCAACGGCTGCGTGGCCGACCTGGCGGCCGTCGTCCGGCGGTATCACCTCGGGCCGCAGCTGTTCGACGCGCTGACGTTCGACAGCATTGCCGACCCGACGTTCATCGCGGCCTGGAATGTGCCGACCGCGCTGCACGCGGCGCGCCACGGCAACCGGAAGCCGCTCGGCAGATTCCTCGCCGACGCCCTCGCCTACCAGCGGGACACGCCGCCCGCCGCCCTCGACCAGGGCCTGCACGCGAGCGCGCTCTGCGCCGACTGGCGGTATCCGTGGGGTAACTCGGCCGCGCCGCTCGCCAGCCGCGCCGCGAAGCTCCGGGCTGCCCTCGCGCGGATTCCAGCCGGGCGGCTCTTTCCCTTCGACACGCGGACGGCCTCGGGCAACGGCTTCGTCGCGCAGTGCCTGCCGTGGGCGCCGACGAGGCCGACGCCGCTGCCTCGCGGGAAGCTGCTCGTGCCGACGCTGCTCGTGAACGGCACGCACGACCTGTCGACGCCGCTCGCCTGGGCCAGGGAGCAGCTCGCGCTGACGCCCCACGGGAAGCTGGTCGTCGTTCCGGGCGCGGGTCACTCGGTGCAGTCGCGCGCGGTGAGCAGCGTGGGCCGGACGGCCGTTGCCCGCTTCCTCCTCGGTTCCTAGCGGACGACGGACTTCGGCAGCCGCGCGAGGCGCGAGGCAAGCGTCGCGGAGATGTTCCTTGCCTCGGTCTCCGACAGGCCGTTGAGCGAGTTCACCATCATGATCGAGACGACGCGGCCGCGGCGGAAATACGCGAGCACGACCTCGTCGCGGAACACGAGGCCGTGTGCCTTGAACATGATGAGGATGTCCCAGAACCTGTCGTGCATGTCCGCAACGGACTCCGAAAGCGGCACCGCCCGGGCGGAGACGATGGTCAAGGCGCCTTTCGCGCTCTTCTTCGCACCTTCGACGGCGGCCTCCTTGAGGCAGCGGCCCATCTTTCTCGTCATCACCGCCGCAACCGCTCTCCGGGCCTGAGCCGGCCGGACGAAGAAGGTCACCTCGGAGAGGGCCTCCGCAAACGCGCCCGCGCGGGCGCGAACGAACTTGTGGCTGCTGACGTCGGCCGTCATGACCAGTGCGTGCAGGTTCGGCTCCGAACAACCGGCCGGCGTCGGCCCCGAGCTCTTCTCCGGCCCCTTGTCGGCAAAGCCCGCGGGAAGGTCGCGGAGTTTCAGGACGAGCGTCTTCGCCCGGCTCACGTCCGCGGGGCGCTTGTGGAGCCGCGGGTCCTTCGGGCCCGCGAGCGCTGCGGCCGCGATGGCGAGCGTGACCGCGGCGGCGAGGGCGAGGAGAGCCATCCGGCGCACCATCGCATTGTGGACCTTTCGGGGGCGTTTTCCCATCCCCCGTCCGCCCGCGCCGTTTCAATGAGCTCATGCCCGCCCGCGGACAGGGGACGCTCGTCGCGCTCGGGCTCCCGCTCGCAGCCCTGCTCGCGGTCGTGCTCTGGCTCGACCAGCAGGGGGCGGGACTCGACAGCGGCGTCGCGGCTGCCGTCGTGCTCGTCTCGCTGACCGCGCTCGCGCAACAGGTCAGCCTCGTCGCCGCCCCGCGGACGAGCGTCTCGCCGGCCGCCGCTTTCCTCGTCGCGGCGGCCCTGTTGGGCGGGCCGTTGCTCGGCGTCCTGGCGGGGGCAGCGACGCAGGCGTTCACGGTGGGTGACGTCTGGAGAAAGCGCTCCGCCTATGCCGGCGCGGGTGCGCTGCAGGGCTTCGTCGTCGGAGTCGTCGCGGAACGGCTCACGCACAGCGGCGTGGGCGGCGCTGTGGTGGTCGCCGCGGTCGGGCTCCTGACGGGGCTCGCGGTGAGCGCCGCCTCGGTCGTCCTCGTCGCGCGGGACCGCGACGTGGCGCTCCGTCCCGAGCTCGTCGTCGCCTGGCGCGCGGTTCTCTGTGAGTGGTTCCTCCCGGCGCCCCTGCTCGTCGCAGTGCTGTACCTCTTCGAGGCGACACAGGCGCTCGCGCTGACGCTCGCGGCCGGCCTGTTGCTCGCGGTCGCGGTCGCGAACCGCTTCCGGCTCCGGCTCGAGCGGAGCCTGGCGGAGGAACGCTCGCGGGCGCGCGTCGACGCCCTCACGAGCGCACCGAATCGTTACGCGCTCGCCGAGGCCCTCACGGCCGAGCAGGCGCGGATCAGGCGAGGCGGACGGACGGCAGCGCTCTGCTTCCTCGACCTCGACCGGTTCAAGACGGTCAACGACTCGTACGGCTACGCAGCCGGCGACGCGTTGCTCGTGGACGTCTATCAGCGGCTGCGCGGTGCGCTGCGCGCCAGCGATCTCGTCTTCCGCTGGGGCGGAGAGGAGTTCGTCGTCCTGGCACCGCACGTCGAGAGCACCGAGCTCGCCGACTTCGCGGAGCGACTACGCCTGCTCCTCGCGACCCGGCCCTTCTCGATCGACGGGCGGCCGCGCACGATCACCGGCTCGGTCGGCGCCGTGCTCCTCGACGAGGCGCGTCCGTCCGAGGCGGCCCTCGAGATCGCAGGCCGGCTCGTGCGGAAGGCCAAGCTGACCCGCAACACCGCCGTGGTCGACAGGCCCGAGGCGGGCGCTGCCGGCCTCTCCCAGGCAGCGGGCGCGTAGCCGGGGCTCCCTGGCGCGACCGGCGAGGATCGCTGGCACCATGGTCGCCGGATGAAGAGCGTCGCGACACTCGTCCTCACCGCCGTCCTCTCGCTCACCGCGTCGACGACCCATCACGCAGCGCGCCAGACCGGCGTCGCGCGGCTCACGCACGCCCAGCAGCAGGCCATCGTCGCGGCCGGCGAGTGGCACCGCGGCTGCCCGGTCTGGATGTCGCAGCTTCGCGTGGTCAGCTACCGCTATTACGGCTTCGACCGCGGGACCCACATCGGCCAGATCGTCGTCAACCAGAAGGTCGCGCACCCGCTCGCGACGGTCTTCGCGAAGCTCTACCGCATGCGGTTCCCCATCCGGGACGGGGCGTTCTCGTCCGTCTACGGCCCGCACCCGTGGAAGAGCGGCGACGTCACCGCCTCCTTCGAGTGCCGCAACGCGGGCGCGTCGCCGTGCAGCAGCAACGTGACCACGCACCACTGGTCGCTGCACGCCTACGGGGAGGCCGTCGACCTCGACCCTCGGGAGAACCCGTACGTCGGTTGCGGGATGACGCGCGACAAGACCGCGCTCTCCTACATGAAGCGCTCGTGGCACCGACCGGGGATGGTCACGCCCGCCGTCCGGGCTGCCTTCGCCTCGATCGGCTGGGGCTGGGGCGGTTCGTGGTTCGGCTCGACGAAGGACTACATGCACTTCTCCGTCAATGGGCACTAGTGCGGCCCGCCGGGGGCTTCTAGCTTCTAGCTAGTTACCGACGACCTGGACGAGCCAGCGCCGGTCGCGCTCGCGGTCGAGCTCGATGAAGAGGACGCGCTGCCACGTCCCGAGCTGCAGCTCGCCGTCGCGCACGGGGACCGATTCGCCGGCGGTGCCGAGCAGCATCGCCATGCAGTGCGAGTGGCCGTTGCCCTGGTCCATGTCCTCGGGGCAGATGTTCTCGGTGCGCCGGTCCCAGTCGTCGTGCGCGTAGTACGAGTCGTGCGGGACGAGCCGCTTCAGCAGCTCGCAGAAGTCCTCGAGGAAGCCGGTCTCCATCTCGTTGACCCGCACGCAGCAGGTCGTGTGCGGCGAGTAGATGCAGGCGATCCCGTCGGCGACCCCGCTCTCCCGCACGGCGTGCTGCACGTCCTCGGTGATGTCGGTGACCGTGAGACCGCCGGCCGTGCGCAAGCGCGTCTCGTGCTGGAACACCTTCATCGTGGCCGCCATTCTGCGGGAATCGTTACCCGACGCGGCGGTCAAGACACCACACCCTCAACGGATCCTGCAGGTCAGACGGACTGCGCGTCGACCGCTTCGGCAGTCGTCGGCTCCAGCACGATGCCGTCCCGGAGCTCCACGACGCGGTCGGCGGAGCCGATCAGGAGCGGGTCGTGGGTGGCGACCACGGCGGCGACGCCGCTGACGTCGACGAGCTGCCGGAAGAGGCCCATGACGATGCGTGCCCGCTGGGAGTCGAGCTGCGCCGTGGGCTCGTCGGCGATGAGCAGGCGCGGTTCGTTGGCGAGCGCTCGCGCGATCGCCACGCGCTGCTGCTCCCCGCCCGAGAGCTCGAGCGGCCGGTGGCTCATCCGGGGCTCGAGGTCGACGAGGCGCAGGAGCTCGTGGACACGCCGCGTGCGCTCGGCCGGATCCACGCGACGGAGGCGCAGCGGGATCTCGACGTTCTCGGCCGCGGTCAGGATCGGGAGCAGCCCGAACGCCTGGAAGACGAAGCCGACCGTGTTCCGGCGGTAGTCGACGAGAGCCTCCTCGGAAAGCGCGGAGACCTCGATGCCTGCGACGACGACGCGACCCGTGGTCGGCCGGTCGAGCCCGCCGATCATGTTGAGCAGCGTCGTCTTCCCGGAGCCCGACCGCCCGTGGACGACGGTGAGAGTGGCATCGGCCACCTCGAGCGTCACGTCTGCGAGCGCATTCACCGCCTCGCCCTTGCTGCGGTACTGCTTCGAGACGCCGTCCAGCTGGACGAGGCTCTCAGCCGCCATCGTTCGCTCCGTTGCGCGTGTCCGGCAGGATCCGGACGTGGTCGGCCTCGAGCACGAGCCGCACCCGGCGCTCGAGCGCGAGCGCGGTCACGTAGTCACGCGGTAGCTGCAGACGTCCGGCGCGGTCGAGAACGGCCAGCTCCTCCGCGACGAGCCGCTCTTCTCCTTCAGGCCCTTGCTCGATCCGTCGCAGCGTTTCCATCGAGGTACGGCCGTCGCGGATCTCGACCGTCCGCTGCACCTGCTCGGAGACAAGCGGATCGTGCGTGAACACCACGACCGTGACGCCGAGCTCGCGATTGACGCGGCGCAATGTCTCGAAGAGGCGCCCGGCGTTGTCGGTGTCCAGCTCTCCCGTCGGCTCGTCGGCGAGGAGGACGCTCGGGCTGTTGGCGAGGGCGGTGGCGACGGCCACGCGCTGCTGCTCACCGCCCGAGAGCGTGTCGGAGCGGTGCTGCACACGGGCGCCGAGGCCGACGAGCTCGAGCAGCTCCTTCGCGCGCGCCGCACGCTCCTTGAGCCCGATCCCGTTCAGCGACATGGGGAGCTCGACGTTCTCGGCCGCGGTGAGGTACGGGAGCAGGTTGCGGGAGGTCTGCTGCCAGACGAAGCCGACGACCCGCCGGCGATAGAGCGTCCGCTCCCGCTCGGCGAGGGCCGCGAGGTCGTGGCCGGCGACCTCGACGTGGCCTGCGGTCGCCAGATCGACTGCGCCGAGGATGTTCTGGAGCGTCGACTTGCCGCTGCCGCTCGCGCCGACGACGGCGATCAGCTCGCCGCGGTCGACCGCGAGATCGAGACCCTGCAGGGCGACCACCTCGAGATCGGCGACCTTGTAGATCTTGACGACGTTCTCGCAGAGGATCGCGGGAGCGACGGCGGGATGCGCTTCCACTCCGCGAGCATAGGCCAAGCTGCTCATCGCTCTCCGAACCTCAGCACTCGGCTCAGCTCGGCACCTCGCGCGCGCGCAGAGGTCACGGCCACCGCGGCTGCGACGGCGGCCACGGCGCCGCCGGCGAGGCCGAGCGTCGGCGCCCAGGGAACCGAGAGCAGCCTCGCGGTGTCGCCGGTGAAGAAGCTGAAGTCGATCGCCGGCGCGACGAGGTGGGCTAACGCGACGCCGAGCCCGATCCCGAGCGCGAGCGCGACGAGGAGCGGGGGCACGAGCTCGACCGCGGCCAGCTCGAGCACGTTGCGCGGCGACCCGCCCATCGTCCGCACGAGCGCGAGGTCGCGCGCTCGCGAGCGGGAGGCGATCAGCGCCAGGAGCACGACCGCCACGACCGCGTAGAGCACGGCGAGCGCGATCGCAAGCCGGAAGCCGTCCAGAACGCTGCTGACGAACGGCGAGGCGCGCAGCTGGGCTACGACGTCGGAGCGGGACGTGACCGATGCGCCCGGCGCCGCAGCCGCGACCGCACGGCGGACGGTGGAGGCGCCCACGCCCCCCAGGTAGAGGCGGTTCACCTGCATCTTCGTGTGGGTCTGGCGCTCGATCGCCTGGAGCGAGGCGACCGCGAACGGCACGCCCGTGGGCAGGCCGGGGAAGGTGCCCGCATGCGCCGTTGTGACCAGGTTCAGGAACGCTTGCTGGACCTCGAGCTGCGAAGGGCTGCCGCCGGGCCAGTCCGGCGACGTGAGCGCGCGAACGAAGCCGCCGAGCGGCGCGGGCTTGTTCAGCGCGTCGAGCGCCCGGGGCGCCGCCGCACCCGCTAGATGCGCATAGGCCCGGGTGTCGACCGCGACGAAGATCGTGTCCTCGGTCGCCTGGTCGACCGCCGAGTCCAGGACGAAGGCCGGTGCCACCGTGCCCTCCCGGCGAAGCCGCGTCACGAGGGACGCCGGCAGCATCCTCCCCGGCGCCGCGTCGACTCTCGCGTCGGCACCGACCTCGCGCGACGCCGTCCGTGTCTGTCCGGCCTCGAGCGTTTTCAGCATCGCGACCGAGAAGACGGCGAGCGAGAGCGCCAGGACGAGCACGAGCAGCGGTGCGAGTGCGACCTCCGACTGCCGAGCGGCCCGGCTCAGGGCGAGGTGGAGCGTGAGCCCGCGCGAGCGCCGCGCGATGCGCGCCGCGGCGCCGACCGGCAGCGGATAGAGGCGAAGCGCCACGATCCCGGACGCGAGCGCGAGCAGCACCGGCACCGCCGCGAGGTACGGATCGACGCCGGTCTGGGCCGAGGAGAGTCCCCGCCGGCGCAGGAGGTAGACGCCGAGCCCCGCGAGAACGACTACGAGCGCCTCGATCACCAGCCGGCGCGGCGACGCACGCCCCGTCGGCGGCACGTCGCGCTCGGGAGGCCGGAGCGACCGCCGCGCGTGCCGGGCGACGCCGGCGGCCTGCAGCAGGACGGCGCCGACGACGACCGCGACCGCGAGCCAGACGGATAGGGTGCTGCCGCGGCCGTGCACGGCGAGGACGGCGACTCCCCAGCCGGCGAGACCCGCCGGCACGGCGAGGAGCAGGCCCTCGAGGAGCTGGGTCAGCAGCACCTGGCGCGGGAGTGCGCCGCGGGTGCGTGCGAGGCCGGTCTCGGTGCGGCGGCGGTCGAAGGAGAGCGCAGCGAGGAGTCCGAGGTTCGCGAGGGCGCACGCGAGGAGGCTGAACGTGGCGACGGCGAGAAGCGTCTCGGCCTGCGACCGCTCGCCTCGGTACTGGGCGAGCACCGAGTCGAGCCCGGTCGAGCTCTTCCGTTCGAGCGGGCCGGCGCCCGCGTACCGCGCGTTCAGCTCTGCGGCCGCCGCGCGCACCTTCCCTGCCTGCGAGGCATTGAGGTGCCGACCGTCGGTGAAGTAGCGGTACTCGTAGGAGAGGCCGAGCGGGTGCGTCGCCGCGAGCATCGTCGGGTACTGGGCCGGCGAGAGCAGCGCCTCCCCGTAGACGTCGGTGGTGCTCAGATCCTGCGACGTCACGAGCTCGGGCACGTTCAGGCGCGTGTCCTCGAACCAGAAGGGATCGTCGGGATGCGGCACCGCGAACAGTCCCACCACCTGAACCGCGATGGGCCGCTCGTCGGCCGCGGGCGTGAACTCCGTCCCCGTGGTCTGGTCCGTTCCGAGCACGATCCGGTCGCCGACGTGGAGGAAGAGCTTGTGTGCCGTCTGTGTCGAGAGCGCGATCTCCAGCACCGGCACGCGCACCTTTCGGGACAGTTCCTGGCCGAGCGCGCCGAACGAGCCGAACGTGTTGGCCGTGGCATTCGCGGTGACGGTGGCCCGGCTCGGGCGTGGCATCCGGCCGGCGACCACCCGCACGTTCGACTGCACGCCGCTCTGCTCGACGAGCGTCAGGATCCGCTGGACACCGGGCGGGCCGGCGGCGCTGTACTGCTGCGAGCGCACGACGAAGGCCCGGCTCCCGACGAGCCCGCGTAGGGGGCGCGGCAGCGTCTGCTCGACCTGAACGGCTCGCTGCCCGACACGAGCCAGCGGCTTCGCGTCGGACCCGGCCCCGACTCGCGCGGTCTCGGTCGCCTGCACGTTCCGGTCGATCGCGGCCGCGTGAGCGAGCGTGTAGTGCAGGCCGCGGTCGGCGAACCGGTTGGACAGCCGCGGCAGAGCCGCGAAGACGCCGCAGGTGACGGCAACGAGCACGGCCGTGGCGAGCGCGATGCCCGCTTCCGCCCGCACCCGCCGCGAGACCAGGCCCGCGGGCACGAGCTGAGCTGCGTGCGCGAGCCGGCGGTTCGAGGGCCTGCCGGGCGCGACGGTCACGCGGCGACCACTCCTTCGCTGCTCCGCAGGATGGGAGCGACCCGCAGGCGGCGCACGAGACGGATCTGCACGGCTGCGATGACGGCGAGCGACACGAGCAGCCCGAGCACGAGCCAGCCGAGGCTCGTCCACGGAACGACGATGCGCACGGCGAGCGACACCGAGCCGCCGTAGTCGAGCTCCGGTAACACCGCCCACGCCACGAGCAGGCCGAGGAGCGTCCCGCTCAGCAGGCTGAGCACGGCCACGACCGCGCTCTCGAGACCGATCCACCGCGCCAGCTGCGACGTCCGCAGGCCGAGCGCCCGCAGCACCGCGAACTCGAGGGTGCGCGAGCGGACGGCGGCCGTCGCGGCGGCGGCGAAGCCGAGCACACCGAAGCCGGCGGCCACGACGAAGGCAAGGGCGAGCGCGCCGATCACGCCGAGCGGGATCGGGTCGTCGAGCAGGACACGCTGCTGCTCGGCCTGCGAGACCACCGAGACCGTGTGCAGCGACGGCGCGCGGAGCCCCGCGAGGAGTGACGCGCCGCTGTCCGTCCGGAGCCACCAGGACGGCGGCGGCACGACCGTCCGCTGCGAGGCGAAGAGCAGGGCGGTGTAGGTCTGGAGGTCGGCGACGACCGCGGGGCTGCCGGGGTCGAGGGTCGGGAACTCGTGGAAGCTGCCCACGATCCGTACCGCCTGCGCTCCGTTCGAGAGCGCCAGGTGGATGACCTGGCCGACCCGTGCGTGCACCGTCCGCAACGTCGCGTCGCTCGCCAGTACCGGTAGGAGTGCGGGCACCGAGTCCCGCCCCGGCCGAAGCACGAAGGCAGGAGAGCTCTGCGACTGCCCGGTGAAGGCGGTGGTCGACCCGCTGCCGAGCCGCGCGCGCACTGCCCCGGCATGCGACGAGACGGCATCGACCCGTGAAGCCTCGTACGGGCCCTGGAAGGGAACGGCCGTCGCTCGCCACGGGGCTGCCAGCGACACGGGCTGCCAGGGCGAACCCTGCCCGGAAGACGTTGCCAGCGACCGCACGACCAGCGTCAGCGGCCGCGAATCGACCGGCGGCGGCGCGACGTCGAGCTCGAGGCCGACGAGCGCGACCGGGTACCGCGGCCGAGCCTCGCGTTCGCCCGAAAGGCGGTGGACGAGATCGAGCGTGAACCGCTGCGGGTGCCCCAGCGCGAACGGACGAAGGCGATCGAGGTAGACCACGCCGTCCCGGTCGCGCAGGTAGAGGAAGAGCGACGGCTGCGGCAGGTAGGGAGTCGAGACTGCGAGCTTGTGGGGATGCCGCGCCGGCGACATCCTCGCCTCCACTGTCAGCGCAAGCCTCGCCGGGCGTCCCGGCAGCGGTAGCGACGCGAGCCTGCCGCGCGTGGCTGCAAGCGGCCGGAGCAGCTGCGCGAGCGGTTGGGGCGCGAAGCCGCGACGCACGTGCACCACCCGGGAGGCGCGGCGAGCGTCGAGCGCGAGCAGGTTGCCGCTCGTCAGGCCGAGCTGACCCACGTCGAACGTGTCGCTCGCGGCGGGGAGCGCTTCCACGGCGCCGAGGCTGCGATACGTGGATGCGAGGTCGATGTCCGGCGGCCCGCCCGCGACGTAGCCCGGCTGCACAAGCACGTCTCCACCGGCCGTATACGCGGCCTGGTCGACCTGCGCGCCGCGCCACGTCGCGGCGTAGGCGACCGCGAAGACGCCGATGGCCACGGCGAGCACGAGCAACAGGACACAGCCTGCGTAGCGTCGCGGCCGCCGCTCCAGCTGCCAGAGCGCGAGCGGCGCAACGGCACCGCGGGCGGAGGCGACGAGGCGCTCGAACGCCGCTGCCGCCAGCGGGACGAGACGGAGGGAAAGGAGGCCGCCGGCGAGCAGCAGCACAGCCGGGGCCGCGACGAGGAACGGGTCGATGGCGAGGCCGCCGCTGTGGGCGACGAGGACGCCGTGGTAGCGCCGGAGCTGCCAGTAGCCGAGCAGCGCGAGAGCCGCGACCACGAGATCCAGCCGGGCGCGCTGGGCGAACCCGGCCACCGGCAGGCGGGACTGCTCGCCCGCGGCCACCAGCTTGCGTGCGCGCAGCGTGGGGAGGACGAGCGCCGCGACGCAGACGGCTCCCGCGGCAGCGGCGAGCCCGTAGGCCACGGCATCCACGCGCGGCTCGAGATGGAACCCGATTCCGCTCAACGGTCCGACGACATTCAGTGCCCGGAGCGCCCACGCCGCCAGCCATGGCGCTGCTGCGACCGCCGGCACAGCCGCGAGCAGCGATTGCGCGAACGCCACGGCCGCCGCCGACGATCGCCCCGCTCCGCGGAGGCGCAGGGTTTCGACCGTCGCAGCTCGCCGGCTCACCACGAGTCCGGCAGTGAAGACGAGGCCGTACAACGCCAGTAGCAGGAGCTGGAGCGACGGCACGAGCACACCCGCGCGCGCATCGTGAAGGGCGGCCTCGGCGCCGCCGATCAGGCCGGGCAGGCCGGTGTCGACGGAGAGGAACTGTCCGGACGGCTGCGCCGCGTTCAGCTGCTTCTGCAGTCCCTCGAGCCTCCGCCGCAGCGCGCCCGCCTCGCCGACCGTGAGCCCGCGCAGGTCCGGGCTGATGCGCCAGCGCAGCTCCGGGCTCGTCAGGCCGAGCGCGAAGAACGTCGCGCGAGAGGCTACGAGCGGGCCGTAGCCACCCTCGGGCTGGGGATCACCCCACCAGTACACGGACGCGGGCCGGAGCGGCCGGTAGAAACCGACGACGCGCGCCTCGACCTCGTGCCCGTCCAGCCGGTCGCGGGCTTGCACGAGCTGTCCGCGGGCCAGGCCGAGCGTCTGCGCCGCGGTCGTGGGCACGGCCACCTCGGCCGGACTGCTCCGCCCCGTGGGCCAGTGCCCGGAGACCAGACGCGCATGACGCGGAAGCCCGTCGATGAAGCCGAACACCGCGATCCGCCCGTGGACGAGGAACGGCTCGGACTCCGCGCTCGCGAAGATCGAGGTGGGCAGCGTGCCGAACGCCCCGCGCGTGAGCCGGCGCACCCGCACGTCGAGAGCCCTCCCGTCGCCGCCGCCGAAGTAGTCGACGCTCGCCTGCAGGTTGGCGGTCCGGACCGGAGCCTTCGCGAGGCGTCCGTGCAGGCTCGCCTCCTCGACGGCGTTGGCGTAGATCGGGACCGCTGCGACGACGCTCGCCGCCAGGAGCACGACCACGCCGGCCGCGACGAGGACGACCCGGTCCGCGAGCGCCGCCTTGGCGGCGAACACCCAGTTCCCCCTCGGCACGAGACCCCGCATCACCCGAAATATCGCACTCGGTCGGACCTCGCTGCGATTCGGTCGTCACCGGGCCGCGACCCTCTTGAACTTCGACCGGGCAGTGGGATAATGCCGCGTTACGGCCGCCGGGCCGGACGCGGAGGGGGGCTCATTTTCAGCGCGACACCGGCTCCGTTCTGCGTGACAGCGAAATCGGAGGGGGAACGATGCATCGAGACCTATCGTCACGGCGTCGAACGGGACGCCTGACGCCGACAGCCAAGCGCCTCAGGCGGGCGGCTGTCGCAATTGCGTCGGCCGCGCTCGTCGTCGCCGTGCTCTCTGCCGGGGGACAGGCAGCGACCGCGAAGCCGCAGGTTGACCCGTCCGCGACCCTGAGCCAGGTCAGCTCGTACACGGCGCTCAAGTCGATCACTGGACGGCTGGCCAAGACGGATCCGGCAGTCCTCAAGCTCTCGGGGAGCCAGAGCACGTCGGTCATGGTCAAGCTCGACTACGACGCGCTCGGCAGCTACCTCGGCAACATCCCGGGATATCCGGCGACGAGCCCGCAGGTCACGAAGCACCGGCTGAATCCGAACAGCGCCGCGTCGAAGAAGTACCTCGGCTACGTCCGCGGGATCGAGAAGAAGTTCAGCTCGGCGCTGAGCTCGGCCGTTCCGGACGCGATCGTCGGCCAGAGGTATCGAAGCGTGTACGGCGGTGTCGCAGTGCGCCTGCCGGCCGACGACGCCTCCAGGCTGCTGTCGCTGCCCGGTGTGGCGGCGGTGCAGGCCGACACGCTCCACCACCTCGACTCCACGCCGGTCAACGACGACGACGCGTCCTTCATCGGCGCGAACGCCGCGTACGACGCGCTGGGATCGAGCGCGACCGCCGGCCAGGGCGTCATCGTCGCCGACGTCGACACGGGCGTGTGGCCGGAGCACCCGTCGTTCGCGAACCGCGACGACCTCTCGGCTCCGCCGCCGACCGCGGACGGGCACGCCCGCGCCTGCAACTTCGGGGACAACCCGTTGACCACGGCCAACGATCCGTTCACGTGCAACGACAAGCTGATCGAGGGCCAGGTGTTCCTCAACACCTACAACACCTTCAACAACGACGAGCTGTACCCGAACAGCGCTCGTGACTCCAACGGGCACGGGACGCACACCACCTCGACGGCCGCCGGCAACCCGATCGCCGACCCGATTCTCTTCGGCATCGACCGCGGGCCGATCCAGGGCATCGCTCCCGGTGCCTGGGTGATGTCGTACAAGGCGCTCGGTCCGAAGGGCGGTTACGACTCCGACCTCGTCGCCGCGATCAACCAGGCGGTCGACGACGGAGCCAACGTCATCAACTACTCGATCGGTCCGAACACGCCGCAGAGCGCGTACACCTCGGCGGACGACCTCGCCTTCCTCGACGCGTTCGACGCGGGCGTCTTCGTCAGCGCTTCCTCGGGCAACTCCGGACCGGGCACTGCCGCGCACCTCGGTCCGTGGGAGACGACGGTCGGCGCGTCGACGTTGCAGCGCGCGTTCACGTCCACGGCGACGCTGACAGCGAGCAACGGCGACACGCTACAGATCACCGGAGCGTCGCTCATGGGCGGCATCTCCACTTCGACCCCGGTCGTCGAGGCGTCGGATGCGCCGTACTCCGACCAGTTCTGCGGCGCACCTGCCGCCGCCGGCACGTTCACGGGCAAGATCGTGATCTGCGTGCGCGGCGGTACCCACGCAGGAGCCTCGATCGGTCGTGCGCAGAAGGGCTTCGACGTCGCCCAGGGCGGCGCCGCAGGCATGTTCCTCATCAACCCGATCGTCGAGGACACGGAGACGGACAACCACTGGCTGCCCGCCGTCCACTTCGACGCGCCTGCCGGCAACCAGCTGCAGTCGTTCATGTCCAGCCACACGGGCGTGACGGCCACGTTCACCGACGGTCAGAAGTCGGTGGGTCAGGGCGACGTGATGGCCGCGTTCTCCTCGACCGGTCCCGGCGGCGACTTCCTCAAGCCGGACATCGCTGCGCCGGGCGTGCAGATCCTCGCGGGCAACACGCCGACGCCGACCGACGTCGCCTCCGGGCCTTCCGGTCAGCTCTACCAGGCGATCGCCGGCACCTCGATGTCGGCGCCGCACATCACGGGCTCCGCAGCGCTCGTCCTCGCTCTGCACCCGGGGCTCAGCCCGGCCGAGGTCAAGTCGGCGCTGATGATGACTGCGAACCGGAACGTCGTGGAGGCAGACGGATCCACGCCAGCGACGCCGTTCGACGACGGTGCCGGACGCGTGGACCTCAACGGCGTGGTCGGCCCCGGCCTCGTCATGAACGTGACCCAGACGCAGATGGACGCGGTCCTCAGCGACTCGCTGCACCGGATCGACCTCAACGAGCCGTCGGTCTACGACCCGTCGCTGCCGGGGACCGTGACCACGACGCGGACGTTCACGAACATCGACTCGCAGGCGGGCGCGTACGACGTGCACGTGGCCTCCGATCTGCCGGGCGGCATCACCGTCTCCCCGAGCACCCTGCTCGTGAAGCCGGGCAAGACGGCGAGCGTGAGCGTCACGCTCAACGGTGTGAACGGCACGGTCGGGCACTGGTACTTCGGCCAGATCGACCTCGTGCAGGCCAACGGCTCGCACCACCTGCACCTGCCGGTGGCGTTCAAGCCCAGCAATGCGGCGACCACGCCGCTCGTCACGCTCAGCAGCTCGTGTGACCCGCTGACGATTCCGGTCGGCGCGCAGACGAGCTGCACGGCGAACATCCAGAACAATGCGTTCGTGCCGGCGACGGTCAACGCGACGATGTCGTCGACCAACAACCTGAAGGTCGTCGGGACGACTGGGCGCACCAAGAGCTTCGGCCCGGTCACGCTGGCTGCCGCGGCCCCGCCGACCCCGAACACCGCGCCCGGCGAAAGCCCGTTCGGTTACTTCGATCTCGCCAACTTCGCCAGTGGCGCGCTGCGGCAGATCGGCGACGAGCAGATCGTGAACTTCAACGTGCCGTCGTTCGTCTACGACGGTCAGACCTACTCGCGGATCGGCATCGACTCGAACGGCTATCTCATCGTGGGTGGCGGCTCGGGCAGCGATAACCAGTCGACCCCGCCGAACATCCCCAACCCGGCACGTCCGAACAACGTGCTCGCACCGTTCTGGACCGACCTCGACGGCGGCAACGGCGCGATCCCGGGTCAGGGATATCGCATCGCCGTCCTCGGCGACGGCACCCACAACTGGATCGTGGTGCAGTGGGACGAGCACCCGTTCAACGCGAATCCGTCGACGTTCGAGACGTTCCAGGTCTGGATTGGGATCAACGGGACGCAGGACATCTCGTACACGTACGACGCGACCCGGCCGCTGAGCGATCCGCTCGCTCCGCTCCAGGTCGGTGCCGAGAACGCCGACGGCTCGGCGGGCAACAACGTGCCGGGCATCCCGAGCGCGGACCTCGTGGTGACCAGCTCGGCGGCCGTGCCGGGCGGATCGGTGGCGTTCACCGCACCGTTCCGCGGCACGCTCGCGGGCCCCGGGACGGTGGAGACCGACATGACGTCCAACCTCACGAGGGACACCTCGGTGAGCCGGGCAAACGTGACGGTCACGCCGTAAGCGACAGGGAGTAAGACAGTAAGACAGACGCGGGCCCGGCAATCGCCGGGCCCGCTCTTGTCCGTTTCTCATCCCGGGCCCGTAGGGTCGGGTGACGGTGAAGCGGGCGGAGTTCGAGTCGCTGCTGTTCGTCGAGGTCGCAGACCGGGCCAGAGACGAATCCGCCTCCGCACGGAGCGACCGCGGACGTCCCTGGACGCAGCTCCGGGACGAGATGCTCGCCAGCGGCGCGAAGACCGTGGAGGAGCTCCGGGCGGAGAGAATCGCGACCTTCTACAAGTCGACCAATGCCACCGAGGGAGGAGTCCTCGCGGCGTTCAAGGGCTTGTTCGGCCCGGCGCGTCCCGTGAAGTGACGGTACCGAGCCGAGTGCGCGAAGGACGTTGTGATGGGCCCGCCTGGATTCGAACGCCCCTGCAAACAGGCACTTTCTGCGTGTTGGTGGGGGCACCGGGGAGGGCACGCTCCGGGCGTAAGCGGACACAAATGACACGCGTGAACACGCCGCTGGCTCAGCGCGAGCCGGTCGGCGGTGGGATCTGGAGGTCGGTACAGATCTTGCGCGCGAGCCGGAAGTCGATCTCGCGGTGGCGGGGTACGGCTGTCGATCGTTCGGCGTCGAAGCCCCAGAAGCTGTGATTTCCGCCCTCCCGCAAGAGCCCGGCGCCGTGCTTGCGCAGATGGCGCTCGAGGTCGCGCCGTTTCACTCGCCGATGACGAGCTCGAGCGGTTCGCTGTCGATGTCCTCGCTGACATCGGGATGTCCTCCGAAGCGGAGCTCGAGGATCCCGTGCAGGGCGTCGACCACGTTCGCCCGCGCCTCCTCGCGCGTGCGTCCCTGGCTAAGTGCGCCGGGTACTTCGGGGATCGAGGCGACAATCCAGCCGTCCTCGCCGCGTTCGTAGACGATCGTGACCTGCAGCGACTCACTCATGGGGAGAACGGTAACGCGAGCCTCGGCGGGCCGCTCCATCGAATTTGCAGCGGCAGCTGCACCTGCCCGCGCGCCCTACACAGAGTCGGAACGTCGAGATCGGCCGGCACCGCCACGGAGCGCGCGGCGGGTCCCAGCTCTCGTGTGCGGGTAGGCGCCATCTCGAAGAGTGTACGGAGGGTCGTGGGCCTCAGCTCCCGTTTATTCGCTCGGCGAGTGACGAGCGGCGCGTCCGGCCCACCGCTCGCGCGAGCGCGGTCGCGAGCGCGCGCCGCTCGCCTGCGAGCACGCACAGCCGCTGCGCCCGCGTGACCGCGGTGTAGAGGAGCGGGCGCGACAGCATCACGTGGTACTGGCTCGACCAGGGCGCAACGACGGCTGGGAACTGCGAACCCTGCGCGCGGTGGACGGTGAGCGCCCAGGCGAGCTGGTACGTCTCGAGCGCGGACGCGGGCACGAGGACTTCGCGCTCGCCGTCGTCGAGCGAGAGCAGGGCCTCTCCTTCCTCTTCGTCCCAGCGGAGCACGAAGGCGACCTCGCCGTTCATCACCTCGCGCTCCGGCGTGTAGTCGTTGCGGGTTTGGACGATCCGCGAGCCGACGCGGAGCTCGCGCACGACGGGGGCGCCCGAGGGGTTGATGCGCCGCTCGAGCTCTGTGTTCAGCTCGATCAGCCCCACAGGCCCGCGCCGCATCGGCACCAGCGTCATCACCTCCGTCCGGGGATCGAAGCCGCGCCGAGGCAGCGCCTCGCACACGAGCTCGAGCACCGCCTCTCGCAGCGTCTCGGGCCCACTGCGCGCGATCCAGAAGAAGTCTTCGTCGAGCTCCTGCTCGCCGAGCTCCGCGTGTGCTTCGTCAAGCGAAAGGAATGGCGGCAGGCCTTCGTCGATTCGGCGCGCGTTGCGGACGATGAGCGAGCGTGCGGCCTGTCGGTAGATCGCGGTGAGGTGGACGCGCGGCACGGCGGCGCTCTCGACGAGGTCGGCGAGGACTCGGCCGGGGCCGATCGGTGGCAGCTGGTCGGTGTCGCCGACGAGCAGGACGTGGCAGTCGCCAGCGGCGCGGAAGAGGGCATCGGCGAGCTGGAGCGAAAGCATCGATGCCTCGTCGACGATCACGAGCTCGACGTCGTTCGAAAGCGGGTCGTCCTCGTCGCGGAGGAATCGGTCTTCCTGCGGTGAGTAGCCGAGCGCGCGGTGGATCGTCATCGCGTCGTGGCCGGACAGGTCGCGCATCCGTCGTGCCGCCTTCCCCGTCGGCGCACAGAGGAGGACGCGCAGGCCGGCGCGCCGGGCGACCTCGACGACGACTCGCTGCGTGTGCGTCTTCCCGGCGCCCGGCAGGCCGGTGAGGAGGACGAGCGGCCGGGTGCGGACGAGCTCGACGACGCTCCATTGCTCGTCCGAGACGTCGAGCGCTTCCGGCTGTCGTGCCGGCTCGAACAGCTCGGCGTCGTCCGCGGCCGCGCGCTCGGCGAGCGCCGCCGCGAGCCGCGTCTCCGCCTTCCACAGCCCGGCAAGGTAGGCGCGGTCGCGCTCGACGGCGATCTCGCCCTCGCGCGTCAGCCGCGCGAGGGCGGACTCGAGCGGCTCGAGCTCCTCCACTTCCAGGAGCCGCGCGGCGGCGCGCCAGAGCTCCGGCAGCGTCAAGAAGACGTTTCCGTCGGCCGCCGCCTCGCCGAGCGCGAAGAGGAGCCCGGCTCGCAGGCGCTGTGGCGCATCGAGTTCGATCCCCAGCGAGCGCGCGACGCGGTCGGCGACCCGAAAGCCGATCCGTGGAACCTCGGTCAGCCGGTAGGGGTCTGCCTCGAGCACGGCGATGACGTCGGAGCCGTACGTGCGCACGAGCCTCGCGGCGAGGCCCGCGCCGATCCCGTGTGCGAACAGGAACGCCTCGACTTCGCGGATGGCCGCGACTTGGCGCCAGGCCTCGACGGCTCGCTCCACCGCGCGGTGGGAGATGGCGCGGCCGGCTTTCGTTCGCACCTCGCGCAGCCTCTCAGGGTCGCGGTCGAGCTCGCCGAAGACGTGCTCGGCACCGAAGTGCTCGACGATCGCGCGCGCGAAGGTCGGACCTATGCCGGGTACGCGTCGCCGCAGCCAGAGCGCGACGCCCTCCGCCGTCTGCGGCAGCGCGGAGTGGAAGGACTCGACGGCGAATTGCCAGCCGTAGCGCGCGTGCTTCTCGACGGCGCCGGCGACGACGAGGCTGTCGCCGGCGCCGACGTGGCCGAGCGCGCCGCGCAGCGTGAGCGAGCGCCCGTTCTCCAGCGAGGCTGACCAGATCGCGAACTCGCCGTCGGGCGAGACCCAGCGTGGCCCGCCGGCTCCGAGCGTCACCGCCAGCTCGCGCGCCTCCGCATCGACGGGCGGCTCGTCGTCGGCGTCGAGCGTCCACATCGTTCCGAGGCTACTCCGGACTGCGCTCGCCTCGTGCCTCAGCGCGACGCATCGATCCGGGAGGGGCCTAAGGGATCGCCCGCACCGCTTTGCGATTCCCGTATGCGCTCCTCACAGAAAGCCCCGCATGGCGGGGTTTCCTCGTCGCTAGGCACAACCCGCCCGACAGTCAAGCGTGATCAATTTCGCGTCGAAAGTGACCACGATTTGACCACGCCCTGCACCTCGGAACCGTCCGGCACCTCCGTTACCTATAGGCCGGTGGATGGGCCGACAGTCGCGACACTTGTGGTCGCAGCGGCAACCCTCTTGCTCGCCTTGGCGACGTTCAGACTAGGAAAGCGGGCTGCCGAAGAGACGCGCGCGCAGTGGCGGCCAGTCCTCCTCGTCCGAGCCCGACGCGACCCGGCCGATCAGAAGCTCCACGTCGGCGAAGACTTCCTCGCGGTCGAGATCGAGAACGTTGGCCGCGGTCCTGCTCTCGACGTCACTGCCGCGCGGCACGATGCCTCGCGGGCGTTCCGGCGGATCTCGGCACTCGCCCCGCAAGAGACCGCGGAGGTCAGCGTTCCCACTTCCGCAGACGAAGCGGTTGTCGTTCTCCGTCTCAGCTACTCGGATCTCTCGAAGGCTGGCTACGGAACTTCCATCGTGCTAGGGGTTGATGATCGTCCCGAGCTTCTGATGCAGTACTTCGAGACGCGGCCTCCGCTGACGTTCTGGTGGAGCGTCGTGGTGCCGACCCGCTTCCGTCGCCACTTGTGGCCGCTTGTCCGGTGGAACCTCAAACGTCACGGCTACACCGTGCCCAAGCAAGAGCCGCACGACGACGACTGAAACCAGGCCGTCAGGCGGGAGAAAAGCCGCAGCAAATCGAGCGGTAGACGCCGCCCTCTCACAGCGGCGGCACGGGTTCGATTCCCCGTATGCGCCTTTCTGCGTCACAAACTAACCCGCCTTTGGCTCAACCAAGCGGGACGTTTGGGACAGACGTGCCTCATAAGCGCATGGCGTGTAGACCCCGGTGCAGACCTTGAGCGGGGAGCATCTGGCTTGTGGTTCGACCCGGTCAGCGCCGGTTGTCGAGCGTCTGCTCGTTTGGCTCAGGCAGGCTGCTTCAGGGACGTGCCCGACATGGCTCGTGACAGTCGCACTCGGACGCCCAGCGATCGATCCGGGGAAGACGGAAGACGGCAGACGTCCGACCGATTCCCCCGGGCTCCGCAGGCTTCGGTGGGGATTGGATCCTCGAGTAGTGGAAGCTCGTCGTCCCGACCGCGGCCGCGGCCGTCGCGGGCGACAGCCACACGGTCGCCCTAGGCCGAGCTCATGGTCGACTGCTTGTCCTCGAAGGACAGAACCACGACATCAGCCCAGACGAGACACAACCTCATAACCCTCGCCGCTGAAAGCTACGCCGGTGTAGCCCCCGAGGTCGACCCTACTCCGCCGCGCATCGCGATCAACCCAAGATGAACGGGCTATCTGCGCCGCGGGGACATCGCTCGGCTTGCCGGCGGACAGGGATCCTTCGCAACGCCCTCGAGACAGTAGTAGCCGACGTATCGAGGCGGCGAGTGGGTGTGCTGTCCCAAAGCGGCTCCGACCATGGCAGCCACGATGACGCCCGCCAGAAAGCATCGCACCGCCCAACGCTTATCCATGTGCGGTAGGTCGGCACGAGCGGATCGGAACCTTAGCCCGAACGCGGTGCACGACCGGTCCGCGGCCGGCCCGAAGCTGACGGACCAAACAAGCCGTGGGGTCAAGCCTTTGTCCGCCGGTCGCGGGCGAGACCGCCAGGCTAGGATCTCAGCCGGGCTGACGATCCGTGGAACTCAAAGGCCCTCCGCGCCGCCGCTGACTTGCCCGGTTGCAAGATCCACAGCGAAAGCAGGCTTTGACCCATCACGCGCATCGAATGCACTTCCGACGACTTTATCTCCGTCGATGCCGTCGACGGTCAGGCCGTCGAAGGACAGCCGAGAGGTCAGCCAGCGTCGCCCGCGCTCATCCTGGGCGGCAATGCATATGGGATTCCAAAACAGGGCTAGTCGGTGTTTAGGCACCATCAGCGCGCCGACTATGCCAACCGGTTCGATAGAGTGGGCGACCTTGCGCGCGGTGTCGAGACGGTAGCCAAGGCCCCTTCTGATTACGAAGAGGTCAGTGTCGGCCGGCGCGCCAAAGAGCGCCGAATACGCAGTCGGGCCGACTGTCGGAAACGCCGCAAACCAATGCGGCTCGTTCTCAACTTGGATCTCTAGCAGCAAGCCAGCACTCGCTCCAATTCGCGAACCACTCGGGAAGTAAATGACTTCTGCCATATGTGGAGCTCCAGGAAGCTCTGGGTCGGACGAGACCTCGTACGCTGGCGAGCCGAACGCGAATTCTGTCGGAATCTTCGTCACTGACAGTGCGGTCGGAACGGATTTAGCCAGCGATGCGTGACATAGAGAAGCTTGTGTTTCGGAGCTAGGAAATTTCCGCCAATCTCAAAGCATCCATAAATCGTCCTAGGTACGAGCACGTCGTCGATCATTTCGGTTAACTTCCAACCGCCCGGCCACTCGTATTGATAGTAGGGCTTTGCCTTCGGGTCCCGTCCGCGGATGCGCTTCGCCCGTGGCGAGCTTTCGATAACCAACTTGTCAATGTAAAGCGGGAATGCATGGAAGACATCAAGGGGGTCGGCCATCTGGAGTAGCACTTTGACCGAGTAGATGAGTCCCGGCCATGGGGCGAGGCCGTCTACGTCGCTTTTGTTAACCGGGTCATCGCTCGCGTAGCCGTATGGCGCTCCGGTTTGGTCAACAAGCGGATCGGCCGAGATGAATTGGCCCGTTTCCGGGTCGAAGTAGCGGCGGATGTTGTAGTTGAGGCCGGTCGGATCCGTGTAGTCGCCGGCGTAGCCGAATGGTGTTAGGGCGGTGAGGCCGCCGCTTGTCTGAGGGTCGCCCCAAGCGTCGTAACTGGTGCTTTGGGTGAGGCTGCCGGCGGCGTTGACGGTGCCGCGGATGGAGCCGATGCGGTCGGAGACGAGATAGGTGATGGTGCCGTCACTTAGCTTGACCTGCTCGATCGGCCCGTTTTGGGGCCCGTAGATGTAGGCGTTAGTCGAGTCCATCACCAGGTGCGGCATTGAGCCGCTCGTATCCCAGAGGTAGCCCTGGGTCGTGGCGCTGCCGCCGGCTGGCGTCGTGGTGTTGCTGGTGCGCAACCCGTTACCGTCATAGGTGGCCGCGCTCATGTTCGCGGCGCCGTCGCTGTAGCTCGACACCTCCTGGGCGCCGTTGTAGGTGGCGGTGACGAGCGCGCTACCGGCTTGGCTGGCCTGGGTGCGTTGGCCGTCGCTGTCGTAGGTGTAGTTCGTCGTTGTGTCGCCGAGGACTGAGGAAGTCAGCTCGGAGGCGTGGTCGTAGCTACCGCTGGCGCCGGTGGGGAGAGTGGTCAGGTTGCCGGAGGCGTCGAAGCCGTAGTTGAGCGGGCTGCCGCCGCCGAGGGTCATCTGCGTGACGCGATTCTGCGCGTCGTAGTTGTATGAGGCCGGCGAGCTGGGCGTAGACGGCGTCGTGGTCTCACTGCTGATCGCCGTGGAGGGGACGTTGGTGTAGGCGAACTGCAGGAGCGTGCTGGTGCCGTTTCCGAGGCTGATCTGCGAGGGCTTGTCGCTGTTGTCGTAGGTGGTGTTGATCGTGTCGCCACTGGCGCCGAGGGCGAGCGAGTTGGGGAGACCGTCAGCCGTGTCCCCGATACCGATGGCGTGCCCGTTGAAGTCCGTGATCGAGTTGAGCAGACCAGCGTCGTCGTAGCCGTAGCCGACGGTGTCGCTTGTTGCCCAGGTGGCTCCAGCGCCGAGGGGATAGGTGATTCCGGTCGTCTGACCGGCGGCGTTGTGGCTGTAAGTGAGTGTCTGACCAGCCCCGTTCTGAGCGCTGCTCAGCTCGTCAAACGGATTGTAGACGTAGCTTGAGCTACCGCTGGCGTCGCTCATGGAGACGCGGTTGCCGTTCGCGTCGTAGCCATAGCTGACAGAGTGGGCAGAGGAGCCGGAGTAGCTGACGGTCGCCAGCTTGTTCAGCGGCGTGTACGTGTTCGTCGCCGTGACGCCGTTCGGGTCTTGGCTCGTGAGTAGGTTCCCGGCCGGGTCGTAGCTATAGCTGGTCGTCTGACCACTAGGTGCCGCCGCTGTGGCAGGGCGAGTCTTCGAGATCAACTCGTCGAGCGAGTCGTAGGTGTAGCCGGTCTGGTAGGGCGAGCTCGTCTGGAAGGGCGACGTGCTCGAGCAGGCTGCCACACCGGACATGTTGCCGTCGGGTGCGACGCTGGCGGTCTTGTTCCCCTCCGGGTCATAGCAGTAGCTCGTGGTGGAAGCCGCGCTTGTCCCGTAGCCGGTGGTGACCGAAAGGAGCTGGCCGGCGTCGTCGTAGCTGTCGCGCGTAACCTGGCCCGGAGCGCCCGCGTCGTTGCTCGCGGGCGGCTCGGTGGTGCTTATCAGCTGACCGGCATTGTCGTAGGCGTAGCTAGTCGTCTCGGAGCCCGTCTGCCCGGCCGGCGGCCGGGGTGGACATGGCGGTCTTCTCGCCGAGATCGTTGTAGGTGTAGGTGGTCGCGTCCGCCGCGAGCCGGTCGCCGTAGCCAGCTGGGTAGCTGGTCGGGCAGGAGGCAGGTGTCAGCGAGTTCGCTGCGACTCCGACCGGCGACACGGTCTCCGTCACGTTGCCGGCGCCGTCGTAGCAGGTTAGGGTGGCGTTGCCGTCTGGGTCGGTGACCAGGACTGCCTGGTCGTTGGCGTCGTAACGGGTGTTGGTGGTCTTGTTGCGTGGGTCGGTGACCGAGGTGCGGTTGCCGTTGTCGTCGTAGCCGTAGGTAGTCGTGCGCGGGGTGACGTTGCCTCCAGGCTGGCCGACGGTTGTGCTGGTGACCTGGCCATCTGGGTTGTAGCCGGTCGTTGTCGTGTAGTCGCCAGCGGTGGCGCCGCTGAGGTTGCCGTTCGGTGTCGTCGTGCTTGTTTGCTCGCCGTCGCCGTTGTAGCCGTAGGTTGTTTGGGCGATCTCGCCGCCGCCGTTGCCGTCAGGTGCGGCGGACGAAGTGACGTCGCCGGCGGAGTTGTATTGGAGCTGTGTGACGACGCCGTTCGGGTCGATGGTCGCGCAGGGGAGCGACGAGTCCGACGGCGTCGCGTTACATGAGTCGTTGGTCGTGCCGATGGCGATCGACTCGCCGGCGTAGAGGTTGTAGGTGGTGCGTTGCTGGTTTGGCTGCGAGCTGCCGGGTGCATAGGCGCCCGCGGTCGTCCAGATCAAGTCGCCGTGGGTGTCGTACTGGTAGTAGGTGACGTAAGCGGGCGGCGCGGAGGAGGGCGGCGAGATCGTGCCGCCCGGGGAGATCGCGGTCGGGGGCGACAGCGACGAGCAGGGTTGTGCCGCTTGCGCGGTCGCGACGCAGGTCGGCTCGTCGAAGGCGTTGTAGGAGTAGGTGGTGGTCTGGCCGAGCGGATCCGTCCTGGAGCCTACGAGACCGTTGTTGTTGTAGCCGAAATCGGTCCTGTTTCCGTTTCCGTCGATCACGCTGTTGTCGAGGAGGGTGGCGGGATCGCGTCGGTACGTTGATGTCGAGGCCGAGGCGTCGCCGTAGCCGACGGTTTCGTTGATGAGAGCGTGGTTGTCGTAGGTGTCCTCGGTCTGGATGCCGTCGGGATCAGTGGTGAGCGTGTAGCCGGTGCCGGAGGCGTCGAGGTGCGAGTAGTCGTAGGTCGTCTGGTTGCCGTCCGGGTCGGTTTGTGAGGTGAGCTGGCCGGAGCTGTTGTAGACGTTGACGAGGGCGGCGCCGGCGTCCGGGCCGCCTGGCTGGCCGTTCGGCTTTGTGACCGTGAGCAGGTCGTGGGTCAGTGAGCTGTTGGAGTTGCCTTGGTCGTAGGTGTAGCTGGTCACTTTGCCGCGGGGGTCGGTGACCGAGACGAGGTCGCCGCTCGAGCAGGTCGAGCTGGGCGGGGAGCAGTAGCCGTAGGTCCAGTTGCGCCCGAGCGGGTCGGTGACGCTCGTGATCCGGTTGGAGGAGTTGCTGCCGATCACGAGCGCTCGCCCGGAGGCGGAGGTGATTGTCATGCAGGAGGCGGCGCTGCTGGGGCAGTTTCCCGAGCCTGGGGCGGGAGAGTTGTAGGCGAGGCTGAGGGTCGCCCCGCCCGGTCCGGACTCACTGGTCAGCTGACCGGAGCTGTTGAACGTGTAGTTCGCATAGGGATGAGTCAGGAAGGTGTAGGTCGAGGTCGCCGAGTCGTAGTTCAGGCTCCCGGTCACGTCTGGTAAGGCGCAATAGGTGCCCGGGTCGCCGGAGCCGATGTAGGGCGAGTCGCAGGCGCCGTTTGTCGGCGCGTGGAAGCTGACCGCTGCCCCGTCCCCTTGGTTGATCGTGACAGTGCCGGCGTTGGCGCTGAGCGACATGTCCCAGTTGTCGGTCCAGCCGTAGCCGAGCGGACCCGGCGTGCCGGCTGTGGCTTGTGCCTGGGCGAGGAAGGAGTCGTAGGTGCGGCTGAAGCTGAGCGGAGGCCCGTAGCTGGTGATGCTCGCGTCGGTCGAGGTTTGCGTGTAATCGTCGGGCGCCGGGTCGACCCCGGGGGCGGCGTCGTTGCCTCCACCGTCCGACCAAGACTGGTCAGGTGGGGCTATGGGCGTGGGCTCGAGCGGAGAGCCACGCGTGATCCAAACCTGGCACGGGGTACCGAACGGGCTGTTCGTATCGCCCGCCGCATAGACGATCGCGTCCCCGGCCGGCGAAAAGCCGTAATCGTTGGGCTGGTCCTCGCACCCGTGAACATCGTCGGCCTCGGGAGAGACGTCGGCGAGGAGGTTCGTGACATCCGCTGACTCCACGTTGACCAGGTACAGGCCGCCGCCCACATTCTGGGAGTAGTTCTTGTTCGGGGCGAAGGCGATCTCCCGCCCGTCAGGAGACCAGACCAGTCCCGGGGCACTCTCTGCGTTGACCGGGCCACCCCAAGACCAGCTCCCCAGCGTGCGGGCGTTGTTGCCATCGCTATCGACCAACCGCAGATCGGTTGTAAAGGCATCGGCGTGGTACTCCCAGTACGCGATCTGCCCTGATGGCCCCCAGGATGGGGCAGAGAAGCTGACGTAATCGCCGGCCGTGACGAGCGTCGAGACGTTCCCCTCCAGGTCGACGCTGTCAATCTCCCAGCCGGTCGTGAACACGAGCTTCGTGCCAGCAGGATTCCAAGTCAGGTCCGTCCAATTCGCTGCAGCCACAGGCCCAGTCAAGTCATGCGGCGCCGAGTCACTGCCATCAGTCGCGATCTCCCAAACTGAGTCCTCCCACCAAACGGAGTACCAGGCGACATGACCGCCGTCCGGCGACAAAGTAAGACCGCTCGCACTATCCACACCCGTCGCGAGCAAGACAGGATCGCCATCGCCGACCCGGGTGTAGATGCTGTCCCCGTCGTACCAAACCACGCGCGACCCTTCTACGGCGTACTCATTGACGCCCGCTGCTTGGTCGATCAGAGGCTTCGGGTTGCTCCCGTCCGCATCGGCCGCAACGACGGGATTGCCGTCATACACGTCGTTCGTGTCATCGACGTAGGCGATCGTCTCATCCGCCCGCCACTGCGCCCCGTACTGGGCACGCTGCTGCCCGTCGACGAGAAACAGCGAGCGCGACGGCCCGTTGACCGGGTTCTGGACCTGGCTGGTCGCGGCCGAGGAGGCCGTGCCGGAGCCGCCGGGGTTGGTCGCCGTGACCTGGACCCTGAGGTACTGGTTGTAGTCGGCGGCGGCGACGATGTAGGAGGACGTCGCGTTGCCTGCGCCGGTGGCGCTTGTCCAGCCACTGGTGCCATCGGCCGAGACCTGCCACTGGAACGCGCAACTGGGAGCTGGGCTCGAGGGCGACCAGCCTTGAGCAGAACACGCAGTGGCGCTCAACGTGCTACCCACCTGGGCCGAGCCAGAGACCGACACGCTGCCCCCCGTCGGGGCCGCCGGCAGGACCTGACTGGTCGCGGCCGAGGAGGCGCTGGCCGAGCCGCAACCCGAAGAGCAGGTGTTGGTGGCGGTGATCACGACCTTGAGGTAGTCGTTGACGTAGGCCGATTCGACGACGTAGGTCGAGGCCGTCGCGCCGGCGATGTTGCTGTAGGTGCCGGTCGAAGTCGTCGACCATGTCCACTGGTAGGAGTAGGTCGCGGTCGGCGTGCCGAGGTTGAAGCCCGACGGGGTCGCGGTCAGGGTCTGGCCCGACTGGACGGTGCCGCTG
>DASSVO010000049.1:0-20570 GCA_035706005.1 Gaiellaceae bacterium | reverse complement strand
CCCCGGCGCGGCCGGCCGCCGCGGCGAACGTCTCCGCCGACGGCAGCGGATGCCGACCGGCGTCCGGCACGGAGAGATCGGACAGGTCCTCGTCGACGTCGAGGAAGGAGGCGCCGGGAATGTGGCCCTCGAGATAGAGCTCGTGCCCCCGGCCCGGGTCCCCGAGCTCCCACCTGCAGTCGACGAACTGGACGCGCTTCATCTCGCTCGATTCTTATCGTATGTACCTTGACAGTTACGTAACAGGAGTGGTACGTTCCTGCAATGGAAGCAGTCCTCCGAGCGATGGCTGACGAGAGTCGACGGACGCTGCTGGAGACGCTGGCCGACGGGCCGGCCACCGCGGGTGAGCTCGCGACACTGCTGCCCATCGCCCGCCCCGGCGTGTCACGCCATCTTCGAGTGCTGCGGGAAGCGGGGCTCGTGGAGGTCCGCCCCGAGGCGCAGCGGCGGGTCTACAGCATCCGCCCCGAGGCGCTGGGCGAGGTCGACGACTGGCTGGGCCGATACCGGGACCTGTGGGATCAGAGGCTCGACGCTCTGCACACCGAGGTGGCCCGGGGCAAACGCGAGCGAAGGAGCACCAGATGACCAGTAACGCGAGTCCGGGTACACGCATCCTCGGCAGCCTGCGTTCGGCAGACGGCGTGGGAGTCGTGCGCATCGAAGACCGCTACGACACCGACATCGACGATCTGTGGTCGGCGCTAACGGATCCCGTTCGGCTGGCTCGCTGGCACGGTGAGGTGAGCGGCGATCTCCGCCCCGGCGGCGAGTTCCGCCTGTATATCGCAGCCGATGACCTCGAGCTCACCGGGCGGGTGGAAACGTGCGAGCCGCCGCGACGGCTCCTCCTGACGACCAGGGAGACCGAGGAGTCCTATCTGAAGGGACAAGGCGTGCCGCCGTTCGACGAGAGGGTGGAGGCCACGCTCGCTCCCGACGGCCACCAGACCGTCCTGGTCATCGAGGTCAAGGGCATGCCTCTCGACAAGATCGCCTTCTACGGAGCCGGATGGCAGATCCACGCCGAGAATCTCGCTGCCTACCTCGCCGGCCAGGAGCTCGCAGACGTCGAGGCGCGGTGGGGAGAGCTCGTACCTCCGTACCAGGAGCTCGCAGCCGGCGTGAGCTAGACGCCGGTCGAGCGGCGCTCGAGGAGGACGACGTCCCGCCAGACGCCGCCGGACTCTCCGAGCCGCTCGCGAACACCGACCTCACGGAAGCCGCAGGCGCGATGGAGGCGGAGCGACGGGTCGTTCTCGGGGAACACGCCGGCGCTCAACGTCCAGTAACCGGCCTGCTCCGAGAGCTCGACGAGCCGGCCGAGCAGCCCGCGGCCGACGCCCGCGCCGCGCGCGTCTCCGGCAACGTAGACGCTCACGTCGCCGACCCCGCGGTAGCAGCGACGGGACGACGCGGGCGAAAGGGCAGCCCAGCCGACGACGGAGCCGCCGCGCTCGGCGACGAGCCGCAGCCGAGGATGGGCCGCGTCCCACTCCTCCCAGGACGGCGCCTCCGTCTCGAACGTCGCGTCGCCCCCGCGGATGCCCTCCTCGTAGATCGCTCGCACCGCCGGCCAGTCGTCGGGCCGAAGCTCGCGGACGGTCACCGGGCTCGGCTCGGCGACCAGACGGCTGCGAGGATCCCGAGGCCGACGAGCACGCCGCCGCCGAACCACCGCTGCACCCGCGCGATCCCGGCCGAGCCGCGCAGGCGGTCGGCGACCGTCCCCGCCGCGAGCGCGTACATGCTGTCGCTGAGGCAGCCCAGCAGCGCGAAGCTCAGGCCGAGCACGAAGACCTGCACCCAGGCATGGCTCGCGTGCGGGTCGACGAACTGCGGCAGGAAGGCGAAGACGAAGACGATCGTCTTCGGGTTGGTCAGGTTGACGACGACGCCCTGGGTGTAGGCGCGCCGTCGCGTGCGCGGCGCCGCTTCCGCGTCGGGTTGCTCGAGCCCGCGTCCGAGCAGCCGGCGCACTCCGAGGAGGAAGAGATAGGCCGCGCCTGCGTACTTGACCGCGTCGAAGGCGACGGTCGAGGCGAGGATCAGAGACGAAAGGCCGGCGGCCGCGAGCGCGACGTACGCGACCGTGCCTGTCGTGATGCCGGCGACGGAGGCGAGACCTCCGCTCCGGCCCATCTCGATGCTGCGCGTCACGACGTAGAGGACGGCCGGCCCCGGCACGAGCAGCAACACGATCGCCGTGGTCAGGAAGACGGCATAGGCCGACAGGGACGGCACGCGGAGGAACCTATCCCGCACCCTCGGCGGCAGGCGCGAGCCGCGGCTCGGGCTGCGGCACGCGAGCGTGCGAATGCGCGAGGCCGAGGTGGCCGTGCGACTCCGTCCCGTAGCCGCCGGGGACCGGGATGTAGAACTCGGGATAGCCCCACATGCCGTGCTCGGCGACGTCGAGGCCCGCGGTCTCGACGTGCTGCTCGACGCGGATCCCCCAGAGGCGGTTCAGCGCCCAGAGCGAGCCGTACGACACGGAGAACGTGAAGGCCCCCACGGCGACGAGCCCCAGCGCCTGCACGCCGAGCTGGTACGGCGATCCCGTGTATAGGAGCCCGCCGTGTCCGACGCCGACGGTCGAGGCCAGCGCGGGAAGTGCGAAGAGGCCGGTGGCGAGCGTCCCCCAGACGCCTGCGAGCCCGTGTACCGCGACCGCGCCGATCGGGTCGTCGATCCCGAGCCGCTCGACGAGCGGCACCGCCACGACGGCGACCGTGGCTGCGACGAAGCCGATCACGACGGCGGCCCACGGCGCGACGAAGCCGCACGCCGCCGTGATCGCGACGAGCGCCGCGAGGACGCCGTTGAGCATCATCGAGACGTCCGGCTTGCGAAGGACGAGCCACGCGACGCAGATCCCGCCTAGGCCGCCGGCCGCCGCGGCGAGGTTCGTAGTCAGCGCGACGTAGCCGAAGAAGCCGACGTGACCGCCCGTCGCGACGCCGAGCGTCGATCCCGGGTTGAAGCCGAACCAGCCGAACCAGAGGATGAGCGTCCCGAGGACGGCGTATGGCATGTTGTGGCCGGGGATCGCGTTCGCGCGGCCGTCGTGGCCGAACTTGCCGATCCTCGGCCCGAGGAGGAGGGCTCCGGCGAGCGCCGCGAGCGCGCCCTGGTAGTGGACGACGGTCGAGCCCGCGAAGTCCTGCATCCCGAACCGCTGCAGCCAGCCGCCCGTCGCCCAGATCCAGTGCGAGACGAGCGAGTAGACGACGGTGAAGATCGCGCCGAAGGCGAAGTAGACCCAGAGCTTCGCGCGCTCGGCCATGGCGCCCCAGACGATCGCGAGCGAGACCCCGGCGAAGACGACCTCGAACAGCCAGCCCGCCGCACCGGGGATTCCCGTGAACGCCGCGTAGGGCGCCTTACCCACCGCGAGCAGCGCGTCGACCGACGGAGCGAAGCCGTGCGTGCCGACGAGGCCGTTCCCGTTCCCGAAGGCGAGCCCGAAGCCGACGAGCCAGTAGACGAGCGACGCGACCCCGAAGACGAGGACGTTCTTACCTGCGATGTGGGCGGCGTTCTTCATCCGCGTCAGCCCCGCCTCGAGGAACGCGAAGCCCGCCTGCATGAACATCACGAGGACGGCCGCGACGACGACCCAGAGCGTGTTGGCGGCGATCAGCAGCTGATGGTGAGTCATCCGAGACGCTCCCCTGTGCGGTGGTGGACGACGTTCGCAACGGGCGAGGTCCAGCAGAGACCGTCGCCGGAGGAATGGCCGGTACGGGCGGCGTCGGCGATCGCGGCGGCCACCCGCTCGGCGAGCTCGTCGTCGACGACGAACGTGAGGTGCGCCTTCGGCAGAAAGCGCGACTCGAAGGTGCGGCCGCGGTACTCGTGCGTGACGCCCCGCTCGGCACCGTGACCGATCGCCTCGACGACGGTAACGCCGACGTGGCCCGTCTCCTCCTCGACGGCATCGATCACCGTCTCGACCCGCTCCCTCACGACCACCGCCTCGACCTTGACCATCCCGCTCCTTCCGATGGACCACGAAAAAAGCCCCGCGACCGCTCCGGTCGCGAGGCTCCATCGCCTCGGCGGCCCGCCTGCTCCGGCGCACCGCCTGCCACGAAGCTAGCACCTTCGTCGGCGGGCCGCATCTGCTTCGCTACCGCTCGTGCTCACCTGGGAGGAGCTCGAGCGGGTCGCGCCGGAGATCGCCGCGCACGGCCGGAAGCTGATCGAGAAGTTCCAGTTCGTCCTCGTCGGCACGCTCACGAAGGACGGCTCGCCGCGGATCACCCCCGTCGAGGCGTACATCGTCGACGGCCACCTGCTCGTGAACATAATCCCGCGCTCGCTCAAGGCCCTAGACCTCCTGCGCGACCCGCGCGTCTACGTCCATGCGCCCGTCACCGCCAAAGAAGGCTCGCCGGAGTTCAAGCTCGCCGGCCGGGCCGAGGTGCTCGAGAGCGACGACCTCCGCCGGAAGCTCGACGACCTCTTCTGGGAGATGATCAAGTGGCGGCCGCTGCCCGACTCCCACTACTTCGAGCTTCTCGCCGAGCGGGCGGCATGGGTCACGTACGGCGACGAGCGACAGACCTCGATCCGCTGGCGCGAGGGCGAAGCGGAGAAGCGCCTGGAAAAGCCCGACATTTGACGCGGCCGGGCGCAGCGCCTAGCCTGCGAAGGCCATGTTGCTCGCGAACGTGATGGACCGGACCCGGGGTGCCGCCAGCGGCGGCCTCGCCGGACCGCGCGGCTCCCTTTAGGTCCGCGCACCGCCCGTAGCGGCGGTTTCCGTCCTCCGTTCCCACTTCGTTCTCAGAAGGAGCAGCATGTCCACCCTCGCACCATCCACAACAGATCTCGTCTCGCGTCTCGACCGGCAGGTGCCGGCCGTCGAGGTGCGCGACCTCCAGAAGACGTTCCGCCGGCGCGACCGCAAAGCGGGCCGCTTCGCACGTAAGCGTCCGTGGCCGGCGCTCGCCGACATCAGCTTCAGGATCGCCCGTGGCGAGTGCGTCGCCGTCCTCGGCCAGAACGGCTCGGGGAAGTCGACGCTCGTCCGTCTGCTCTCGACGCTGCTCATCAACGACGGCGGCGAGGCGCGGATCTTCGGCCACGACGCGTTTAGGGAGGCAGCGGCGGTGCGCCGGCTCGTCAACCGCGTCTCGGTCGAGGCGAGCTTCTTCAAGAGGATGTCGGCCGCCGAGAACCTCTCGTACGCGGCGCGCTTCTACGGGATGACGCCGCGGCAGACGCGCACGGCCATCCCCGAGATCCTCGCCAGGGTCGGCTTCCCACCCGAGCGGCGCGGCGAGTCGATGGAGCACCTGTCGCGCGGCATGCAGCAGAAGGTCGCCCTCGCGCGGGCGCTCCTCACCTCACCCGTCCTGCTTCTGCTCGACGAGCCAACGACCGGGCTCGACCCCCGCTCGAAGCTCGAGGTGCAGGACTTCATCCGCCAGGTCCGGGAGGAGCACGACGCGACGATCCTCCTCTGCACGCACGACATGGCCGAGGCCGAGTCGCTCGCGGACAGGGTCGGGATCCTCGACCGCGGCCGGCTGCTCTTCCTCGAGCCGGTCGACGACGTGAAGCGGCGCTTCGGCGTCGAGACGCTCGAGCAGGCGTTCTTCGCCGCGACCGGACGCGAGTTCGAGGCGGAAGAGAGCGATGACGACGACGAGTACAGGGAGGTGTTCGCATGAGTGAGTACGCAGTAGAGATGCGCAACCAGCTCGTCGGCCTGTTCGGGATCGTCGAGCGGAACCTCTACCTCACCAAGCGCTACTTCCTCTGGGATCTCGCGTTCATGGTCTGGACGATCGCGAACACGCTCACGATCGTCTTCATCGCTCGCGCGGCGAACCTGTCGCCGACCCGCGAGAACACGCTGGCGACGATGCTGCTCGTCGGCGCGACGATCTGGGCCTTCCTCGGGATCATCTTCGAGTTCATGACCGAGACCGTCGCCTGGGAGCGCTGGGAAGGGACGATCGAGTACACGTTCATGGCGCCGCTGTCGCGTCTCGTCCACCTGTTCGGGCAGGGCGCGTATGCGGTGCTCTACGGGCTGATTCGCGCCGCGATCCTCTTCTTCGCCGTCGCCGCGTTCATCGGGGTCCACGCGCCGAATGCGAACTACGGGGCGGCGCTCGCGCTGCTCGCGCTGGCGTCGCTCTCGTTCATCGGCGTCGGGATCATGACCTCGGTGCTGCCGCTGATCTCGCCGGAGAAGGGCGCGCAGCTCGGCTTCGTCGCGCAGGGCGTGATGCTCGTCGTCTCGGGCGTCTACTACCCCGTGAGCGTGATGCCGGAGTGGATGCAGTGGATCGCCAAGGTCTCGCCGGCGACGTACGCGCTGCGCGGCGATCGCAACTCGATCGTCCACGGAACCGGGCTCGCGTGGGCGGACGTCTGGCCGCTGCTGATCATCGCAGTCCTGGCGACCCCGCTTGGGCTGGCGATCTTCCACGTCGGCGAGCGGTACGCGAAGCGGCACGGCAAGCTGAAGAGGTCGGGATGAGCGACCCGTTCGCGGGGCCGGTCGCGGCCCGCTACGACGAGTCGACGGCCGGCATGCCGGTCGAGCCGGTCGTCGACTTCCTCCTCCCGCTTGCGGGCGGCGGCGCGCTCGAGCTCGCCATCGGCACCGGCCGCATCGCGCTGCCGCTGGCGGAGCGCGGCGTCCGCGTCGCGGGCATCGACCTCTCTCCGGACATGGTCGCGGAGCTGCGCAAGAAGCCCGGCGGCGACCCGATCCCCGTGGCGATCGGCGACATGACGACGACGCGAGTCGAGGGACCGTTCTCGCTCGCCTACGTCGTCTACAACTCGATCTTCAACCTGCGGACGCAGGAACGGCAGGTCGCGTGCTTCGAGAACGTCTCCTCCCAGCTCGAGCCGGGCGGGGCGTTCGTCGTCGAGATCATGGTTCCCGAGCTGCAGCGCCTGCCGCTCGGCGACAGGTTCCTCCTCTTCGACGCAAGCCCGGACCACGTCGGCTTCGACGAGTACGACCTCGTCACGCAGGGCCTGACCTCGCACCACTACGACCCGGAGCGAGGCACGTACTCGACGTTCCCCGGTCGCTACATCTGGCCGTCCGAGCTCGACCTGATGGCGCGGCTCGCCGGGCTGGAGCTGCGCGAGCGGTGGGCGGACTGGGACCGCACGCCTTTCACGGCCGAGAGCACGAAGCACGTCTCGGTGTGGGAGAAGCCGTCCGGATGAGGATCGAGCTTCCGATCGAGACGGAGCGGCTCGTCATCCGACCGCTCGTCATCGAGGACGCCGCGGATCTCCGCAAGCCCGAGGAGTGGATCCGGGAGAAGATCGACCGCTTCGAGCGGGACGGCGGTATGAGCCTCTGGGCGGCGGTCGAGCGCGCGAGCGGGCGGGCAGTCGCGCTCGCCGGCCTGCAGTGGGAGCAGATCGACGGCCGCCGAGAGCTCGATCTCGGCTGCGTTGTCGCTGACCACGAGCAAGGTCGTGGCTACGGGACGGAGGCGTCGGATGCGGTCGTCCGTGCCGCGTTCGCCAAGGGCTTCGAGCGCCTGACGGCGATGACGGGACACGACAATGCGGTCGCGCTGCACGTCCTCGAGAAGCTGGAGTTCACGCCGCATGGAGAGGCGACGCACGAGGGCCGCACGTACGCGTTCTTCGTCAAGGCCGCGCCGTGAAGGTCGTTTTCATCAAGCAGAGTGCACGGCGGTACGCCGTCGAAGTCCGCCGCGACCGCTATCCCGACCTCTGGTGCGGGACGATCGGCTACCACGAGTGGCTGCCGCACGACCTGCTCCACTTCGTAGCCGAGGCCGAGTACTGCCTCGACGGCGGCATCTTCGGTGACCTCGCGGCGGGAGGAAATGCGCGGATCTTCCTGCCGCTGAACGAGGAGCACACGGTTGACACGGAGCTCGTGACGAAGCTGTGGCGCAAGCAGCGGATCCGCCGTACGCGGCTTCCCGACGGCCGGCGCTCCGAGGAGCTCGCCTGGCAACTCCAGCAGGGATGGCGCGCGAGAAACCTTCCGCCGCGGCTCCAGCAGAAGCTCGATGTGCTCGCCGGGGAATGGCACGGGCTGCAGGTCGGCCAGTCGCTGACCCTCGAGTGGCCGCGCCCGGAGGGACGAAAGCGCCACCCGCCGCGCGAGCGGCGACGGCCCACCGCCAACCGGCACCGTTAGCGTTCGCGCGTGCCTGCGCGCGCCCGCCGCACCTGCCTGACCGTCCCCGCCTCGAGCGAGCGCATGCTCGCGAAGGCGCCGTCCCTCGCCGCCGACGAGGTGATCGTCGATCTCGAGGACGCAGTCGCGCCGGACGAGAAGGAGATGGCGCGCGAGCTCGCCGTTGCGGCGATCGGCCAAGCGCCGCTCGGCCGAACGACGGCGCTGCGCGTCAACGCACGCTCGACGGAGTGGTGGGAGAACGATCTGCGCGCCGCAGCCGAGGCGCGGCCCGACGTTGTCGTACTCCCCAAGGTCGAGTCCCCGGAGGACGTGTCTGCCGCGGCCGAGCGGCTTCCCTCCGGAACCGGTCTCGAGGCGCAGATCGAGACGGCGAGGGGTCTCGTGGAGGCCGAGGGAATCGCCGCGGCCGGGCAGGGGCTGGAGGCGCTCGTCTTCGGCCCTGCCGATCTCGCGGCCTCGCTCGGCGTGCCGGTTCTGACGATCGGCGCCGGCGCCTCGGATCATGCGCTCGCGCGCGTGGTCGCCGCCGCCCGTGCGAGCGGGCTGCAGGCCGTCGACGGGCCACACGCGCGACTCGGCGACGACCTCGGACTCGTCCTCTCCGCTCGGCGGGCACTCGAGCACGGCTACGACGGCAAGTGGGTGATCCACCCGAGCCAGATCGAGCCGGTGAACCGCATCTTCACCCCCTCGCCGGCGGAGGTCGAACGGGCGCAACGAATCCTCGAGGCGGCACGCGGCGCCGCCCGGTTCGACGGCGAGCTCGTCGACGAGGCGTCGCGGCGGCTCGCCGAGGCACTGCTAGGGCGCGCAGAGCTCGTCTAACGCCGGAGCGGGCGATGCTTGCTGCCTCGCCGCAAGGGGTATTTGCGCCTCATGACCGGGCGGCGGCGTCACCTCGGCGATCTCCAGGGCGAGATCCAGGATCTCTTCGCGGAGCTGTGGGAGGTACCTCGCTTCGCGGGCCAGCGGCGCGGCTTCCAGCCGCAGTGCGACTGCTACCGCACGGACGAGCCGCCGGTACTCCATCTCCTCGTCGAGTTGCCCGGCGTCGACCCCGATGCGGTCCGGATAGTCGCCTCGGGCACCGCGCTCGTCGTCTCCGGCGTTCGCGCGCGACCACACCCGGCCGGCGCGCGCTACCACCAGGTCGAGATCGAGTACGGGCCGTTCGAACGGCGGATCGAGGTCGGCGAGGACGTCGAGGCCAACGCGGTGACGGCGACGTACGAGGCGGGGATGTTGCGGCTCGAGGTGCCGCTGACCACGAGCCGATGAGCGAGATCGAGTTCACCGAGACGGCTCCGACCCAGGTCGACGACATCCCGGCCGACCTGCCGGTGCTCCCCCTCAAGGAGACCGTCGTCTTCCCCGACTCGATGACGCCGCTCGCCATCGGGCAGGAACGCTCGATCCGCCTCGTCGACGACGTCGTCGGCGGGGAGCGCGTGCTCGCGCTCGTCACGGTGCGTGACGAGGAGATCGAGGTGCCCGGCTGGAACGACCTGTACGAGATCGGGACGGCGGCGGTCGTGCACAAGATGATCCGCGTCCCCGACGGGACGCTGCGAATCCTCGTCCAGGGCCTGCACCGGATCCGGTTCGAGGAGCCGGTCACCGACGACCCATACCTCGTCGCACGCTTCTCTCCCGTCCCGGACGAGGCGGAGGAAAGCCGCGAGCTCGAGGCCTTACTGCGGAACGCGCAGGGCCTGTTCGGGCGCATCATCGGCCTCGCGCCGTACCTGCCCGAGGAGCTCCAGATCGCCGCCGCGAACGTCGACGACCCGAACGGTCTCTGCAACCTCGTGGCCTCGACCCTCCGCCTCAAGACCGAGGAGAAGCAGCTGATCCTCGAGATCGCGGACGCGGAAGAGAGGTTGCGCGAGGTCTCGAAGATCCTGAACCGCGAGCTCGAGGTCTTCGAGCTCGGGACGAAGATCCAGTCGCAGGTGCAGTCCGAGCTCGAGAAGGGGCAGCGGGAGTTCTTCCTCCGCCAGCAGCTGAAGGCGATCCAGGAAGAGCTCGGCGAGGGCGATCCCGAGCAGGCCGACGTCAACGAGCTGCGCGAGCGGCTCGACGCGCTCGAGCTGCCGGAGGACGTGCGGAAGGCCGCCGACCGCGAGCTGGCGCGACTCGAGCGGCTCCCGTCGGCAGCGGCCGAGTACGGCGTGATCCGCACCTACCTCGACTGGCTCGCGACCCTGCCGTGGGGCGTGACGACGCCGGACGACCTCGACCTCGATCGCGCCCGCCAGATCCTCGACGAGGATCACTACGACCTCGACAAGGTGAAGGAACGGATCGTCGAGCACCTCGCCGTGTCGAAGCTCAAGCAGGATCCGGCCGGCCAGATCCTCTGCTTCGCGGGACCGCCCGGCGTCGGCAAGACGTCCCTCGGGCACTCGATCGCCCGGACGCTCGGCCGGAGGTTCGCGCGGCTCTCGGTCGGCGGCGTCCGCGACGAGGCGGAGATTCGCGGCCACCGCCGCACCTACATCGGCGCGATGCCCGGCTCGATCATCCGCGCCCTCCGCGACGCGGAGTCGATGAACCCCGTGCTCCTGATCGACGAGATCGACAAGATGGGCGCAGACGTGCGCGGCGACCCGGCGAGCGCCATGCTCGAGGTGCTCGACCCGGCGCAGAACTGCACTTTCCGCGACCACTACCTCGACCTCCCGTTCGACCTCTCGAAGACGCTCTTCATCTGCACGGCCAACACCGTGGACACGATCCCGGCGGCGCTCCTCGACCGGATGGACGTGATCCAGCTCTCCGGCTACACCGAGGAGGAGAAGCTCGGGATCGCGCAGCGGTATCTCGTGCCGCGCCAGATCGCCGAGCACGGGCTCGAGCCCGACCGGATCGAGATCGGGGAGCCCGTGCTGCGGCTGCTCGCCCGCGAGTACACGCGCGAGGCCGGCGTCCGCGGGCTCGAACGGCGGATCGGCGACCTCTGCCGCAAGGCGGCGGTGCAAGTCGCGCGCGGCAGCGACGAAAAGATCACCGTCACCGAGGAGCTCGCACGGGAGTGGCTCGGCCCGCGGCGCTTCTCCGCCGAGACGCGGCGCCGTACTGCGGACCCCGGCGTCGCCACCGGGCTCGCGTACACGCCGGTCGGCGGCGACGTCCTCTACATCGAGGCGCAGGCCTATCCCGGCCGCGGCAAGCTCACGGTCACGGGCCAGCTCGGCGGGGTGATGCAGGAGTCGGCACAGGCGGCGCTGTCCTGGGTGCGCTCCCACACGGGGCAGCTCCAGCTCGACGAACGGTGGTTCGCGCAGCACGACGTCCATCTGCACGTGCCCGCCGGCGCAATTCCGAAGGACGGGCCGTCCGCCGGAATCGCGATGGCGACGGCGATCGCCTCCCTGGTGCGCGAGACGCCGGTGGCCGACGACGTCGCGATGACGGGGGAGATCACGCTGACCGGCCAGGTCCTGCCGATCGGGGGTGTGCGCGACAAGGTGCTCGCCGCCCAGCGAGCGGGCCTCGGCCGCGTCATCCTGCCGCGCGAGAACGAGCACGACCTCGAGGAGCTCCCGCCCGAGACGCGGCAGGCGGTCGGGTTCGTCCTCGTCGACTCGATCGACGAGGTCTTCGACGCCGCATTCGGCTCGGACGGCGCCGGCGCGAACGGTCGCGTGCGAGCAGCGACTGCGGAAAGATAGGAGCACGGTTCCCATCCACGACAGAAAGGATCGGTCGCAGATGATCAACACGAAGGAGAGGGTCTCCGACGCAGCCTCGAGCGCCCGCCCCTATGTCGAGCGCGCGCTCCGCGACAAGGAGCTGCGCGACAACGTCCGGAACGCCTACACCTCTGCCCGTGCCGTCTTCGACGAGCTCGCGTCCCGCCGCAAGGTCTCGGATGCCGCCACCCAGCTGGCAGGTGACAAGGACCTCCAGAGCGAGCTACGGAACGCGATCGACGAGCTGCGGAGCGCAGCCGACCGCGTCAAGTCCGTGAGGCGGGGCTCGCCGGAGCCGGCGCGCGCCGCCTGGAACGGGCTGCTCCTGCTGGCCGGCATCGCGCTCGGCATCCTCCTCAACCCGATCACGGGCCCGGCCGTCCGCCGGCTGCTCGCGCGGAAGCTGTTCGGCGGCGGCAACGGGTTCGTCTACCAGGGGAACGGCAGCAAGACGTAGCGCGCGGCGGCGGGCTAGCCGCTGTGGCCGAGGTGCTCCCGCGCGAAGGCGCGGAAGCGGTCGCGCGCGGCATCGTCCGGCGCGAGCGGCTCTTCGTCGGCGTAGCGCGGATCGGCGGCGATCTCTTCCGCGACCGCCCGTACCTCGCGCTCGATCGCGGCGCGGTGGGCGGGGTCGCGAAGCAGCGCGTCGACCCAGCTCTCCGAGCCGTCCCAGTCGGGCACGTCGTGGTCGAAGAGGAGCTGGCCGAGCAGGAGGCCCGTACGGATGTAGGCGAACGTCCTGAAGGCGAGGATCCGATGCGGCGTCTCGACGCGGGCCGCGAGCGCCGGGTCGTCGCGTACCACGCGGTTCACGATGCCGCCGATCGGCTCGTCGACCAGCGGGATCCAGAGCTCTTCGAGATCCGCCACGACCGGATTATTGCGGTTTCGGGGCCGCCCCTATCCTTTCCGCGTGGCTGCGACGACCGACCTGCTGCTGGAGCGTCTCGCGGCGGATCCGGGGGAGGCCGGGATCTTCCTCGACTTCGACGGAGTGCTCGCCCCGATCGTCGCCCGGCCGGAAGATGCCACGCCGCCGCCGGAGACGCGCGCCGAGCTCGAGCGGCTCGTCGCCCGGTACGCGCTCGTCGCGGTCGTCAGCGGACGCACGAGCGACGACGTGCGGGCGCGGCTCGGGGTGGAGGGCGTGGTCTGCGTCGGCTCGCACGGGCTAGAGCTCGAGCCGCAGGCCGACCGCTGGCGACGCGTGCTGGCGGCCTTTGCCGCCGAGGCGCCGTGGCCTCCGAGCGACGTCGAGGTGAAGGGGCTCGCCGTGGCCTTCCACTTCCGGGGCCGGGACGACGAGCGCCGGGCAGTGCGCGAGCTCGACGCGATCGCGGAGTCGGCGCGGGAGGAAGGGCTCGTCGCCCGGTACGGGCGCAAGATCCTCGAGGTGCTGCCGCCCGTGGGCTCGCACAAGGGAACAGCGGTGCGCCGGCTGCTCGAGGAACGAGGATTGCGGCGGGGGCTCGCGGCCGGCGACGACACGACCGACCTCGACTCGTTCGCCGCCCTGGACGGGCTGGACGTGGCGGTGCGCGTCGCCGTCGCGTCGTCGGAGGCGCCGGGCACGCTGCTCGAAGCCGCCGACCTCGTGGTGGAGTCGCCCGACGGGTTCCTCGCCCTCCTGCGCCGCCTCTAGAGGAACTGCAACACATCCGGGATCGCCGTGATCCGCGGTCCCGGCCAGTCGCGCAGCTCGGGCCACGGCGGCTCTTCGCCCGGGCGATGGACGAGGATCGCGTGCATGCCGACCCGCTCGGCTCCCGCGAGCTCGTCGTTCGCGCCGTCGCCGACGAACAGCGCCTCGCCCGGCTCGACGCCGAGCTCGTCCAGCGCCAGCCGGTAGATCCTCGGGTCGGGCTTGCGGAGCCCGCAGGAGCACGAGAAGACCGCGGCGTCGAACAATCCCGCGAACGGTGTGTCCGCCCAGACGTCCACGACGTCCTCGCTGCACACCGTGATCAGGCCGGTGCGGACTCCACGGCGGCGAAGCTCGTGCAGCGTGTCCACGACGCCGTCGCGCGGTCTCGCGAGGATGCCGCGCGTCCAGTCCCGCCGCACCTCGAGAAAGTGCTGCTGCGCGGGGTCCTCGACGCCGAGCGACGCGAGATAGGGCGCCATCGGGCCCGTCTCCCGCACCGGCCGGCCGTCGATCCAGACGGCGTGGAACTCGTCCGGATCCCGGCCACACAATCGAGCCACCGACGAGCTGAACTCGCGTGAACGCCTGTCGTCGTAGTCGACGAGCGTCTCGAAGAGGTCGAAGACGACCGCGCGCGTCACGCCCTGTGGACGCGCACCGCCGTCCCATACGAGCAGATCTCGGTCCACTGGCCGCCCATCTCGGAGGTGTCGAAGCGCATCGCGATGATCGCGTTCGCCCCCTTCGCCTCCGCCTCCTCGACCATGCGCTCCATCACCTGCTTGCGGCTGTCGACGAGCGCCTTCGTCATCCCCTTCAGCTCGCCGCCGAGAATCGACTTCAGCCCGGCGCCGATCTGCGAGCCGAGATTGCGCGAGCGCACCGTCAGCCCCATGACCTCGCCGAAGACCTCGTCGACGTCGTAGCCGGGGATGTCGTTCATCGTGGTCACGATCATCGTTCTGCCTCCCTGTTGAGGACTTCCCAGGCTCGCCGCACGTCGTCCTCCGTCGTCCGCGCGTTGCCGATCGCGAGGCGCAGGACGTACCGCCCGTCGAGCTTCGTGTGGGTGATGAAGATCTCACCGGACGCGTTGACGCGCTCGACGAGCCGCTCGTTCTCCCTGTCCGAGCCATCCCGGCGGAAGACGACGAGCGAGAAGCGTCGCGGCGCGACGAGCTCCCAGTTCTCGCTCTCCACGACCCAGCCGGCGAAGAGGTCGGCGAGGCGGATGTGCTCGCGGAGGATCGCGCGCAGCCCCTCGGCGCCGTAGCAGCGCAGCACCGCCCAGAGCTTGAGCGAGCGGAAGCGGCGCCCGAGCGGCGGCCCGAAGTCGGCGAGCGAGAACGCCTCGTCGCCGGTGCGCAGATACTCGGGCGTCAACGTGAACGCCTCGCGCCACTCGTTCGGCCGCGCCGTCCAGACGAGCGAGCAATCGGTCGGCACGAGCAGCCATTTGTGCGGGTTGACGACGAGGCTGTCGGCGAGCTCGACGCCGTCCTGCGACCAGCGCTCCTCCTCGCAGATCCAGGAGGAGCCGGCGTACGCCGCGTCGACGTGGAGCCACGCGCCCGCGGCGTGCGCGCGCTCGGCGAGCTCGCGCACCGGATCGACCGAAGCGAAGGACGTCGTTCCTACGGTCGCGACTACGCAGGCGACGTCGTCGAGGTCGTAGCCGTCGACGCGCACCCGCAGCTTCTCGTCGACCGGCACTTTGCGGAGCTCCATCCCGAGCATCCGTGCGTCCTTCTCGACCGAGGAGTGCGCGTACTCGGAGCAGACGACGACGTTCCGGCCGGTGACGTGGCGCGCCGCGATCAGAGCGGCGAGCGTCGACGTCGAGGCGGTGTCCTCGATGTGGCCGTGCCAGCCCTCCGGGAAGCCGAGCAGCTGCCGCACCCAGTCGGCGACGCGCAGCTCGAGCTCCGTCGACGCCGGCGAGGCGCGCCAGACGATCGCGACCTGGTTCAGAGCCGCCGCCAGCAGCTCCGCGAGGATCGCCGGCTCCGACGAGGTCACGGCGAAGTACGAGAAGAAGCGCGGGCTCTGCCAGTTCGTGAGCCCCGGCAGGAGCACATGGTCGAGGTCGCGGAGAACGGCGGCGAACGGCTCCGGCTGCTCGGGCGCGGATGCCGGCAGCTTGGCGGACAGCTCCCCGGGCTCGACCTGGGCGAGCACCGGGAGGTCGCCGACGCGCTCGAGGTAGCGCGCCGCCCACTCGAGCGCCGCCGCGCCGTCCTCGCGCAGGTCCATCAGCGCTTCTTCCGCAGCTTGTCGAGCTGCTTCCACGTTCGCGTGTTGGCGACGTCGGCCTTCGTCAGCCAGCCGCGCCGCGCCTGCGCCACCGCGAGCTCGACGTATGCCTGCGAGCGGACCTCGTGCCCGTCGGAGGAGACGATGAGCTTCAGCCCCGCCTCCTTCGCCGCTCGCGCGTGGACGTCGCGCAGGTCGAGCCGGTCCGGCTGGCCGTTGATCTCGAGGAGCGTGCCGGTCTCGAGCGCGGCCTCGATCACCCGCTCGACGTCGACGTCTCGCGGCGGGCGCTTCCCGATCCGCCGCCCGGTGAGATGGCCGACCGCGTCGACGTACGGGTTCTGCATCGCCTCGAGCACCCGCTCGGTCGGGCGCGAGTCGGGCGCCTGGTGCACCGACGCGACGACCCAGTCGAGCAGCGCCAGATCCTCGTCCGCGACGTCGACCTCGCCGCTCGCGCGGATGTTCGCCTCGACTCCGGCGAGGATCCGGAGCTGCGGGAAGCGGCCCCGCAGCTGCTCGATCTCCGCGAGCTGCTCCTGCAACCGCTCTCCCCGGAGGTAGTGCGAGTGGTCGGTGACGGCGTAGTACTCGTAGCCGCGCGCCGCCGCCCCCTCGAGCATCTCCTCGAGCGTGCTCTTGCCGTCGGCCGACCAGTGCGAATGCGTGTGCAGGTCGCCGCGGACGTCACGCACCTCGACGAGCTTCGGCAGCTCCCCGCGCCGCGCGGCTTCGAGCTCGCCGCCGTTCTCGCGCAGCTCCGGCGGGATCGGCTGGTAGCCGAGGAACTCGTACACGGCGTCCTCGTCCGCGCTGCGGAAGACGTCGCCCGTCTCGACGTTCGTGACGCCGTACTCCGAGATCGACAGCCCGCGCCGCACGGCGTCCTCGCGCATCGCGACGTTGTGGTCCTTCGAGCCCGTGAAGTGCTGGAGGAGGTTGCCGAACGACTCCGGCGGAACGACGCGCAGGTCGAACCGAAGGCCGTCGCGCGAGACGACCGTCGCCTTCGTGTCCCCCTGCGCCGCGACGTCGACGACCCAGCTCAGCTTCGCGAAGTGTCCCGTCAGCTCGCCGGGGTCGTCGGCGCTCGCGATGATGTCGAGGTCGCGGAACGTCTCCTTGCGGCGCCGCACCGACCCGGCCTCGGAGACCGCAAGTGCGGCCGGCAGCTCGCGCAGCGCCGCGACCACCGCCTGCACCGCCGGCAAGCCGGCGCCGAGCAGATAGCGGTCCGTCTCCGGGCTCTCGGCCTGGAAGGCGAGCGCGGCGAGGATCTTCTCCTCGCTCTTGGGCCCGAGGCCGGCAAGAGTCCGTAGACGCTCGGCCTCGGCGGCAGCCTTGAGCTCGTCGAGCGTCTCGATCCCGAGCTCACGCCAGATGCGCGCCGCGGTCTTCGGCCCGAGACCCGGCAGCTTCATGAAGAGGACGACCTCGGGCGGAACGCCGGCCTTCTTCTTGGTCAGCGCCTCGATCTCGCCGACCTCGACGATCTGGACGATCTTCTCCTCGATCGTCTTGCCGATGCCCTGCAGCTCCTTGGCGCGGCCGTCGAGAGCGAGCTGGGCGACGGAGCCCGACGTCTCGCGCACTCGCGCGGCCGCACGGCGGTAGGCGACGACGCGGAACGTGTCCTTGCCTTCGAGCTCGAGCAGGTCGCCGAGGAGGTCGATCTGGTCGGCGATGTCGCTGTTGCGGGGAAGGTCCGGCACCGCGGCCGATGATAGGGCGCCCTCAGATTCACCTCATGATCGAGGCGTACCGTCGGTGGACGTGCGCCGGGCGCTGCTCAGCGTCATCGTCGGTCTCGCGGGTGCCGCGGCCGTGACAGCCTCGGGATGGGCGCTTCAGGCCGGTGCGCTTCCACCGCCGACACCGGCCGCGCGCGTGGCGGCCGTGGCGAGCGCGTGGCTCCACGAGTATCGGTTCGTCGTCGACGTCTTCCACTACGACAATCGGAGGACGAAAGGGGCGTGCCTGCGCGGCTGGTTCGGACGTGTCGAGGGGCGCAAGACCCGAGGATCGTTGCTCTCGATCGACTCCGGGCCGGTTCTGCGTATCTCCGGGCCGCGACGGTTATCGCTCGTCGGAGGCCGTGGGAACGGGATCCTGCCGGTCGGCCTAGCGGCCGCTGCGGGTTGCAGCCGCGAGCTCGCTCCCGTGATCGCGACCGCAGCGCAAAGCGGGAGCCTGAGGGCGTCGCGCGGTTACGCGGCCAACCAGCCGGCGATCGCGCTGAAGGTCTCGCGAGGCAACGAGCGGAGGCTCACGCTCTACGTCTCACCGCGGTCGTATCGCCCGCTCGTCGCGATCGTCGCGATCGGCGAACACGAGGCGACGGCTCGCCTCTATCTGACCCGGGTCAAGCCTCACGTGCTGTCACGCTTCCGCCTTCTTCGGCTGGTCGAGCCGAGGCCCAGACGATGAGCGTCGGCTCCAACACCATCGGCCGCGGGCTCGAGCTCTCGCGGCCCCCGCGCTGGCTTCTCGGTTGGTGGGGCGTGGGCCGACTGGTCGCGATCGGAACGGCGCTTGCACTCAGACCGACCGCCTGGACGCTCGACCGCTGGGACGGACGTTGGTATCGGATGATTGCGCGCGGGGGGTACCTCCTCGTCCCCGGACGCCAGAGCGACCCGGCGTTCTTCCCCCTCTATCCCGTCCTGCTCAGGGCCCTCCATGCGGCCGGCGTCGGCTGGGGAATCGCCGGGCCTCTGCTCTCGAACGTCGCGCTCCTGCTGGGACTCGGGCTCTTCTACGCGCTGACCCGCGAGATCTTCAGCGAGTCGCTCGCCCGGCGCTCGACCATCTACCTCGCCATCTTCCCGCTCAGCTACGTGTTCTCGATGACGTATCCCGAAAGCGTCGTGCTCGTCCTCCTCGCTGCAGCGCCGCTCGCAGCCATGCGAAGACACTGGTGGCTCGCTGCGTGCTGTGCAGGAGCAGCCGCACTCGCCCGGCCGGAGGGGCTGTTCGTCGCCCTGCCGCTCGCGGGCATCGCCTGGACCCAGCGGCCGAGCCTGTCGCCGGCGCGCCGGGGAGCGGCGCTTGCCGCGATCCTCGCGCCCGTCGGCGCCCTTGCGTCGTATTCGCTCTACCTCGACCGGGTACTGCACGACCCGCTCGCGTGGAGCCAGGCGGAGCGTGCCTGGGGAAGGCGGTTCCGCATCGCCGGGGCGTACCGCGCGTTCGCGCATCTGCCGGTGGCGTTGGGACACACTCCATGGCTCGTGCGCGACGTCGTCTTCTTCTTCCTCTACCTCGCCCTGCTCTATGCGGCCTGGCGCCTGGGGACACCGCTCGTCTGGCTCGGCGCGGCCGCGGCGATCGTCGTCGTCCCGATCTTCACGGGCGCCTTCGACTCGATCGCCCGCTTCGGCCTGCTCGCACCACCGCTCTTCTGGGGCCTCGCCGCACTGACGAGAGACAGGCGTACGGACCGCATCGTTCGAGCAGCCTCGCTCGTCCTGCTCGTCGCCGGCACCGCGTCCCTCCCATACGTGTTCCCATAAGGGCTACCGATGCCGAACGCGATCATCTGCCTCCCGACGTACAACGAGCGCGAGAACCTGCCCCGGGTGCTCGACGCGCTCGAAGCTCACGACGTCCGCGTGCTCGTGATCGACGACAACTCTCCCGACGGGACGGGAGAGCTCGCCGACCGCCTGGCGGCCGAACGCGACTGGGTCGCCGTCCTCCATCGGGAGCGAAAGGAGGGGCTCGGGCCTGCGTACCTCGCCGGCTTCCGCGAGGCTCTGCGGGAGGATGTCGAGTTCGTGCTCGAGATGGATGCCGACCTCTCGCACGATCCGGCCGTCGTGCCGCGCCTGATCGAGGCGTGTGCGAACGGAGCCGACGTCGCGCTCGGCTCCCGCTACGTCGAAGGAGGCGGAACGGAGAACTGGGGGCGCGGCCGGCGCCTCGTCTCGGCGGGCGGCTCGCTGTACGCGCGCGTCCTGCTCGGCGTCGAGGTGCGGGATCTCACCGGCGGCTTCAAGTGCTTCCGCCGCGAGGTGCTGGAGGCGATCGACCTCGACACGGTTCGCTCGAAGGGCTACGCCTTCCAGATCGAGCTGACGTACCGCGCGATCCGCCGCGGCTTTCGCGTGGTCGAGGTGCCGATCGTCTTCGCCGATCGCACACACGGCCGGTCGAAGATGAGCCGCGCCATCTTCCTCGAAGCCGTCTCGCGCGTGCCGCTGCTCCGGCTCGCCGCGCTCAGGGGCCGCCTCTAGCGGCGAGGGCGGCATACAGCTGCACGAGCGCCGCCTGGGCGAAGAGCCGATGCCGCGGCGCCCGCGAGAGCCGGTCAGCGTACCGTTGCGCAGCCGCCACGTAGCCGCGCCGGCCGTCGACCGCGGAGAGCGTGAGCAGGCGGCGGAAGAAGATCGCGGCAAAGATGGGCGGCTCGGTCGACCAGCGGCCGCGGAACGCAGCCAGGGTCGCGTCGGCGATCGACTCGGCACGTCGGAGATCGGCTCGATCGCCGGTGATCGCGTAATGCAGCCGATACGCCTCGAGCATGCTCCCCTGGTTGTAGCTCCACTCGGTCCGGTCGATTCGGCCGTCACCGCCGACGTGGTCCCAGTACAGGCCGTCGGAGCCGTGGAGGCAGTTCTCGACCCAGCCGAGCATCCGCTCCGACCAGCGGAGGTACGCCGCCCGCCCGGTGAGGCGGTAGAGCCGGAGCCCCACGATCGCGCCGTTCGCGGTCGAGACGGTGTTGCGGTCGTCGTTGCCCGGTACGTCCGCCCATTGCACGCCGCCCGGACAGGTCTTCGTCGCGTCGCCGTCCCACGCCCGCGTC
>DASSVO010000048.1:0-31896 GCA_035706005.1 Gaiellaceae bacterium | reverse complement strand
GCGGGCACCGGCGACATCGTCAACGCGGTCACGCACATGCGCGCGGTGTTCGGCCACATCCGCCGCCTCGGCGCGCTGCGCGAGGAGGAGCTGTACGCCGAGGCGAAGGAGCTGCGCGCGCCGTACGAGCTCGTCAAGTGGGTCGCCGAGAACGGGAAGCTGCCGGTAGTGACGTTCACCGCCGGCGGCATCGCGACACCCGCCGACGCGTCGCTCTGCATGCAGCTCGGCGCGGACGGCGTCTTCGTGGGCTCCGGCATCTTCAAGTCGGGCGACCCGGAGCGGCGCGCGAAGGCGATCGTCGAAGCGACGACGCACTTCCGCGACGCCGAGATCCTCGCGCGCGTCTCCGCCGGCCTCGGCGAGCCGATGGTCGGCATCTCGACGCAGACGCTCGATCCGAGCGAGCTGCTAGAGACTCGCGGCTGGTAGTCAGAGCTTCGCGAGCTCGCGGTAGCGGGCGATCCACTCCTCGTTGACCTCGTCGGCCTGTCGCTGCATGAACGGTGGCGGCTGGAGCGCAGCCTCGCCCTGGTGGCCGAGGTAGCTCAGCGCCTCGCGCGCCACCCGGTCGGGCTCGACGCAGAGCTCCTCGTAGACGAGCTCGAAGGGCTTCAGCGAGTGCGACGCGAACCAGCGGCGCCAGGCGCCGTCGTGGATCCGGGCGAGGTGGTACAGCGCGTCGGTCTGCTCGAAGTCGAACGCGGGCTGGGCCGTCGCAGGTTGGTTCGCGGCCCACTGCCCGGTCTGCACCGCCTTCGCCCACGAGACCGCCTGCGCCACCGCGTCGCGCCGTCGCACCCAGAGGAAGCGCGGCTCGCCGAAGAAGGCCCCCAGCACGGACACGTCGTCCGCGTCGTATGCGCGACCGAGCCGCCGCAGCTCGAACACGAGCTCGTGGAGATATCCCCACATCACCTTCGCGCCGAAGATGCCGCGCTCCGAGGTGCCCTCGTCGAGCGCGCGGGCGAGGTAGTCCTCGAAGCGCGAGACGCCCCACGCCTTTTTGTTGCGCTCGACGTCGTCGCGCCAGAACCACTCCGCCGGACGGCCGTAGCCGTTCTGGCCGAGGAGATAGCTGACGAGCGAGCTGCCCGTCCGCGGCAAGGCGCAGATGACGACCGATGAGGCCGGTTCCGTCACGGGCGGAGGCTAGCGACGGGTGGCGGCTCCGTCCGGCGTGGGGGAGACGATTCCCCCATGCGCGAGACGAAGCCGGTCTGGACCTCCTCGTCCTTCCTCCTCTACACGGGCGGCCTCACCGTGCTCGGCGGCGGGGTTGCCGCCCTCGCTTACCTCTCCGGCCACTACGGCAGCGGCGGCAAGGCCGGGTGGGCACTGCTCATCCTCTGCGTGCTCTACGCGATCGCGCACGTGTTCCGCGTGGGCGGGCGGCAGATCGCGGCCGGCATCTTCGCGTTCGCGGCCGTGATCGCGTGGGCCGTCTTCCTCGTGCTCCTCTTCGAGTGGTGGGGCTGGCACGGCGTCAACGGCTCTCTCAAGCACTGGTCGTGGTCGCGCCTCGCGCTCTGGCTTCTGATCCTCGCGGCCGCCTGGGACGATCGCAGGCGGTTCGGCTTCCCGTTCATCGCGCTCATCTCCGCCGTCGTCGGCTGGGTCTTCGTCGTCGACCTGATCACTGCGGGCGGGAGCTTCACCGCCGTGGTGACGCTGCTCGTCGGCATCGCGTACTTCCTGTGGGGGACGATCCGCCGCACCCCGTCGTCGTTCTGGCTCCATCTCGTCGGCGGCCTGCTGATCGGCGGCGCGATCGTCTACTGGGCCCACACCGGCGACGGGGAGTGGGCGGGCGTCTCGATCGCCGCGTTCGTCTTCGTGTTCATCGCGTACGCGACGAAGCGGTCGAGCTGGGCGGTGCTCGGCACGATCGGCTTCTTCGCGGCCACCGTCCACTACCTCGTCGGCTCGCCGACGGACATCGCGAGCAGCGTGACTTCGGGGTCGCCGCCGCCGCACGTCAGTCCCTGGGCGCCGGCGCTCGCCTTCGGGCTCCTCGGCTTCTGGCTGGTCTTGCTCGGCCTCGTCGGTCGCGAGCGGCGCCCCGCGCCGGCCGTGCCGGCGCCCGAGTAGCGCTCGTTACCATCGCAGCGTGGAAAAGCCGCTCAGGATCGGCGTCCTCGCCGTGCAGGGGAACTTCCGGGAACATGCCACCGTGTTGCGGCGACTCGGCGCCGAGCCGGTCGAGATCCGGCTCCCGGGCCAGCTCGACGGGCTCGACGGCCTGATCATCCCCGGCGGCGAGTCGACCGCGATCGGGCGTCTCATGCGGCTCTACGGCCTCGACGAGGCGGTACGCGAGTTCGCCGGGCCGATCTTCGGGACGTGCGCGGGGATGATCCTTCTCGACCGTGACCACCTCGACGTCGGCGACTACCGGACGCGGCGCAACGCGTTCGGCCGGCAAGTGCGGAGCTTCGAGGCCGACCTCGACGTCGGGGACGGAGACGAGCCGCTGCGTGCCGTGTTCATCCGGGCGCCGTGGCTCGAGGACGCGGGGCCGGAGGTCGAGGTGCTCGCGGAGGTCGACGGCCATCCGGTGCTGGCGCGCGAGGGACGGCTCCTCGTCGCCGCCTTCCATCCGGAGCTGACCGACGACACGCGCGTCCACGAGCGGTTCCTGAACATCGTGAGAGAGGTGGAAAGTGTCCGGGCATAGCAAGTGGTCGTCGATCAAGCACAAGAAGGGGGCTGCGGACGCGAAGCGCGGCAAGCTCTTCTCGAAGCTGACACGCGCGCTCATCGTCGCGGCGAAGGAGGGCGGGCCCGACCCGGCCGGCAACCTCGCGCTCCAGAACGCGATCGAGAAGGCAAGGGCCGCCTCGATGCCGAAGGACAACATCGACCGCGCGATCGCGAAGGGCTCCGGCACGGACTCCGACTCCGCCGCCTACGAGACGGTCGTCTACGAGGGCTACGGCCCGGCGGGCGTCGCCGTGATCGTGGAGTCGCTCACCGACAACCGGAACCGGACCGCGGGCGAGGTGCGCCACATCTTCGCGAAGAACGACGGCAACCTCGGCACCTCGGGCGCGGTCGCGTGGCTGTTCGAGCGCCGCGGCCTCGTGCTCGTGCCGGCCGACGGCGCCGACGAGGACGAGCTCACACTCGCGGCGGCCGAAGGCGGCGCCGACGACGTCGCCCTCGACGGGTCGAGCTTCCAGGTGCTCTCCGCGGCCGAGGAGCTCGCAACGGTGCGGGAGGCGGTTGCGGGCGCCGGCTTCGAGATCGAGTCGGCCGAGCTGACGATGCTGCCGAAGACGACGGTCGCCGTCGAGGACGAGAACGAGGCGAAGAAGATCCTGCGTCTCATCGACCAGCTCGAGGAAAACGACGACGTGCAGGAGGTCTACGCGAACTTCGACATCCCCGAAAGGGTCCTCGAAAGCGTGGCCGGCTAGCGCCGTCCACGCTTTCTCGGGGACGGAACTCCGCGCGATCGAGCGCGGTCTCGGTCGCGCTGCGTGCTGTCTTCTCGCCCGCCCGTTGAGGCCGCTTCGCGGCGTCTGCGGGAGCGGGATGGCCTCCGGCCAACCCGGCTTCGCCTGCGTTGCCCTCCGGCTGAACGATGAGTCGAGGGCCGTCGAGAGGTCATACGTTCAAATCGAGAACAGCGACCACCTGAAAGGGGTCCGAAGTGGCTGAATGGGAGAAGCAGATCATGGCCATCAATCTGATCGTCGGAGACCTTGACCGCTCGACCGCGTTCTACTCGAAGGTCTTCGGGATGACTCCACGGCACGAGGACGAGGACACCGCCATGTTTCGCTTCAAGGAAACCTACGTCTTCTTGCAGCGAGGTCAGTCCCACCAGGACGCCGCGGCAGGCGAAGTACTCGACCTAGCCGAGAAGGGCGTCGGGCAGTTCGCCATCATCGTCGACGACGTTGACGCCGTCCGTGCTGAGCTGAACGAGCACGAAGTCGCGGTGATCAGTGGCCCAACCGATCGCGACTGGGGCATGCGAACGATGACCTTCGCCGATCCAGGCGGCCACACCTGGGAGATCGCGCAAGAACTGCCCAGCGCTCCTGGCTCGTCCTAGGCTGCGCCGTGGCCTGAGCGAGCTTCGGGCGGAGGAGCGCTGCCTGCCGGATCTGGTCACGGCTTGACAAGGATTCGTCCGACTTGGTCCGTAGCTTTCAGTCGTGAAGGTCGTAGGCATCGATCCGGGGACTGCTGCTTGCGGGTACGGAATCGTCCACGAAAGCGACGGCCGCCTCAGGGAGGTGGCGCACGGCTGCTGGTCGACTCCGGCCGGCGAGGACACGGTCATCCGTTTGAAGACGATCCACGACGCCGTGGCGGCGCTCATTGCCGAGCACGCGCCGGATGCGGTGGCGCTCGAGGAGTCGTACGTCGGCGCCGACGCCCGCATCGCGCTCTCCGTCGGCCAGGCACGCGGCGTCGTGCTCGTCGCGGCCGCCAACGCGGGAGTCGCGTGCCGTGAGTACGCGCCGGCTCGCGTCAAGCAGGCGATCTGCGGCTACGGCCGCGCCGAGAAGCGCCAGGTGCAGCGGATGGTGAAGATGATCCTCGCGCTCCCCGAGCTGCCGACGCCGCACCACGCCGCCGACGCGCTCGCCGTCGCCATCTGCCACGCGCTGGCCCCGCCGCTCCTGCGCGCGGCGGGCTGACTCACGACGTTGACCCGCCAGGCGGGAACGTCCGTTCCGGTGCGTACATTGGCCCGGTGATCGCGCGCCTCCGCGGCCGGCCCGCCGCCAACACGCCGGAAGGGCTTGTGCTCGACGTCGGGGGCGTCGGCTACCTCGTGCACGCCACCGCGGCGGCCGTGCGGAAGGCCGATGCCGTGGACGAGGTCACCGTCGAGACGTACCTCCACGTGCGCGAGGACGTGCTTCAGCTTTACGGGTTCGCCGACAGGAGCGAGCGCGAGCTGTTCGTCCAGCTCCTCACCGTCAGCGGCGTCGGGCCGAAGGTCGCCCTCGCCATCGTCTCCGGCTCACCCGTCGCCGAGCTCCGGCGCGCGATCGCGCGCGGCGACGCGGCACGCTTCCAGGCGATCCCCGGGATCGGCAAGAAGACCGCGGAACGGATCGTGCTCGAGCTGAAGGAGAAGCTCGGCGATCCGGCGTTCGCGCCTGCGCCCGACGGCGCCGGCGAGCAGCACGTCGTCGCACGCGACGCGCTCGTCGAGCTCGGCTGGTCGCTCATCGACGCCGAGCGCGCGCTCGCCGAGGTCGACACCGACCTCCCGCCGGAGGAACGCGTCCGGCTCGCGTTGAAGAAGGCTGCATGAACGCGACCACGCAGTTCCTCGCGCCCGCCCTCCGCGACGACGAGGAAGAGGTCGAGCGGAGCCTCCGGCCGCGCCGCCTCGACGAGTTCGTCGGCCAGACGCGCGTCAAGGAGCAGCTCGCGATCGCGCTCGAGGCCGCGAAGGCCCGCGGCGAGGCGCTCGATCACGTCCTGCTCGTCGGGCCGCCCGGGCTCGGCAAGACGAGCCTCGCGCACATCATCCGCGAGGAGCTCGGCGTCGGCATCCGGTCGGTCGCCGGTCCCGCGCTCGAGCGGAAGGACGTGGCGGCGATCCTCACCGCCGTCGAGACGCGCGACGTCGTCTTCGTCGACGAGATCCATCGCCTGAGCCGTGCAGCCGAGGAGATCCTCTATCCGGCGCTCGAGGACTTCCGGCTCGACATCGTGATGGGCCAGGGCGCGGCCGCGCGGACACTGACGCTCGACCTACCGCCGTTCACGCTCGTCGGCGCGACGACGCGCACGGGCCTCCTCACGTCGCCGCTCCGCGACCGCTTCGGCATCACGTTCCGGCTCGACTACTACGAGCACGGCGAGCTCGCCACGATCGTCCGCCGCTCGGCCGGGATCCTCGGAGTCGAGATCGCCGCCGACGCCGCCGACGAGATCGCGGGCCGCGCCCGCGGCACGCCGCGCGTGGGCAACCGGATCCTCCGCCGCGTCCGGGACGTCGCCGAGGTGCGGCACGAGGGAGCGATCACGACGCCGATCGCGCGTGAGGCGCTCGAGCTGCTCGAGGTCGACGAGGCGGGGCTCGAGCGGCTCGACCGCGAGCTCCTGCGATCGATCGCCGACAAGTACGGCGGCGGCCCGGTCGGGCTCAACACCCTCGCCGCGGCGCTCGGGGAGGAGCCGGACACGATCGAGTATGTCTACGAGCCGTACCTCCTCCAGCTCGGTTTCATCCAGAGGACGCCGCGGGGGCGGACGATCACCGCGCTCGGCCGCGCCCATCTCGGCGCCACGCCGGAGCCGGAAACGGACGCGCGGCTCTTCTAGCCTGCAGTCGGTGCGACGGATCCTCGTCACCGGCATGTCCGGGACCGGCAAGTCGAGCGCACTCGCAGAGCTGGGGCGCCGCGGCTTTCGCTCCGTCGACACCGACGAGCCCGGCTGGACCGTGGAGGATGCGGAGGGCGGCCGGTGGTGGGACGAGGCGCGCATTGCGGAGCTGCTCGACGAGCAAGGCCCGACGCTCTACGTGTCCGGAACGGTCTCGAATCAGTGGCGCTTCTACGATCGGTTCGACGCCGTCGTCCTCCTCAGCGCTCCCGCGGAGGTGCTCCTCCACCGGATCGCGGCGCGCACGACGAACGAATACGGGAAATCGCCCGAGGAGCGGGAGCTGATCCTCGGCCACCTCCGCGAGGTCGAGCCGCTGCTTCGCTCCACGTGCACGTACGAGATCGACGCGACGCTACCGATCGTCGACGTCGTCGACCGGCTCGTCGCGATCGGCGCTGCGCGCTAGCGTAGAGACGTGCCCGACCTCTGGACACCCGTCGCCGAGATGCCGCAGAACGCGTTCGTCGACCGGCTCCACAAGGCGATCACGTCGTTCGCCGAGGCGAACGGCATCGAGAAGGCGGTCGTCGAGGTCGAGCTCGCCGACAACTCGCGTCTCCTCCTCGAGCACATCGAGCCCGAACCGGGCTTCGGGATGGTGACGCTCTACGTGACCGACGCGCGCGACGACGCGCCGGACGCGCTCATCGTTCCGATCGGCTCCCTGCGCCGGATCGAGCTCCGGACCGCTCCCGAGAGGGAAGAGACCATCGGCTTCAACATCCGGCCGGCGACGTAGACGAGCCACGGCGCGACGAGCAGCGCCATCACGTCGAACCAGACATAGCCGCTGGCGACCCCACTCGGCGGGTTGCCGTCCGGGATCCCGAGCCCGGGGAGGGCGCGCGCCCAGCGCCACGTCCCGATCGACGTCCCGTACAGCTCGAGCGCCGCGACGACGAGGAAGACGCCGGCGTACGTCGCACGCGAGCGCGAGCGCCAGAGGAAAAGGAGCAGCAGCGGCACGCCGAGGGCGCCGGCGACGTCGGGCCGGGGCAGAACCGTCAAGCCGGCGATGCCCCACGCGGCGGCGCCGGTCGCAGCGGCCCAGACGACCGCGCGGGCGCGGAGACTGCGGCTCAGGGCGACGCCGCTCAGGTAGACGAGCCCGTGCGCCGGCGGGATGAAGAGCGGCAGGTTGTGCAGCCGGTAGTGGTAGACGCCCCAGACGAGCGAGCCGGTCACCTCTCCGACCGTCGCGAAGAGAACGACTCCCACGGCCTGAGCCCGCACGAGCGGCGGCAGCGGCACGAGCGCGGCCGCGAGGACCGCGAACGTGAGCGCGCCGAGCACGAGCTGGCCGTGGAACGAGACCTGCGTGTCGAGCGCGAGGAGGCCCGCCAGGTACGCCGGGAATACGACCGCGTACCAGCGGGGGGCGGTCATCTCCGGTACTGGAGCTCGTGCCAGCTCGGGGTGGGGAGGAGCTCGAGGAGGGCCCGGCCGCCGTTCGTGTCGGCGAACGTGAAGTCCTGCCGCTCCTCGTCCCAGCCGACCTCGAGCAGGCCCTCCTTCACGCGGTGGTCGAGCCACGCGCCGCGGAAGACGAGTTTCTTGAGCCAGTAGACGAGCGACTCGCCGCGGACGAGGGCGAGCGCGTCCCAGTGTCGGACGAGGTACTCGCCGAGCGCGCTGCGGGGGTCGTCGATCGCGTCGCGTTCCACGAGCTCGACGAGATCGGCTGTTTCGTCCTCGTCCAGCTCGGGCCCGGAGACCAGGCCGAGCCGGACCGCCGCGGCCGTCACGCGCTCCTCGAAGTCGAGGCTGTTGAAGGAGAAGCGATAGCCGAGGAACTCGACGACGTAGTCGTCGCCGGAGTGGTAGTTGCCGGCCGCTTCCACGGCCGAAGCGTACCCTGGCGCTGTGCGCGCACTCCGCTATCCGGCGGCGCTCGCGGGCGTTCTCGCGCTCGTCGCTCTCACCGCGTGGCTGCTCTCCTGGCCGTTCGAGAAGGCGGTCTATCTCGCCCCCGTGATCGTCGTCGGGGGCGCCGCCGCGGTCGGCCTCGTGCTCCTGTGGGGAAAGATCGCGGTGAACTCGTTGCGGGAGTCGCGCCACCCGCGACGTGTGCTCGCCTACTGGATGCTCGGCCTTGGCCTACTCGTCCTGCTCACCGTGCTCGGGATCAAGCTCCCGAACGAGGGCGGCTAGGAGGCGGTCGATCTCCTCGCGGGTCGTGTAGGCGGCTACGGACACGCGAAGGAGATCGTCGTGCGTGCCGCCGACCGGGACCTCGACGCGATGCCGCGCGAAGAGATCGTCCGACAGGTCAGGTGCGAAACGCGGCAGCCGGACCGCGGCCATCTGCCCGAGCATCTCGGCCGGCGCGAGCGGCTCCGTTCCGAGGAGGTTGCAGAGCTGCTCTCGCGCCTGGACGGCCAACCGGCGGCAGCGGCCGCGGACGTCGTCCCAGTCTCGCTCTGCCTGGAAGCGGATCGCGTCTGGCACCGCGAGCCAGGCCGCCGGGTCGCGCGTGCCCTGCTTCTCGATCCTTTGGGAGAAGTTCGTCCCGGCTTCGTAGCCCCAGCTGACGATCGCCGCGTCCACGCGATCCTGATGTTCGGGCTGCACGTGGAGGAAGCCGGCGCCTTTCGGCGCGCACATCCATTTGTGACAGTTGCCCGAGTAGAAGTCGGCGCCCAGCCGTCCGAGATCCACCGCCACGTGCGCGGGTGCGTGCGCACCGTCGACGATCGTGACGAGGCCGAGCGCGCGGGCACGGCCGACGATCTCCTCGACGGGGAAGACGAGCGCGGTCTCGGACGTGACGTGGCTGACGTAGAGGACGCGCGTCCGCTCGCTCGCGGCGGAGAGCAGCGCGTCCACGAGTGTGCTCGGGTCGTCGAGCGGTAGCGGGATCGAGGCGCGGACGTAGCGCGAGCCCGTCCGGCGGCAGACCCACTCCCAGGCGAGATCGCAGGCGCCGTACTCGAGGTCGGTGGTGAGCACCTCCTCGCCGGGCCGGAGGTCGAGCGAGCGGGCTGCGAGGTTGACTCCCGTCGTCGCGTTCGGGACGAAGGCGAGGTCGGTCGCCGGGCAGGCGAGGTAGCTGGCGAGCGAGGCTCGGGCCTCGTCGAGGAGGTCGGGGAGGCGCCGCCGGATGAAGTCGACCGGCTCGAGCTCGAGCTCCCGCTGCCACGCCTGGTAGCGATCAAAGACCGGCCGCGGGCACCCGCCGAACGAGCCGTGGTTGAGAAAGGCGATCTGGGGATCGAGCAGGAACTCCCGCCGCAGGTCGGTTGCCGAGGGCGCCGGCATGGGGCTCTTTCTACTCCCATCCGGCGCGGCCCGGTTTTGCGAGTCCGCGCCTCAGGCGTTGGGCCGCCCCTCTTCAAGCACGCGACGCAGCCTCGCTCGCCGCTCCTCGTTCGCCACCTGCATCTCCTGAGCCCGCACCACCTGCCGCTCGGCCTGGGCGCATTGTTTCGCGGCCACGTCTCTCAGGGACGTCGCTAGCCGCTTCACGTACTCGGCCTCTTGTGTGTGTGTGGTGCGTGCGCGGAGCGTACCCGCCGCGTCCGCGGTCACGAGCGTGTCGCGGGTTCTTCACGAATGGCCGGCAATCCGATCCTCGCCGGCCCTTTCGGCCAGGCCGCGAGACCGATTCCGTCCGCCCTCCCCCGTAGCTTGGCTGCACATGCACGACGGCACCTGGACACTCGCCGACTGCCCGCCCGACGCCCAGTCGGAGCTCGTTCGCGCTCTCGGGATCTCCGAGCTGACAGCGGCCGTCCTCGTCCGGCGGGGCTTCTCCGAGCCGGCCGCGGCACGCCGCTTCCTCGACGGGGAACAGCCTCCGCACGACCCCTTCCTGCTCGGCGACATGGAGGCCGCCTGCGCGCAGATCCGAGCCGCCGTCGAGGAGCGGCGCAGAATCTGCGTCCACGGCGACTACGACGTGGACGGCATCGCCGCCACCGCGCTCGCCGTTCTGCTGCTACGCGAGCTCGGCGCCGACGTCGCCTGGCATCTGCCGAGTCGCTTCGACGAGGGCTACGGCGTCCGCAGCGAGACGCTCGCCCGGCTGGCGGACGAGGGTTGCGGGCTCGTCCTCACCGTCGACTGCGGGATCACCGCGGTCGAGGAGGTGGCCGAGGCGAGGGAACGCGGGCTGGACGTGGTCGTGACCGACCATCACCGGCCGGGCGAGACGCTGCCGGACTGTCCGATCGTCGCGACGCGACCCTCCTCGTATCCGTTTCCCGAGCTCTGCGGCACAGGGGTCGTCTACAAGCTCGGGCAGGCTCTCTTCGGCATCGACTCCGACATACCGCGGCGGCATCTCGACCTCGTCGCGCTCGCGACGATTGCCGACGTGGTTCCGCTGGTCGACGAGAACCGGTCGTTCGCAATCGCGGGCCTGCGCACGCTCGCGCGGACGGCGAAGCCCGGTCTTCGCGCACTCATGCAGAGCGCGACCTTGGACGCGGCCGGCGTCGACGCCGGAGCGGTGGGCTTCCGCCTCGCCCCGCGCCTGAACGCGGCGGGACGTCTCGGCCATCCGCGTGAGGCACTCGAGCTCCTGCTCACCGAGGACGAGGCTGAGGCGCGCCGGCTCGCCGACTCGCTCGAGGAGCTGAACCGCGAGCGCCAGGCGGTCGAGGGCCGGATCCTTCGCGAGGCAATGGCCCAGGTCGAGGCTTGGCCGCCGGAACGGCGTGCCCGGCGCGCGTACGCCGTGGCCGGAGCGGATTGGCACGAGGGCGTGATCGGGATCGTCGCGTCCCGCCTCGTCGAGCGCTACCACCGCCCGATCGTGCTCATCGCGGGCGCCGACGGCGACTGGAAGGGCTCGGGCCGGTCGATCCCCTCCTTCGACCTGCATGCCGCACTCGGTGCCTGCGCCGGACTTCTCGGGCGCTGGGGCGGCCATCGAGCCGCGGCCGGCCTCTCGATCCCGGAGGACAACGTCGAAGCCTTCGGCGAGGCGTTTGCCCAGCGAGCCGCCGCCGAGCTCGCAGAGGAGGACCTCGAGCCGGTGACGCCGATCGACGCCGTCGTCGCCCGCGGGGCGGACCTGTCCCTCGACCTGTGCGCCGAGCTCGGCAGGCTGGCGCCGTTCGGGCTCGGCAATCCCGCACCGACGCTCCTGGCGCCCGGCTGCGGGCTCGCCGACCTCGCCACCGTCGGCGATGGCAAGCATCTCCGCTTCCGCATTCGGCGAGAGGGCCGCGACGGCGGCAGCGCCATCGCCTTCGGCCAGGGATCGCGTATCGACGCACTGCGCCCCGACACCGCCTACGACGTCGCCTTCCGGCTCGAAGAGAACCACTGGAACGGGACGGTGGCACCCCAGCTCGTCGTCCGCAGGATCTTCGCCGCCGAGCCTCGCTATCGCGACCTGCACGCCTGGCTCGCGGCCGAGTGGAAGAAGCCCGATGCGTCGCGCGACGCCGAGGCACGGGCGATCTTCGCCGAGCTCGGCGTCGTGGAAGGAGGCCCTCGCCGCGACCTGCTCGAATCGTCGCGTTTCCGCGCACTGCTCGCCGCCGAGGAGCCGCTCGCCCGCGCGGCGTGATCCGTCCCGCGCGACACGAAGACCGTCCCGCGATCCTCGACGTGCACCGCGCCGCGTTCGGGCGCGAAGACGTCCCGCGGCTAGTGCGAGAGCTCTGGGAGGGCGAGACGTACGTCCCGGAACTCGCCTTCGTAGCCGAAGACGAAGGCCGCACCGTCGGCCATGTCATGAACACGTGGTGTCACGTCGAGGAGTCGGGCACGCCGGTGCTCCAGCTCTCGCCGCTCGGGGTCCTACCCGAGTTCCAGGGACGCGGGCACGGCAGCGACCTCGTACGCGCGTCGCTCGAGGCGGTCCGGAAGCTGGGAGAGCCGCTCCTTCTCCTCGAGGGGGACCCGAAGTACTACGGCCGGTTCGGCTTCGTCCGGGCCGACGAGCTGGGACTCCTGCCACCGCCCGAGACGCGGTACGACTGGGCGTTCCGGGTCGCGATCCTCGACCCGGACGCGGAGCTACCTCGGGGGAGGGTGATCTACTCGCCGCCGTTCAGGCACTGAGCCAGTGCAAACGCGAGCCGAAGGACGCTGCGGCGCCTCCTGAAACGGCGGAAACGGGGCACGGGAATCGTCATTTCGCTCCTCTAGTCACCGTTCCTCCCGCGCGGATTGGCGCAAAAACCCGGGAGTACACTGGGACGGTGACGACCCTCGAGACAGGCGAGAGGCACGAGGAGCTCCTCGAAGGGTTGCTCGCCGAGCTCGCCGCCCAGCACGCGGACGTCGACGTTGCCCTCGTCACGCGCGCCTTCCGGTTCGCCGCCGCGGCGCACGAGGGTCAGCTGCGCCGCTCGGGTGAGCCGTTCATCACGCACCCGGTCGGTGTCGCCTCGATCTGCGCCGGCCTGCGCCTCGACGAGCAGACGATCGCCGCCGCGCTCCTCCACGACGTCGTCGAGGACACCGGCGTCGAACTCGAGGCCGTGCGCGAGGAGTTCGGCGAGGAGATCGCCGCGCTCGTCGACGGCGTGACGAAGCTGACCCGCGTCCAGTTCCAGTCCCGCGAGCAGGCAGAGGCGGAGAACTACCGCAAGATGGTCGTGGCGATGGCCGAGGACGTGCGCGTCATCCTCGTCAAGCTCGCCGACCGTCTCCACAACCTGCGCACGATCGAGTACCTCGGCAAGCAGAAGCAGGTCCAGAAGTCGAAGGAGGCGCTCGAGGTCTACGCGCCGCTCGCGCACAGGCTCGGCATCCACGCGCTCAAGTGGGAGCTCGAGGATCTCGCCTTCGAGACTCTGCATCCCCGCAAGTACGAGGAGATCAAGACGATGGTCGCCGAGCGGCGGGCCGATCGCGAGGGCCACGTCGCGGAGGCGGCGGACGTCCTGCGCCGCGAGCTCGAGAAGGTCGACATCCCCGTTGAGATCTCGGGCCGCGCGAAGCACTTCTATTCGATCTACGACAAGATGGCCCGCAAGGGCCGCGAGTTCAACGAGATCTACGACCTGACCGCGATGCGCGTGATCGTCGAGCGCGACGCCGAGGAGGGCACGCGCGACTGCTACGGCGCCCTCGGCCTCATCCACTCGCTCTGGAAGCCGATGCCCGGCCGCTTCAAGGACTACATCGCCATGCCGAAGTTCAACGGGTACCGCAGTCTCCACACGACCGTCATCGGCCCGGAAGGGCGTCCACTGGAGATCCAGGTGCGGACGAGGGAGATGCAGCAGACGGCCGAGCTCGGCGTCGCCGCCCACTGGTACTCGTACAAGACGCGCGGCGTCAAGCCCGGCGAGGAATGGCTCGACTGGGTGCGGCAGCTCATGGACATCAACGCCGACGAGGCCGACGCCCGCGAGTTCGTGAAGAGCTTCCGCACCGACCTCTTCGACGAGGAGGTGTTCGTCTTCACGCCGAAGGGCGAGGTGAAGACGCTGCCGGCCGGCGCCACGCCGATCGACTTCGCCTACGCCGTCCACACGGACGTCGGCCATCGCACGGTCGGCGCGAAGGTCAACGGCCGGATCGTCCCGCTCCACTACCGCCTGCGCAGCGGCGACAGGGTCGAGATCCTGACCGGCAAGTCAGCGGCGCGGGGGCCCTCGCGCGACTGGCTGTCCCTCGTCGCATCCTCGCGCGCCCGCAACAAGATCCGCCAGTTCTTCTCCCGCGAGCAGAAGGAGGATCTCGAGGCGAAGGGCCGCGAGGCGCTCGAGAACTCGCTCAAGGCGCAGAACCTCCCCTACAAGAAGCTCGCCGGGTCAGCGGTCCTCGCCGGGGTGATCAGGGAGTCCGGCTACAAAAAGGCCGAGGACTTCTACATCGCGCTCGGCTCCGGGAAGCTGACCGCGTCGAAGATCGTCGACAAGGTGCTGCAGCAGCTCAAGGTCGGCGAGGTCGCGGAGGAGACCGTCCCGGTCAAGAAGCCGCGAGCACGCGAGGCGGCCGGCAGCGACAGCTACGGCATCAACGTGATCGGCGTCGAGGACGTCCTCGTCCGGCTGGCGAGGTGCTGCACGCCGGTCCCGGGCGACGACATCGTCGGCTACATCTCGCTCGGCAAGGGGATCACGATCCACCGCGGCGACTGTCCGAACGTGCGCGCGCTCCGGCGCAACCCCGAGCGGTTCACGCCGGTCGAGTGGGAGGGAGGAAGCAGCCAGAGCTTCCGGGTCCAGATCGCCGTCGACTCCTGGGACCGGCCGCGCCTGCTCGAGGACGTCGCCCGGACATTCGCCGAGCACGGCTCGAACATCGTCTCCTACGGGGGCTCCGTCGAGGATCAGATGGCCCGGAACTGGTACGTGGCCGAGGTCGGCGACGTCAAGGCGCTCCGAGGCTTGCTCTCCTCGCTTCGCAACATCGACGGCGTGTTCGACGCCCGTCGCGTCACGCCCTCGTAGCGGTTCCCTCGTTCGAGGGATCCAGCCTCACCAACCGCGGGTTACCCCGTTCGGGGGACACGCCGGTCGTGGTGCGGCCCGCCTCCCTCGGAAGGGGCATGCGCTTGTCAGCTCTGCCACATCTCGCCGCCCGTGTCCCAGCCGACGAGGCAGAGGTCGGCGATCCCTACGGCGATCCGCTCGAGCTCGGCCGGCTCGACGGCGCCGTCCGCGGCGAGCTCGGCGATCCGCTCGCCCCGCCAGGTGACCGGGACGCCGACGCGGCGTTCGAGATCGGGTGTGCCGGCCTCCGGGCCGAGCACGAGCTCGTGGCCCTCGACGAAGAAGATGCCGGCCCACACGCAATCCTCCTGCGAGGCGAGCTCGGAGACGGTCTGCCGCAGCAGCTCGTCGGCGTCAGGCGTCGACATCGTCTCCCTCGAAGGCGAGAACGGAGGCGCGGAACGCGTCGGGCACCGCGCACGCTTTCCGTTCGGCGAGGTCGACGTACACGAGCGTCTGGTGGGCGGTGACCATGAGTTCGTCGCCGGGAACCCGGTAGGCCGCGAACTCGAACGTGACGCTCGTGCGGCCGATGCGCGAGACGCGCACGAAGACCTCGATCTCGTCGTCGAACACGGCGGGAGCGAAGTACTCGACGTCGTTCGCCCGCATCACGAAGCTGCCGGCCTCGCCTCGCTGCTGGAGGAGCCTCAGCGACCGCAGGTACTCGACGCGCGCGAGGTCGAAGTACGGGTTGTAGCGGCCGTAGTAGACGATCCCCTGCGCGTCCGTGTCGGAGAAGCCGACGCGCGTCGGGGCGGAGAACTTGAACGGCGCCCTCACGCGCGGATCACCGCGAGCACCTCGTCCCGTTTCCGCTCCATGAGCTCCTCCGAGGACGCCTCGAGATTGAGGCGGAGCAGGGGCTCGGTGTTCGACGGGCGGACGTTGAAGTGCCAGTCGTCGAAGTCCACCGAGATGCCGTCGAGGTGCGAGACGCGGCCGTCGCCGGCGTAGCGCTCCTTCAGCTCCTGCAGCTTGAGAGCGACGTCGGGAACGGGGGTGTTGAGCTCGCCGGTGATGAAGTAGCGGGAGCGCAGCGGCGCGAGGATCTCCGACAGCCGGCGACCTTTTTTCGAGATCAGCTCGAGCATGAGGAGGAACGGGACTACGCCCGAGTCGGCCTGGCTGAAGTCGCGGAAGTAGTAGTGGCCGGAGACCTCGCCCGCGAAGGCGGCGTCCTCCTGCCGCATCCGGGCCTTGATGAAGGCGTGGCCGACGCGGTTCACGAGCGGCACGCCGCCGGCGCGCTCGATCGTGTCCGGCACCGCCCGGCTCGCGCGCACGTCGTAGATGAGCCTGGCGCCGGGCTCCTTCTCCAGCACGCTCTCGGCGAAAAGTGCGGTGACGAAGTCGCCGGGGACGAACTCGCCCGTGTCGTCGACGAAGAAGCAGCGGTCGGCGTCGCCGTCGAACGCGACCCCCAGGTCGGCGCGCTCCTCGAGGGTCTTGCGGACGATGAACTCGCGGTTCTCCGGCAGGAGCGGGTTCGGCTCGTGGTTCGGGAACGAGCCGTCGGGCTCGAAGTAGCAACGCACCGTCTCGACCGGAAGCCGCTCGAGCACCGGCGGGAGCATCGTCCCGGCCATCCCGTTCGCGCCGTCGATCACGACTCGCAACGGCTTGATCGCCCCGACGTCGACGAACGAGAGCACCCGCTCGACGTACGCGGGCCAGACGTCGTACGGCTCGACCGTTCCGGGCGTCCGGGACGTCGGCGCGTCCGTCCCGGCCACGGCTCGGTCGCGCACCTCGAGCAGCCCGGACTCGCCACCCACCGGCAGGGCGCCGCGACGGACGAGCTTCATCCCCGTGTAGTCCTTCGGATTGTGGGAGGCGGTGACCATCACGCCGCCCTCGAGTCCGAGCGAGCCGACCGCGAAGTAGACCATCTCGGTGCCGACGAGCCCGAGGTCGAGGACGTCCGCTCCGGCCGCGGCCGCGCCGCGCATCAGCGCCTCCTGCATCGCGGGCGACGAGAGGCGCATGTCGCGACCCACGGCGATCCGCCGCGGCTCGAACTGCTCGACGTACGCCCGTCCGATCGCCTCCGCGCCGGCCTCGTCGAGCTCAGCCGGGTAGATCCCGCGGACGTCGTACGCCTTGAAGACCTCGGGCTTCAGCACCGGCCGCGATCCTAGTCGGGTCGGCCCTCGCCACTACGATTGCACCATGGTTGAGCGCAAGCTGGCGACGGTGTTGTTCGTCGACCTCGTGGGGTCGACGGATCTGATTGCCGGTGCCGATCCCGAGGTCGTGCGTCGCCGCGTGGGACGCTTCTTCGACCAGGTCTCGCACTGCGTGACGACGCACGGCGGGACCGTGGAGAAGTTCGCGGGAGACGCGGTGATGGCCGCGTTCGGCGTACCGCTCCAGCACGAGGACGACGCCGAGCGGGCGGTTCGAGCCGCGCTCGCGACGCTCGAGCGCGTAGGCGATCTGGGGCTCGACGTCCGCATCGGGATCGAGGCCGGCGAGGTGGTGGCCGACGAGACCGACTCGACGTTCGCGACCGGCGAGGCGGTCAACCTCGCCGCCCGGCTCGAGCAGCAAGCGGGAACGAACGAAATCGTGATCGGTCCGTACGCGGCCCGACTCGTGCGCGACCTCTTCGACCTCGAACCGCTCGAGCCGCTGAAGCTCCGCGGGTGGAGCGAGCCGATCGTCGCCAACCGTGTGGTCTGCGCCCTCGAGATGGGTCGGCCGATGCGCTCGCTGTCGGCGCCGCTGATCGGGCGGGAGTCCGAGCTCGAGTTGCTCGAAAACACATTCGCACGCACCGTCCGTGACGCGCGCGCGACGCTCGTCACGCTCTACGGCGACGCCGGTGTCGGCAAGAGCCGGCTCGCGCGCGAGTTCGTGGACGGGCTCGAGCGCGCGACGGTTCTGCGCGGCCGCTGCCTCCCGTACGGCGAGGGCGTGACGTACTGGTCGATCGCCGAGATGGTCAAATCGTCGGCCGGGATCTCCGACGACGACCCGCTCGAGCAGGCGTACGAGAAGCTGCGGGACACCTGCGAGGATGAGGCCGTCGCCGACCTCCTCGGCCTCGCCGTCGGTGTGCTCGAGGCAGTCGAGAGCGAGCGGAGCCAGCAGGAGATCGCCTGGGCGGTCCGCTCGTGGACCGAGCAGCTCGCGGGCGCGCAGCCGCTCGTGCTCGTGTTCGAGGACGTCCACTGGGCCGAGGAGCCGCTGCTCGAGGTGATCGAGCATCTCGCCGCCTGGGTCCGGACGGCCCCAGTCTTGCTCGTCTGCCTCGCGCGGCCGGAGCTGCTCGACGTGCGCCCGGGGTGGGGCGGCGGGCGGCTGCGCTCCGTCACCCTGGAGCTCACGGCGCTGCCCGACGAGGAGGGCGCCACGCTCGTCAGAGAGCTGGCCGCCGAGGTGGACATGCCGGTCGACGTCGAGGCCGTACTGGCCAAGGCGGAGGGCAACCCGCTCTTCGTCGAGGAGACGATCCGCGCCCTGGCAGAGCAGGCCGAGGGGAGGCCGGAGCGGATTCCCGACACCCTGCAGGCGCTGATCGCCGCGCGCATCGACCGGTTGCCGCCGAAGTCGCGCCGGCTCGTGCAGCGCGCTGCCGTCATGGGGCGCGTGTTCGTTCGTGGCGCTCTCGCTCACCTCTCGCCCGACGTGGAGGACGTCGATGCCGTGCTCGACGACCTGCTCTTCCGCGACCTCGTCCTCAAAGAGGAGCGTTCCGCGATCAGCGGCGAGCAGGCGTTCAAGTTCAAGCACGTCCTCATCCGCGAGGTTGCGTACGCGGGCCTCTCGAAGGGTTCGCGCGCCGACCTTCACCTGCTGTTCGCCGAGTGGCTGAAGGAGCGTGCGGGAGACGAACTCGTCGAGATCCTTGCCTTCCACCTCGACCGGGCGACCCGGCTGCTCGCCGAGCTCGACGGAGCCGCGTCTCCGGAACTGGCCGAGGAGGCCGCAGCGGCGCTCTCGCATGCCGGCCGGCGGGCGCTCTCGCGCGAGTCGTTCGGGAGCGCCAGAAAGCTCCTGGTCCGTGCGGTCGAGCTCGCCCCGACCCTCGAGCGCCGCTACTTCGCCGCGCGGGCCGCCTGGCGGCTTGGCGACATGACGGCAGTGATCGTCGAGATGGAGGAGGTCGCGGCTGCAGCCGAGGCAGCGGGCGAGCACAAGCTCCAGGGGCGTGCCCTCACGGCACTTGCGGAAGCCGTCCTGAACCAGCGCGCCGACGCCGTTGCGGCCCGCGACCTCGTGGATCGGGCGGTCGAGGTGCTCCGCGACGAGGATCATCCCGAGATCCGCTTCGAGGCCTTCAGAGCAGCCACAGTGGTGGCTACGTGGCTCAGGGACGACGCGGCGTTCGACCGCTATTCGATGCTCGCCCTCGACGCCGCGCGGGCGGGCGAGCGGAAGGACCAGGAGCTCCAGATCACCGCTGCGCTCGCAGAGAGCTACATCTATCGGCTCGAGCTCGCCGAGGCGGAGCCCCTGGTCGACCGCATCGGCGAGCTGGCCGACGAGAGCGGCATGGTCGTCGGGCGCGCTCTCGCCTTGACCGTCCGCGGGACGCTCGAGAACTGGCGCGGCAACGAGGCCGAGGCGGAGGTTGCGTTCACGGCCGCGCGCGATCTGTATGCGGAAATCGGCAACAGGCCCGCGGAGGCGAGCATGACGCTGCATATCGGCCGGCAAGCGGCCGCCCAGGGCGACCTTGCCCGAGCCGAGAAGCTGCTGCTCGATGCGGTGCGGACGCTGAAAGGCCTCAACGACCGCGCGCGGCTCTGCGAGGCGGAGCGCTCGCTCGCCGAGCTGTACATCCGGTCCGGGCGGCTCGACGAGGCCGAGCGGTACGCCCTCCAGGCTCGTGAGTCGGTGGGTCCCGACGATCGCGCCTCGATCATCACGACGAAGCTTTCGCTCGGTCTCGTTCGCGCCGCCCAGGGCCGCGACGAGGAGGCGGAAGAGCTGATGCACGTGGCCGTCGACCAGGCGCGGAGCAGTGACCAACGCGCGCTCGAGCGCTGGGCGCTCGGGCACGTCGTCGAGTTTCACCGCTCCCGTGGCGACGACGATGCGGCGTTGCGCTACGAGGAGCGGCTCGCCGAGCTCACGCCGAGCACCGCGCCGATCGCCTGAGTCGAAGCCGCGTCAGGCGCCTCGCTGATCACGGTCGCCGGGCGCTCGAAGCTACCGAGCGCCTCACGGAGGGGCTCCGCGCGCAGCGTCCCCTCGCCGTAGGGAATGTGCTTCGTCTCGTTCCGGTTGGCGAACTGGATGTCGCTGAAGTGAATGTGGAACGGCGCGCCGGGCTCGAGCACGGCATCCGCGCCGGCGAGCGCGGCGGCGAACGCGTCGGCATCGAGGAAGGCGCCGTCGCTCGTCGCATGCATGTGCGCGAAGTCGAGCACCGGCCGGACGAAGTCCACCTGTGCCGCGATCGCCAGCACGTCCTCGACGGTCCCGAGGTCGCGCACGCGGCCCATCACCTCGACGCCGAACGGGACGAGCCTCCCCTTGGACTCGAGCCGCTCGCGGAGGTCGCCGAGCTGGTCGACGACGTCGGCGATGGCGCGCTCGCGCTCGCGCCCGAGCAGGAAGCCCGGATGGAAGACGACGAGCCGCGCGCCGCAGGCCTTCGCGAGACCCGCGGTGTGGTCGAGCATCCCCAGAGCCATCTTGAACTTCTTGCCGCGGTCGGCATGGCCCATGAAGGCGGCGAGCGGGGCGTGCACCGAGAGTGCGACGTCGGCCGCGACCGCCGCCTCACCGAAGAGCGGAGCCGTCTCGTAGTCGAGCCAGAAACCGCTGACGAAGCCGATCTCGCAGGCCCGGTAGCCGCTCGCCGCGAGCAGCCCGAACGCCTCCTCGAACGTCGGCGCCTCCGGCAGGTCGCCCGGGCCGTAGCGAATGTCGCCCATGGCAAGGAGCCTATGCCGTCCGACCCTGTTTCTACGTTGTTGGCATGGCCAAGCGCCCTTCCCGGATCGATCTCCTCGAGCTCGACATCGACCTCCGGCTCGCCGATCTCTGGCGCGAGACCCTCGAGGTAACCGACTGGAACCTCGAGGTCGTGGCTGCCTTCCTCCGGGCCGCGTACGGCAAGGGCTACTGCGACGCGCTCACCGAGGACGCGCCCGGGTCGCTCTGCCACGAGCACGGCTACCGCATCCCGGCGCGCAAGCCGGCCAAGGCGCCGAAGAGCTAGGCGACCGCAGCCGACTAACTGCCGCTCCCCTCGACGAACGGGGGCTACGATACGCGCGTGGGATCCAGTCCTGCGCGGCTCGTCATCGCGCTCTCGATAGCGGCTGCGCTCGCCATCTTCGTCGTCTACACGGCGCTCGCCGGAAACGGTGTCGCGCAGCTGAAGCCGAGCGCGCTCGCGGGGCACACCGGAAACGTGACGCTCGTCGGCGCCGTCGTCGGCCGGGTCACGGGCGATGCCTATACCCACGGCGGCCTCCGCTTTCGGCTCGAGGACATCGGCAGCCCCAGGTCGACACGCGTGCCGGTCGTGTATCACGGCAGCGTTCCGGACCTGTTCAAGACCGGGCGGCACGTGGTCGTCGAGGGGACGCTCCGCCAGGGCACGTTCGTTGCGAAGCCGGGTTCGCTCGTGACGAAGTGCCCGTCGAAGTACGCGCCCGCCAAGTCCTCGAACACCTAGCCTGATGGCCCCGCTCGGGCGCGCCATGCTCCTTCTCGCCCTCGGGCTGATCGCGTACGCGCTGATAGCGGGCTCGTACGCCGCGTGGAAGCGGCGCCGGCGGCTCGCGCTCTCGGCGCAGAACGCGCTCCTCGCCGCGTTCCCTGCGACGCTCGTCGCGGCGGTTGTCCTGCTCGTCGCGCTCGGGCGCCGCGACATGACCTTCGCTTACGTCTCGGAGCACACGAGCCACAAGCTGCCGCTCGGCTACGCGCTCTCGGCCTTCTGGGGCGGGCAGGAGGGATCGCTCCTCCTCTGGCTGCTCGTGCTCACCGGCTACGCGGGGCTCGCGGTCTGGCTCAACCGGCGCTCGCGCGAGCTCGTCGCCTGGACCGTGCCCGTGTTCGGGCTTGTCGCCGGCTTCTTCGCCTTCATGCTCTGCTTCGTCTCGAGCCCGTTCGACGTCCACCCGGCGCCGGCCGACGGCGCCGGGATGGTGCCGAGCCTGCAGAACCCGTACATGCTCGCCCACCCGCCGATGCTCTACCTCGGCTACGTCGGGCTCACCGTCCCGTTCGCGTTCGCGATGGGCGCGCTTCTCTCCGGCCGGACGGACGAGCGCTGGATCGTCGCGACGCGGCGCTGGACGCTCGCCGCCTGGACGTTCCTCGGCGTCGGCCAGCTGATCGGCGCCCACTGGGCGTACGTCGAGATCGGCTGGGGTGGCTACTACGCCTGGGATCCGGTCGAGAACGCCGCGCTCATGCCGTGGCTCGCGGCGACCGCGTTCCTCCACTCCGTGATGATCCAGGAGAAGCGCGGGATGCTGAAGGTCTGGAACATGGTCCTCGTCGCGCTCGCCTTCAACCTCTCGCTGTTCGGCACCTTCCTCACCCGCTCCGGCGTCATCGACTCGATCCACTCCTTCTCGCAGAGCTCGATCGGCGCCTGGTTCCTCGGCTTCCTCGCACTGATGGTCATCTTCTCGGTCGCGCTGATCCGCTGGCGCCTGCCGCTCCTGCGGACGAAGACGCGGCTCGAGTCGCTCGTCTCGCGCGAGGCGACCTTCCTCTACAACAACCTGCTGCTCGTCGCGCTCTGCCTCACGATCCTGTGGGGCGTCCTCTACCCGGTGCTCTCCGACGCCGTGCGCGGCGAGACGCGCTCGGTCTCGAAGCCGTATTACGACTTCTTCCTCCACACCTTTGGGCTGCCGCTGCTGCTTCTGATGGGGCTGGGACCGCTCGTGGCCTGGCGGAGGGCGTCGCTCCGCTCGCTCGGGAAGACGTTCCTCGTGCCGTTCGCCGTCGCGGTCGTGACCGGTGTTGCCCTGCTCGCGCTCGGGTTCGGGAGCTCGTGGCCGGGCCTGCTCGCGTACACGTTCGGGGCGTTCGTCACCGCCTCGATCGTGCTCGAGTTCGTGCGCGGGCGAGCGGCGGCCGGTGGGGTCTTCCGCCTAATCGCGCGCAACCGCCGCCGCTACGGCGGCTACGTCGTGCACGCCGCGGTCGTGCTGCTCGCGATCGGCATCGCGGGCTCGAGCGCGTACCAGACCGTACGGGAGCGGACGCTTCGGCCGGGCCAGTCGATGGAGGCCGCCGGCTACACGCTCACGTACACCGGGCTTACCGGCGTGAAGGGGTCCAACTACACGGGCTTCCGGGCATTCGTCGCCGTCGCAGGGCACGGCGAACGATTTCGCCTCAACCCCGGGCAGAACAGCTACCCCGTCGAGGGCGACCAGGCGAACGAGGTATCGATCTATCACGATCCGCGCTCACTCGGCGACGTTTTCACGACGGCGGCGCTCGAGAAACACACCCAGAACATCGATCTGAAGGTGTTTGTGAAGCCGCTCATCAACCTCATCTGGGTCGCGGGCTTCGTCTTCGTCGCGGGGTCGCTGATCGCGATGTGGCCGGACGCGGTCGAGCAGCGGCGCCTCGCCGCCCGGTACGCGGCCGGCGCCGTTCCGGCCGGGCTCTGAGATGGAGTGGGCTCTGGCCGTCGCCGCGATGCTCGCGGTCGTCGCAGTCGTCTTCGTCGCCCGACCCTTCCTCCGCGACCCGTCTCCGGCCAGCGACCGGCTCGACGAGCTCGCCCCCGAGGCGCGCCGGCGGCTCGCGCTGGCGGAGGAGCGAGATCGCGCGCTCGCGGTGTTGAAAGAGCTCGAGTTCGACCACCGCACGGGCAAGATCTCGGACGAGGACTATCGCACGCAGGTCGGCCCGCTCCGCCGGCGGGCTGCGGAGGTGTTACGGGCGCTGGAAGCGGGGGAACAACGGCGCCATGAGCGCGTCCCCGGTCAGGGAGAGCGCGTGCCGTAGCTGCGGCGAGGAGCTCTCGCCGAACGCACGCTTCTGCTCGAGCTGCGGCGCTCCCGTAGGCGAGCTGCCGCCGCTCGAGACCGTTCCCGGTCCCGTCGTGCACGAGAGCGCAGAGCGGCGCTGGCTCGGGATGCCGGCGCGCTTCGTCCTCCTGTGTCTCGGCTTCGGCGCTCTCGGCGCCTCGATCGGCCTGTTCGCCACGGGAAGCTGGGCCTGGGGCATCGTCATGCTGCTCCTGGCAGTGATCCTGCTCGCCGCGCTCGCGGAGTCGACACGCCGCGCCGGCGACGTCTGGGCCCAGCATTCCTCCCGCCTGGCGACCGACGGCCGCGCGCACGCCGCGTCCACCGCGGAGGTGTGGCGGGCGAGGTTCGACACGAGGCTCATCCGCTGGCGCACGCAATCACGGCTCGACGCGATCGACCTCGAGCGCGGCCCGGCACTTCAGGGGCTCGGAGAGGCGGTCTGGCGTGGCGACGAGGACGCGGAACGCGACGCGCGGCAACGGCTCGTGGAGCTCGAGCAGGAGCGGAAGCGGATCGAGGACGAGCTCGCCACCCAGCTCGCCGGGGCCGACGAGAGGATTCGGCGCGCCCGTCTTCCGGTACAAGACACGGTCATGGTCACCCCCAACGAGCCGAGCGCTCCCTATCCGCCGCCGGACGAGGGCAACCCGCCTCAGCCGGCAGAGGTGCCGGAGCCGTATCCGCCGCCGGATGAGGGGACGCCGCCGACACCGGCGCCCGATCCCGGCCGGACCGAGAACGAGTAGCGGGAACGCCGAACCGCGTCGCTAGGCTCCGGCGGCGATGGTCGGCGTCCATCATGCCGTGGCTTTCGCGGTCCTCGCCGCGACGTTCGGCGCAGCCGCGGCCGGGGCGTGGACGTACTACCGCCGCGCGGAGCCGCGCGGGCTCCTCACGCACCTGCTCGCCCTCGCCCAGACCGTGCTCGTGGCGCAGGTCGGGCTCGGGCTGCTCCTTCTCTCCGGCCATCACCGGGCCGCCGACCGGCTCCACTACCTGTACGGGACGCTCTCGCTCCTCGCCGTGCTCGCCCCCTGGCTCTACGCGCCTGCCGAGCGGCGCGGGCGGCTGGCCTGGTTCACGGGCGCTACCTTGGTTGCAGGAGCGCTCGCCGTGCGGGCGTACATGACCGCCACATGAGCAGGTTCTTCTCGCGCATCAACCCGACGTTGCGGGGTCTCCTGATCCTCGCGGCGATCGCCGGCCTGATCGTCGTCTTCCAGCTCGAGCAGACGCTGGTCGCCCTCCAGACCATCGCGCGCATCGTGTTCGTGCTCGCGATCGCGTACTTCATCTTCCTCGTCTGGCGCGAGCGGCGGGAGGGGATCTCGATGTGGTCGGTGCGCGCGCAGACGGTGTTCTACGGCGCCGCGATCCTCGCCGTCACCGACGTCGGCGTCTACTGGTACGGCGGCGCCGTCGGGTACCAGATCCTCGCCTTCATCGCCGTGCTCGCCCTCTGCGGCATCGCGATGTGGCGCACCTGGCGCGACCAACACACCTATGTGTGACCCGCGCGAAGAGCTGCGCTCGTCGCGCGGAAGATAAGGAACGCTGAGGGCACCTGGGGCACTGATGGTTCTAGCGTTCCTTGGCGCCGGTGAAGGCCGTTGCCGCTAGATCTCGACGCGGGATGCGGCGCCGTCCAGCGCCGCGAGAGCCTCGCGGACCGGCACGTATCTACCGACGAAGATCGGCGTGTCGCGCTCCGTGTAGCGGGAAGCCTCGCTGTCCCGCAGCCGCAGCATGAGGTGCATGAAGTCGGCCGGCTCGTCGCACTCGAACGCAGTCATGAACTCCTGGTCGTCGATCCCGAACGAGTACGTCGTGTGGTTCTTGATCCCCGGGAACTCCTCGCGCCCGATCCGGATGTGCTCGTCCATCGCCCGCTGCCGGTCGGCCTCGGACAGTTCGTACCACGGCCGCACCTTCACGAACGGGTAGACGACGAGGTAGGGGAGGCCGTGCGGCGTGATCTTCCGCGCCCTGCGAGCGCTCGTATACTGCGACGCCTTCGTCGTCGCGAGGTAGGAGTACGGCGTCTCGAGCCAGCCCGCGAGCCCGGTCGCGTTCAGCGCCGCCCCGAGCTCCTCCAGATCGTCGTACCGGTCCGTGATCTTCCAGAGGAAGAAGTCGGTCTCCGGCCGCACACCGGTCGTCGTATACGCGCGCAAGTGCTCGAAGCGCTCCGCGAAGGAGTCCACCACCTCCGCGAATTCCTCCTTCTGCGCCAGCCGCGCGTCCGGCGGCAGCAGCCGCCGCCAGGACGGATCCACGCGATAGAAGGTGTAGGCGACGTACTGGCCTTCCATGCATCGCATCGTAGCCCGCTGGCTAGGCTCGAACGGCCATGACCTCGAGGGTCGAGAACCAGCTGAAATCGCTGCCGGCGAAGCCGGGCGTCTACCTGTTCCGGGACGCGGGAGGCGACGTGCTCTACGTCGGGAAGGCGAAGTCCCTGCGGCCGCGGGTGCGCTCGTACTTCCAGAAGACGACGGACGGACGCGCCCAGATCCGCAGCCTGCCGGCCCGCGTGGCGGACGTCGAGGTGATCGTCACCGGCAGCGAGGTCGAGGCGCTCCACCTCGAGCAGAACCTCGTCAAGCGGCACCGCCCGCCCTTCAACGTCCGCCTCCGCGACGACAAGTCGTTCCCGTACATCGCCGTCACGGTCGAGGACGAGTACCCGCGCGTCATGTTCACGCGCGAGCGGCACCGCCCGGGCGTCTGGTACTTCGGCCCGTACGCGAACGCGAAGAAGGTGCGCGAGACGCTCGACGTCCTCAATCGCGTCTTTCGCTACCGGCCCTGTGAGGGCCCGAAGCCGGGCCGGCATAGCGGGATCCCGTGCCTCGACTACCACATCGACCGCTGCCTGGCGCCCTGCGTCGGCTACGTGTCGCAGGAGGATTACCGCGGCATCGTCGACGGCGTGATCGAGTTCCTCTCCGGCGACGTGAAGCCGATCCAGCGCGAGCTCGAGCGGCGGATGCAGGAGGCGGCGGCCGACGAGCGCTTCGAGGACGCCGCGCGTTACCGCAACCGGCTGTTCGCCGTCCAGCGCCTCGGTGAGCGACAGGCGGTGGAGCGGCAGTCCGTCGGGACGGTGGACGTGGTCGGCTTCGCGGCCGAGGGAGACCGCGCCGTCGTCCAGATCTTCCCGCTCCGCGGCGGCAAGATGGTCGACCGGCACTCCTTCCATCTCGAGAACGTCGGCGGCCAGGACGTGACGACGATCCTCGAGTCGTTCGGCCTCGAGTACTACGGGAGCGCGCCGAGCGTGCCACCGCAGATCGTCGTCCCGGGCGACGCGGGTGACCTGACGGCGCTCGCCGAGCTCCTGTCGGAGCGGCGCGGCGCCCGCGTCGAGATCCGTACCGCGGAGCGCGGGGAGAAGCGGCGCCTGCAGCGACTCGCCGACGAGAACGCGCTCCACGTGCTCACCAGCGACCTCGCGCAGGGCGAGCAGCGCCGCCTGCGGCGCGTCGAGGCGCTCGAGCAGCTCCGCGAGACGCTGAACCTCGAGTCGCTGCCGCTGCGGATCGAGTGCTTCGACGTCTCGACGGCGATGGGGCAGGACAACGTCGGCTCGCTCGTCGTCTTCCAGGACGGGCTGCCGAAGAAGGCGCACTACCGCAAGTTCGCGATCCGCGGCCAGGAGGGGATGGACGACTTCGCGGCGATGGGGGAGATGGTCTCGCGCCGCTTCGCGCGGTTGGCGGCCGGCCCGGCGGCCGAGGAGTACGACGAGTCGTTCGCCACGACGCCGAACCTCGTCGTCGTCGACGGGGGCAAGGGCCAGCTGGCTGCGGCGCTGGCCGCGATGCAGGCGTTCGACCTGCCGCGCGTGGCCGTGATCGCGCTCGCGAAGCGGGAGGAGGAGGTGTTCGTGCCGGGGCGGGCGAAGCCGGTCGTCCTCTCGCGTCACGACCCGGGCCTGCAGCTCCTGCAGCGGATCCGCGACGAGGCGCACCGGTTCGCGGTGGGATTCCACCGGCAGCGCCGCGAGTCGCGCGGCTTCGCCTCGCTCTTCGACGAGCTCGAGGGCGTCGGTCCGGCGAGGCGGCGCGCGCTCCTCAACCACTTCGGCTCGGTCGACGCGATGCTCGCGGCGACGCCGGAGGAGCTCGAGGGCGTTCCCGGCGTCCCCGCCAAGGTTGCGCGCAGCGTGTACGCGCAGCTGCACAAGGCCGGACGCGGCTAAGCGGTGGCCGCCGGGCCCGCCGCGGCCCTGCGGCTGATCAGGGATCGGAACTTCGGGCCGTACTTCGTCGGTAACGCGGCCTCGGCGAGCGGCACGTGGTTCCAGAACCTCGCCGCGTCCATCTACGTGTTCGAGCACACGCATTCGCCGTTCCTGCTCGGCGTGCTCCAGTTCGGCAACTTCGTCCCGGTGCTGCTGCTCGCGCCGTGGGGCGGGAGCGCCGCCGACCGCTTCGACCGCAAGCAGCTGCTGCTCGTGTCCCAGATCGGCTCGACCGTCTTGAGCGGCGTGCTCGCGGCCCTGACCTGGGCGGGTCTCGCCTCGGTGCCGCTCGTGATCGGCTGCGCCGTGGGGCTCGGGATCAGTAGCGCGTTCAGCGCGCCGGCGAGCCAGGCGCTGATCGGCGACCTCGTTCCGCGCAGCGACCTGCACTCCGCCGTGGCGCTCAACTCGATGACGTTCAACCTCGCTCGCGCCGTCGGGCCGACGCTGGGCGGGATCAGCGTCGACCAGCTCGGCTTCGCTCCCTCGTTCGCGATCAACGCCGCCTCGTATCTCCTGCTCGTGCTCGGCCTGACGATCGTCCGGCCGCGGGCGCGCGAGCTCGCCGGCCGCGGCGCCGCGAAGCTGCGCGAGAGCCTCCGCCTCGTCCGGGAGCAGCCACGCCTGCTCGCCTTCCTGCTCATCGTCACGGCGGTCGGCTTCGCCTCCGACCCGGTCAACACCGAGTCGCCGGCGTTCGCGAGCGCGTTCGCGCTCCATCCACCGCGACTCTGGACGGGGCTGATCGTCGGGGCGTTCGGCGCGGGCGCGATCGCGGCGGCCTTCGTCGTTGCCGGTCGTGTCGTCGGATCACGCGGGCGGATGACGATGACGCTGACGGTGCTCGGCGTGGGCATCGTCGGCTTCGCGCTTTCCCCGACGATCTGGCTCGGCCTCGTCTTCCTCCTGGTGGCCGGCTTCGGCTACCTCGCCTCGAACGTGTCGGCGACGAGCCGGCTGCAGCTCGACGTCGCCGAGCAGCATCGCGGGCGGATCATGGCGCTCTGGAGCGTCGCCTTCCTGGGCTTCCGGCCCGCGGCGAGCCTCCTCGACGGCGCGCTGGCCGAGGCGTTCGGCGTGCGGGCGGCCGGCGTCGTGCTCGCGCTGCCCGCGTTCGCGTGCGCCGCGGCGATCCTCGCCGTGCCGCGGCTCGCGCGTTACCGGCCGGCGTCCGCCTCCGGGCCGAGGAACGGGTAGCGGTAGTCGCGCGGCGGCACGAACGTCTCCTTGATCGCGCGCGGGCTGACCCAGCGGATCAGGTTCCACATCGAGCCGGCCTTGTCGTTCGTCCCGGACGCGCGCGCGCCGCCGAACGGCTGCTGTCCCACGACGGCCCCGGTGGGCTTGTCGTTGACGTAGAAGTTGCCGGCCGCGTAGCGCAGCCGGTCTCGGGCGGTGTCGAGCGCGCTCAGGTCACGGGCGAAGACGGCGCCGGTGAGCCCGTACGACGTCCCGTTGTCGATGAGGTCGAGCGTGTCCTCGTAGCGCGAGTCGTCGTAGACGAAGGCGGTGACGACGGGGCCGAACAGCTCCTCCTTCATCGTCCGGAAGTCGGGATCGGAGGTTTCGATCACCGTGGGCTGGACGAACCAGCCGTCGCTGTCGTCGTAGCCACCCCCGGCCACGATCGTCGCCGTCCCGTCGGCGGCCTTGGCCTCCTCGATCGCCTCCTTCTGGGTGGCGAATGAGCCGGCGTCGATCACGGCGCCGAGGAAGTTCGAGAAGTCGGCGACGTCGCCCATCTTCATCGCGCCGACCTCCTCGACCACCTGGTCGCGCACCTGCGGCCACAGGCTCGCGGGCGCGAAGACGCGGGACGCGGCGGAGCACTTCTGGCCCTGGTACTCGAAGGAGCCACGCAGGATAGCGGTTGCGACTGCCTCGGCATCGGCGCTCGCGTGGGCGACGATGAAGTCCTTGCCGCCTGTCTCGCCCACGATCCGCGGGTAGTTGCGATAGCGGGCGATGTTCTCGCCGACGGTCCTCCACATCCCCTGGAAGACGGGCGTCGAGCCGGTGAAGTGGATGCCGGCGAGATGCTCGCTCGCAAGCGCAGGGTCGCCGACCGCGGCGCCGGAGCCGTAGACGAGGTTGATCACGCCGGGCGGCAGGCCCGCTTCCTCCCAGAGCTTCATGACGAAGTGCGCGCTGACCGCCGCCGTCGAGGCCGGCTTCCAGACCACAGTGTTGCCCATGAGCGCCGCCGAGGCGGGGAGGTTGCCGGCGATCGCGGTGAAGTTGAACGGGGTGACCGCGAAGACGAAGCCCTCGAGCGGGCGGTACTCGAGCCGATTCCACACGCCCGGCGAGGAGATCGGCTGCTCCTCGTAGATGCGGGTCATGTACTGGACGTTGAAGCGCCAGAAGTCGATCAGCTCGCACGCGGAGTCGATCTCTGCCTGGTGCGCGGTCTTCGACTGGCCGAGCATCGTGGCCGCGTTCAGCGTCTGCCGCCACGGGCCGGCGAGGAGCTCGGCGGCACGGAGGAAGACGGCGGCCCGGTCCTCCCAGGGCGTGCGCGACCAGTCCTCCCAGGCGTCGGCCGCCGCCGCGACGGCCCGGTCGACCTCGGCGGCCCCGCCTTTCTGGACATCGGCGAGGATGTGGCTGCGCTTGTGTGGCATGACGGCTTCGAAGGTGTCTCCGGTCTCGACGTCCTCGCCGCCGATCACGAGCGGGATCTCGAGGCGCTGGGACGAGAGCTCGTCGAGACGGCGGCGGAGCTCGTCGCGCTCGGGGCTCCCGGGCTCGTAGCCGAGCACGGGCTCGTTATGCGGTTCCGGAACGCGGAAGATTCCATGGGAGCTCACGTGAGCGATTCTAGGATTCGGAGTCGTGGCGGTGACGCAGATGGCCTACGAGGCCGAAGGCTGGGGCGTCGGGGAGCTCGTGGTCGAGGATGGGCGCGTGGTCTGGCACGAGCTGCCCTGGCCCCGTCCGAACCGGTCCGGGCCGGAGCGGGCGGGAGTCCCCAAGGACCCATCCCAAACCCCCACCCACCCGGGGTTCGGGGGTGTCGTATCACGGGGTGCGTCAACCGGAGGTCGCGCCTTCGCCACGGAAGTGGTGCAGTTGCTGCAGGCGTATTTCGCCGGTGAGCCTGCGCCGCTCGAGGAGGTGCCGGTCGACCTCGGCTACGAGACCTCGTTCTTCGAGCGCTGCGCGAACGCGCTCCGAGGGGTACCCCGCGGCGAGGTCGTCTCGTACGGCGAGCTCGCCGCGCTCGCCGGTGCACCGGGGGCCGCCCGCGCGGCCGGCACCTTCTGCGCGCGCAGCCACCTCTCAATCTTCGTGCCTTGCCACCGGGTCGTTGGCGCCGACGGCCTCGGCTCCTACGGCTCCTACGGCCTCGACTACAAGCGCCGGCTGCTCGCGCTCGAGGGTTACGCCGATGCTCTCTGACGACCTGCGGGAGGAGCTCGCAGCGATCGCGCCGGCGAGCGAGTGCGACCGGCTGGCCGAGCTCTCGGGGCTCTTCCACGTCGCCGGGCGCGCGCATCTTCGCGGCCGCGGCTCCGTCGACGTGCATCTCGACGTCTCGAGCTCGACGGTCGCGCGCCGCGCCTTCGCGCTCCTACGCGCGCTGGAGGTCACCTCCGAGATCCGCACCTACCCGCGCAGGGCGTTCGACCGGGCGACCCGCTATCAGCTCCACGTGGAAGGCTCGGCCGACGCGTACGCGACGCTCCACCGGGCGGGCGTGCTCGACCGCTCTCACCGGCCACTCGGACGCCCGCCGTCGCGCGTCGTCGCCCGCCGCTGCTGCGCCGCCGCCTACCTTCGTGGCGCGTTGCTCGGCTCGGGCACGCTGAGCGGGCCGAGGGATCCGCACCTCGAGATCCGGACGGCCGAAGCCGGCGGCGCGCACTTTCTCGGCGGACTCGCGGCGCGCCTCGGGTGCGCGCTTCAG
>DASSVO010000047.1:0-22912 GCA_035706005.1 Gaiellaceae bacterium | reverse complement strand
GGCCCGCGAGCTGCTGCTCGGAGAGCGCTCCGGCCGCGGCAGCCCGATCGGCGACCGAGCGCAGCGCCGCGACGCCGGCCGTACGGTCGGCGTTCCCGAGGGCGACCGCTGCGTCGAGCTCGATCCACAGGCGCATGAGCTCGTGCCCGGTTGCCTCGGCGAGCCGTGCCGCGCGCTCGAACAGCGGCAGGCTCGCCCGCGGTTCGGTCCGGGCTGCGAGCAGCGCCTCCACGTAGGCGCGACGTGCACCCGGGCCCGGCAGCGGCACCGGGTGGGCCGCGTCCCAACGCGCGAGCGACGCCTCGGCGGCGTCTAGCTCTCCGACCCGGGCGGAGGCTTCGGCGCCGTGGAGGACGGACTCCCAGAGGCAGCGCCCACAGCCGGCGGCGGCGGCATCCTCCGCCATGGGCGCGAGGAGTGGTTCGACCGCGCCGCTCCCCGGAGTCGCGAAGCGGCCGGCGAGCCAGACACGGAGGGCGTGGATGGCCACTCGGAAGTGCGGATCGGGCTCGTCTGCGAGCGCTTCCTCGATCCCGGCCAGGTTGCCTCGCCAGTCGCCGCGGCTGGCGGCGATGCTGTGAGCGACCGCCCGCAGTTGAGCAACGGTGAAGCGGCGCGGAGGGCCCACGCGCTCGGCGAGTGCGACCGCCTGTCCGAGCAGCGCGGAAGCCTCCTCGAGGCGGGCCTGGTGGTGGGCGATCCAACCGACCCAGTGCAGCGCCTCGACCTCGAGGCTCGGGAGGGCCAGCCGGCGAGCCTCCTCGAGTGCCCGCCGGGCGGGCGGCTCGGCCGGGCGAGGGGATCCCTCGAACTGAAGCAGCGAGAAGACGGCGTCGGACGTGGCTGCCAGCACCTCGGCGGGATCGCGCGCCGCCCGCTGGATCAGCTCCGCGCACCGGCCGACGGTGCTCGCCTCGGCCCGGCGGATCGCGGCGTCGAGCTGTGCCCGCACCGCCCGGACGTACGCGCCGGACGCCGCGTCCCCCAGGGTTTCGACACTGCCTGCCTCCTCGACGAGCCTGTCCGCAGCCGCGAGGGCGCGATCCACGAGGGGTTGGGCCTCCTCGACGCGGCCCTCCAGCCACAGCAGCGCCTGTGCCTCGCGGAAGTCGGCCTCGATTGCCAGCACCGGGTCGTCGGGCGTGCGCGCCCTCGCGCGCTCGGCAAATTCGTGTACGTCGGCGGCCCGCCCGAGCCGTAAGGCTGCCGTTGCGGCCTCGAGCGCCGCATCCGGTCGCTCCGCGTCGGCGGCCAGCGCGCTCCAGCGCTCGAAGGCAATCGCCCACTCGCCGAGCTCGGAGGCGAGCGCTGCAACTTCTTGCCGAAGGGCGAGGCCGTCGACCGAGGCGTCGGCGATGGCCGCGAGCAACGCGAGCCCCTCACCGCCGAGCAGTCGTCGCTGCGGCGAGCGTGCGATCCGCCAGGCGAGCCCGTCGGGGGAAGCGCCGGCCGCCCGCCGGTGCTCGAGCGCGCGCGTGAGGAGTTGCAGGTCGGCGCCGGCACGTTGCTCCAGCCAGTCGGCGAGGAGGGCGTGCAGGCGGCGTTTCTCCCCTTCGGACAGCTCACGCTCCGCCGCATCGCGGATCAGGTCGTGCGCAATCCGTGCCGATTCCGCCGTTCTCACGATGAGCGCCCGGTTCGCGAGCACGTCTATCGCCCGCCCGGCCCGCTCCTCCGGCCAGGCGAGCAGCTCTGTAGCGTCCACGACATCGAGCGGCCGGGCCGCGACCACCAGCAGCGCGAAGAGTCGGGCCGCGTCCGCGTCCAGGGTCGCAAAGCGCGCCCGGATCGACTCGCCCGGGCTCGTCTCGGCACCGGCTGCCCCGGCCAGGGCCTCGAGCCAGAAAGGCGATCCCCGCGCCCGCTGCCAGATCACAACGGCCTCGGCTCGGTCGAGCTGCGGCGCGAGCGACCGCGTCAGCTCGATGCCGTCGTCCTGGTCGAGCGGTTGGAGCGTCAACTCGAGGAACGAGTCGCCGTCGAGGAGCGTCCTCAGCGCAGCCGAAAGGGTCTGCGCCTCGGCTGCGGGCCGGCTCGCATACACGAGCAGCAATGGCAGACCGGACGGCCGCGCAGCCGCGACGAGGTAGTGGAGAAGCGCCAGCGTCTCCGTATCGACCCACTGGAGATCGTCGACGACGACGGCGAGCGGTCCAACGCCCTCCAGGCAGCGGAACGCGGCCTCGAACACACGGACGGTCTCCAGGTCGGCGCCGCCGCTCGCCTCGCCGAACAGAAGACTCTCGAGCCGTGGCCCCACCTCTTCGACGGCCGAGAGCCGTCGCAGCAGCCCGCCGGCTGCGCCGAGTGGGATCTCCCGCCCGGGCTCGTAGCCGTACAGCCGCAGCACCGGCACCTCCAGCACCGACACGAGCTCGGCCAGCAGGCGTGTCTTCCCCAGCCCCGGCTCCGCGACGACGGTCCCCGCGGCGGGACCATTCCTCGCGGCCGCCGCGGCGAGCGTCGAGAGCGACCGGAGCTCGGCCGCTCGGCCGATGAACACCCGCGCTCCGGTCTCCGCAGTCAGAACCTCAATGTAGAAGAGGTGCCGAGGAAAGACCAGGCTGCGCAGCCTCGCGCGACCCGGAGGGGCGTCGCCTCGGCGACGCCCCTCCGCTGCCTTACTTCTTCTGCCCGCTCGGTGGGGGACCGCTCGTGCAGTCGTCGACCGCCGACCGGACGGCCGGCTGGTCCATGGCGCCGACCAACCACTGCTTGAAGGCCCCCGGGTCTTGCTTGACGTCGCTCGGAACGTCGACACGATGCTGTTCGAGGCACGCGATGAGGTCGGCGGGGGCCGAGTCCGTCCCGCCCGTGCCGTTGTCGGAGCATGCGGCCAGCGCCGCCTGCACCTTCGGGTCGTCCTGGGAGTGCTGGCTCAACCACTGCTTCACCATGGCCGGGTCGTCACTCGGCACCTGAACGCCGTGCGCGGCGAGGCAGGCGACGAACGGGTCGGAACTGTCGCCGCGCTGAGCCGGTCGGCCGCCGCCCGTTCCGGCGAAGGCGGTCGTCGTCAGCACGACGATCGCCGCGATCGACGCCGCCGCGCCGAGGGCGAGAAGCGTCTTTCGCTTCATGCCGCTCCTCTCTGTCGAGGACATGAGGAGCCGATTCGACCAGCCGCAATCGCGACTTTCCGCGAACGGACGCTGAAGAATTCGTGAAAGTCGACTACGCGACCGGCAGCGTCGCCGTGAACAGCGCGCCACCGGCGGACGGGTTTTCGGCGACGAGCGTCCCGCCCTGTGCCTCGATCAGATGGCGCGCGATCGCGAGGCCGAGCCCAGCGCCGCCAGTCTCGCTGTTGCGGGACGCGTCGCCACGGAACATGGGCTCGAAGAGACGCGGCAGATCCTCGGCCGGAACAGGGTCGCCGCTGTTCCACACGGTGAATCCGATGCTGCCGTTGCTGCAGGCCCAGCGCAGCTCCACATCTCCGCCCGCGGGCGCATGTCGAACCGCGTTGTCGAGGAGGTTCGACACCACCCGGCTCAGGAACTGCCCGTCGGCGTGCGTCACGACTTCCGGGCCGTCCGCCTCGATCGAGACGTCCTTCTCGGCGGCGCGCGCGCCGAAGCCGACCGCCGTCTGCAAAAAGAGATCCGCGAGATCGACCTTCTCCCTGACAGGTCGGGCGCCGCGATACTCGAACGTGCTGAACGCGAACAGGTCGCCGATGAGCCGGTCGAGGAGCCGCCCGCCGGCCTCCGCCCGGCGGAGATTCGCCTGGGCGTCGCCCACTCCGTGCGCAAGAGCCTCCAGGTGTCCCCGCAACAGGAACAGGGGCGTGCGCAGGTCGTGGGCGATCGAGCCGATGAGGAAGCGCCGCTCCTCCTCGCGTCGCAGATCGCGCTCGGCGGCCGCACGAAGGCTCTCGTCCATTGCCGTCAGCGCGTGCTCGAGCTGGTCGATCTCGCGCACACGGGACGGACTGCTCGGCGGAACGGCAGAGCCGCCGGCGATCGCGTCGACGGCTTCGCTCAGCGTCGCCAGCGGCCGCACGACCCAGCGCCGGGCGAGCAGCGAGAACGCCGCGAGCAGGGCGACGGCCGTCCCGATCCCGGCCAGGAGCCCCGCGACCCAGCGGGAGCCGCCGTTCAGCCCGGGGACGAGCAGCTCCCCGAAGTAGGCCGGGGGTAGCTTCAGCTTCCGCGTATCCTGCGAGCCGGTCGGAGACTTGAGCTTCGCGCCCGCCCGAGCGGCGAAGACGACCCCCTTCCTGTGGTTGCCGGCAACGATGACCTGGGCGCCGATCCCGAGTGCGTCGAGACGACCGCGGGCGGCTCGGCTCCAGGCAGGCGAGTCGAACCGGCCGAAGCCGTCCTCGACCACCTTCGTCGCAGCCGCGACGCGAGCGCTCCGCCGATCCTCCTGCCAACGGCGGACGCCGAACCAGGTGGCGGTGCCGATCGCCACGGGAAGGAGGATCCCCGCGACGAGCGCGAGCGCGAGCAGACCGCGGAGCGTGAAGCTGCGCCTCATGCCGCTCGAGGTGGGTCGAACCGGTAGCCGACGCCCCAGACCGTGACGATCAGCTCGGGATGGCGCGGGTCCGTCTCGATCTTCTCGCGCAGCTTCCGGATATAGACCCCGACGGCGCTGCGGTCGCCGAAGTCGCCCCAGATCAACTCGAAGATGTGGTCGCGGCTGAACACCTGGCGTGGATGCTCGACGAGCAGCTCGAGGATCGCGAACTCCCTGGCCGTGAACGGAACACGGCGCCCGTCGACGATCGCCTCGTGTGCCGCGAGGTCGACCTCCAGCCGGCCGAAGCGATGAGGCGGACGCTCCGCCGAGCGCGCCGGTCCGGCACGTCGCAGGACGGCCTTGACCCTCTCCACCACCTCGGTCGGCGTCGCCGACTTGACGACGTAGTCGTCGGCCCCGAGCCGCAGGCCGCGGATCTTGTCGCTGTCCTGGCCGCGCGCGCTGAGGAAGACGATCGGCACCCCGGAGCGGTCGCGGAGACGTCGGCAGACGTCGAAGCCGGACTCGCCCCGGAGCATGACGTCGAGGAGCACGCAGTCGACGCGACTGCGACCGAGCGCGGCGACGGCGGCGGAGCCGCTCGCGGCCGCGTGCACCTCGAAGCCCTCGGCCTCGAGGAAGTCCCGCATGAGGCCGACGATCTCCGCCTCGTCCTCGACGAGCAGCACCGCGGGCCGTCCGTCTACGTGCGCTGGGATCACTGCGAACGCAAAGTCTGATCCAAGTGCCGGCGTCGCGCGATCGGTCGAGCGCCGTTTTCAGAAAGCCTTCAACTCCGTGTGGGCCGGAGAGGGCTCGCCTCTCCGGCCCTGGCGCGGAGACGAAGCCCTACTTGAGGACGAATCCCGGTTGGCAGCTGATGAACTCGTCGCGCTGGACGGTCAGCTTCGAGGGATTGCCGCAGCCGATCCCTGCTGTCCAGCCGACGAAAGAGGAGTCGGCTGCGGGGCGTGCGTCCAGTCTGACGACGGTCCCGACGGGGAACCAGGCACCGCAGGTTCCGGAGCCGCCGGCGCTCGTGATGGCGCAGTTGATGCCTGCAGGCTGAGACGTGATCGTGCCGTTGCCGTTTCCGCCGCGGACGATCGAGATGCTCCCGTACGCGAACGAAAACGGCGTGTCGACGGTGAGGATCGCATAGGTGCTCACGCCGCCCGCGGTGCCGATGATCAGCGCCGACTGGGGATTGGGGACGACGTTGGTGATGATCGGGAAGCTGGCGCTCGTCGCGCCGGGCGGGACCGTGACGCCGGCGGGCACGGTCGCCGCGGCCGGATCGTCGCTGGAAAGCGCGACCTGAGTGCCGCCGACCGGAGCGGTGGCCGTGAGCGTGACCGTCCCGGTCGCCGAACCGCCGCCGACCACGTCGGACGGGTTGACCGTCACCTTCGAGAGCGCCGGGGCCGTGGCCGGAGGCGGTGGCGGTGGCGACGACAACGTCGGCGTACAGCCGGCGAGGGTGACGCTCGTCGCCGCTGCCGAGCCGTCATTGACCTGGACGACGCAATTGGCCGGCGGCGTGTACGGATCCTTCTCGATCTTGAAGTTGCCGTTCGAGTCGCTCGACCCCATTGCGACACTGTTGACGGTAATGACGGCGTTGGGCAGCGCTGTGCCCTCGAGGCGGAGCTGGGTCGAGTTCATCTCCGCCTTCGTGATCTTCACCGCGGCCTGCGCCGTTCCCGCGAACGCGGCGGCCGCGACCACGACCAGGACGGCGGCGGCGGTCTTCGCCAAGTGCTTGGTGCGCATCGTTCGTCTCCTCTTCTCGGGGTGCGATGACGAGGAGACCGTCGCCGACGGAGCGGTCTACGATCAATCGGACGTTGGTCCTAGGACTAGGCGAGGCCGTGCCGCTTCGCCCAGAGCGCAGCCTGGTAGCGGTCCGTGACGCCGAGACGTTCGAAGATGTTCGTCAGATGGGCCTTGACCGTCTTTTCGCTGATCGAGAGGCGTAACGCGATCTGCTTGTTCGGCAGGCCCTCGGCGACCAGCTCGAGGACTTCACGCTCTCGCTCCGAGAGGTCCGGGCCGGTGCGTTGTTCGCTCCTCGTGGCGATCACCTCGCGCGCCGCCTTCGGCGCGATCGGCGACTCGCCGCGCGCGGCGGCGCGGATGCCGCGGATCAGCTCGTCCGGGTCGGCGTCCTTGAGCAGGTAGCCCGACGCGCCGGCGTCGAGGGCGGCGAGCACCTGCTCTCGGTCCGAGAACGACGTGAGGATGACGATGCTGACGGCGCCGTCGTGGGCGGCGTCGATCTGCGCCGTCGCCTCGACACCGCCGAGCTCGGGCATCGAAAGATCCATCAGCACGACATCGGGCCGCAGCCGCTCACATAGCTCCACGGCCTCGACTCCGTTCGCGGCGGTTCCGGCGACTTCGATGTCGTCGATACTCGCGAGCAGTCGCTCGAGCCCGACGCGGACGACGGGGTGGTCCTCCGCCAGGAGCACCTTGATCATCGAGGAACCTCGACCGTCACCCGCGTTCCCCGATCCGGCCGCGGCTCGACGGACAGCTCGCCGCCTGCCTCGCGGGCAAGGTCGCCGAGCAACCGCATCCCGAAGTGTCCTTCCGCCTTTGCGTCGGTGGGAAGTCCGACGCCGTCGTCCTCGACGGTGAGGCAGACACGCCCGTCGTTCTCCACGCGCACGAGCACGTGGCTGGCCTGCGCATGCTTGACGACGTTGCGCAGTGCCTCCTGCGCGCAGCGGTAGAAGAGCGTCTCCACCCCGTCCGGAAGATCGAGGTCGCCGGGGATCTCGAGGGTCGTCTGGATGCCGTGCGGCGCGAGCGGGGCTGTCAGGTCTCGCAGCGCGGCAGCGAGGCCGGCGCGGTGGAGATCAGGTGGGTAGATGTCGACCAGGAGGGTGCGCAGCTCCTTGATCGTGCGCCGCGTATCCTCGGCCGCTTCACGCATCACGGCGGCCACGGGGGCCGAGGCTGCTTCCGCGGTTGCGGTCAAGCTGTACGAGACGCCGGCGAGATCCTGGACGGCGCCATCGTGGAGATCGTGGGCGATCCGCCGTCGTTCGGCTTCCGAGGCTTCGATGGCGTGGCGGAGCAGCCGCTCCCGCTCTGCCTGGCCGCGCTGTAACCGCCGCGCGGCTCGCCAGGCGAGGGGTAGCTGGATCAGCCAGAGCAGCGCGAGCGAGCCGAGAATCGCAGGCGCGAACGACAGCCAGAGCCGACGCCCACTTGCGGCGATCGAGCTGTAGCGCTCGTACTGCTCATAGAGCACCCTTCTGCCCGCCGTGTCGCGGATCGGTAGGTACACCTCGAGCAGCTTGCCGAATTGACGCTCGAACCGGTTCTCGGGACGGTGGAGATCGCTCACGTCGGCATCGACCTCGCCCGACAGCACCGCGGCCCGCTCGTCGGCGCCGAGGGCGTACCTCTCGCCGATCAGCCGATGCCGGTCGGAGTAGACGATCCGGCCGTCCGGCAACCAGATCTTCACGCGGACGACATTCCCGCCCACGATGATCCGCCGCACTGCGCCGTCCATCTCTCGGATCGCCGCCGCGTCACCGCGTTCCAGCGCAGGCGTCAGGTGCTGCGCGGCGACCCCGTGGCCGGCAAGTGCTGCCAGCTGCTTGGCGTGGCGAATCGCCTCCGACTGGCCGATCCGGCCGAGCAGGTAGACACCGACAGCGCCCAGCAACACCAGAGCCGCGAAGCCGCTCAGCGCATACCGCGCCACAGTCCATCCGAGACCGGCACGCGAACCGCTCGCGTCGAAAACGCGCATCTGCCGCCAACTACCCGGTACCGCCACAGTCGGATTCGACACTCACGCAGCCTGCCCGTCGTATCCGCGCGCGGCAATTGGACCATGGTCGTACGACCCACTTCGGGGCGACCGGCCTGAATCGTACGACCAAGGTCCGATTGCACTCCCGACCGCGGACGCGCGAGCCTCCATCGCAATCCGATTCACGACACAAGGGGTCACAGAATGAACCTGCGTAACCATCGTCTCCAGCTCAGCGCGCTTGCCCTCTTCGTCGTCGCCGCAGTCCTCGCCGGAGCCGCAGCGGCGGGCACGGGCGGGACAGAGCGGGTCAGCCTGTCTACCGGCGGCGGCCAGGCAAACGGCGGTAGCGACGGGCGGCCGGCGATCAGTGCCGACGGCACTCTCGTGGCCTTCGCCTCGACCGCGACGGACCTCGCCTCCGGGGCCACCAGCGGCCGGGGAAACGTCTACCTCCGCTACCGGGCCAGCGGCGCCACTCAGCTGATCAGCGCGACCCGCACCGGCGACGAGGCGAACGGCGCCAGCTCCGAGCCGGCCCTGAGCAGCAACGGCCGGTACGTCGTCTTCCACACGGACGCCACCAACCTCGTTCCGGGCGGCCCGGCCGCGGGCATCGTCGCCCTCGACCGCGCCAGCAACACGATCACGCCGGTCAGCGTCAGCGGCAAGCAGGGCGCCGACGGCCAGAACCCGTCCATCAGCGACGACGGCCGCTACGTCGCCTTCCAGTCCAACTCCCCGGACCTCGCTCCGGGAAAGAAGGCGACCGGGAACCCGCCGTACATCTACGTCCGCGACCTCGTCGCCCAGAAGACCCAGCTCGCCAGCGTCAACAGCGCCGGCAAGCCCGTGGGCAACTTCAGCCAAAACCCGGTGATCAGCGGTAACGGCCGCTACGTCGCCTTCCAGTCCAACAACGTCGCCGGCACCGTCAACGGCACCTCCGACGTCTTCGTCCACGACCTCCAGACCGGCAGCACCGTGCTGGCCAGCGTCGACAGCGCCGGCAATCCCGCCGATCGCGGAGATGCTTCCTACCCGAGCATCAGCAGCGACGGCCGCTACGTCGCCTTCGACGCGGCCGCGCAAAACCTCGTCCCCGGCGATACCAACAGCGCCCAGGACGTCTTCGTGCACGACATGCTCACCGGCCGGACGACCCGAGTCAGCGTCGAGAGCGCCGGCGACCAGGCCGACGACTCGAGCGACCTCTTCTCGAACGGCCCGCAGATCAGCGCCGACGGACGCTACGTCACCTTCGAATCCGCGGCGAGCAGCCTCGGTCCCGGCGACACCAATACGTGCCCCGGATTCGGTCAGCCTCTCTTCGACTTCTCGGTCAGCGGCCATTGCCCGGACGTGTTCGTGCACGATCTCCAGACCGGCGCCACCACGCGCGTCAGCGTCGACAGCAGCGGCGGCCAGGCCGACGGGCCGAGTAGCGAGCCCGCGCTCGATTCGGACGGCTCCGCAATCGCCTTCCTGTCCGCCGCGACCAACCTCGTCCCCGGCGACACCAACGGCGTCGAGGACGTTTTCGTCCGCATCCCGTGATCCCGCCGAGAAAGCGCGTCCTAGGACCGATGTCCCATTGCGACCCCGACCGGCCGAGCGCGACCCTCCTCCCCGTCGAGAACGAAAGGAGAACCGCCATGTCCCGTTCCCTCATCCCGCTCAGTCTCGCGCTCTTCGCCGTCGCGCTCGCCGCAGTGCCGGCCGCCATGGCGCGGGGAAGCCATGACCGCGCAGTCCGGGTCCAGGGTGTCTGCACCCAGCAGTCGACGAGCAAGATGAAGCTCAGCCGTGAAGACCGCGGCATCGAGGTCGAGTTCCAGGTCGACCAGAATCGGAACGGCGTTCCGTGGCGGGTCACGCTCCGCCGCAACGGCGCCCGCATCCGCACGCTCACCGCTACGACGCATGCTCCGAGCGGCTCGTTCGAGATCCGCCGCGTGTTCGCGCGCCGCCTCGGCACGAACCGGATCACGGCCGTCGCAACCCGCGCGGGAGAGACGTGCACCGCCCACGGCGCAGCGCCGCGCACCGCCGCTGCGACCACGACCGTGGACGACAGCGGTCACGACGCCTTCGACGACCACGGCCGCGACTCCGGCGGGCACGCCTGACGAAGCCGCCCGAATCGGCCCTCTCCTCACCGCGAGCGAGGAGGGGGTCGAGCCGCGGCGCCTCACTCGGAGAAGATCATCGTGACCTCCGTGATCCCGCTCTCGGTGGTCACGCGCAGGTCGTGGTCGCCGTGGCGAAAGACACGCAGCATCCGTGAGTTGCCGAGCATGACGTCGGCGGTGAAGCCGCGGACGCCGTGGTCACGGGCGTATTCGACCGCTCGTGCATGCAGGATCCCGCCGAGCCCGGCGCCCTGCCACTCCGGATCGACCATGTAGCCGACGTCGGCGAGGCCGGTGCGCGGATCGACGTAGTAGGAGACCGTGCCGACGATCCGCTCGCGCTCGAGCTGGCCGATCACCGCCGCGAAGGCCATCTCGTCCTCGTAGTTCACGCTGCAGAGGTGCTGCGCGGTGGCGTCGGTCAGCGACTTCAGGTTCTGGAAGAAGCGCGTACGCACGTCGTCGGCCGGGAGCCGGTAGAAGAGCTCCTGCATCGCCCGCGCGTCACTCGTTCGCGTCGGCCGGATGCCAACCTCGCGGCCGTCCTTGAGGACGACGTCTCGCTCCTCGGCGACCGGATAGGCGGCCCGGCTGCGCAGCGTCTGCTCGCGCGGCACGAGACCGCGCGCGACCGCCGCCTCCAGGAGCTCCTGCCGGTCGTCCGGGTGCGCGATCTCGATCAACGCGACCGCGCGCTCGGTGATGGAGCGCCCGAAGAGGTACGCGGTTCCGTACTCGGTGATCACCCAGTGGACGTCGCCGCGCGAGATCGCGACGGCCTCGGTCGGATAGAACTCGGGACGGATCGCGGGACGTCCCTGAGGGGTGCGCGAGGCGAGGCAGACGATCGCGATTCCGCCCGGCGAGGAGAGCGCCCCGCGATGGAAGGCGGGGCCCGTCGACAGACCGCCGTAGAGCCGGCCGTCGAGACTCTCCGTGCAGACCTGCCCGGTGAGGTCGACCGCGAACGCCTGTGTCACCGACACCATCCGCTCCTGCGCCGCGATCAGCGTCGGGTCGCAGACGACGTCGATCGGCTGGAAGGAGAAGCGCGGATCGTCGTCGACCAGGTCGTAGAGGCGGCGCGTGCCCATCGCCCAGCTGGCGACGACACTCCCGGTGACGACACCCGCAGCGACGAGATCCGCGACCGGCTCGGTGATGACGTCGGAATGGATCGCGAGCTCGCGCCGGTTCGTCAGGTGCGCCAGCATCTGGTTGGGGACGCGGCCGAGGCCGACCTGTAACGTCGAGCGATCGTCGATCAGTCGTGCGACGTAGCGGGCGATCTGCTCGGCGACGCCGTCGGCCGGCTCGTGGAGGTATTCGACGATCGGCGTCTCGACGGCGACGAACCGGTCGATCCGGTCGGCCGGGATCCGGGTCTCGCCCCGCGTCCGCGGCATCGCCGGATTGACCTCGGCGACGACCGTTCGCGCCGCCAGGGCCGCCGCCCGCGTGATGTCGACCGAGATCCCGAGGCTGCAGCTGCCGTCCTCGTCGGGCGGCGCCACCTGCACCAGCGCGACGTCGACGGGAATCCGCGCGTTCGCGAACAGCGCGGGGACGTCGGGCAGCGATACGGGCACGTACTCGATCTGTCCGGAAGCGGCGAGCTCGAGGACGTCGCGGCCGACGTAGAAAACCCGATGCCGATACTGCGTCGCCGGGGCGTCGCCGCCGGCCACCCGGTCGGTCAGGAAGTGCACGAGCACTGCTCCGGGCGGAGGCGGAGCCAGCTGCTCGAGAGCGTCGACGAGAGCGCGTGGCGTCGCGCACGCGCTCCCGACGAACACGTGATCACCCGGGCGCACCACCGAGACCGCTTCGGCGGCCGAGGTCAGGCGGCTACGCCAATCGCCCTGGGCGGCGTCGCGGGACATGCGTGAAACGCATGCTTTCGAAACGCCCGTTCGTTGTCCAGGTGGCCTGGCCGCCTCCTATCCATGCGGGTAGAGCCGCTGCTCGGCCGCGCTGTAGGCGGCGGCGCCGTGTACGACCTGCGCGTCGGGGTGCTGGGCCTGCAGGCTGAGCAGCGCGTTCGACTGGTCGTCGACCGGGAGCTTCTCGTAGACCGGGAACCGGAGCGTCACGCCGCCGCTGGTTCCGGTGGTCGTCCACTCGATCGGGTCGTAGGTGCCGGCATCGACGACGAGGACCTGCTTGCCGTCGGCTGACTCGAGCTTGATCGCGTCGCGACCGTCGACCGTGACGTGGCCGACCACTTGAACCTTTCCCGACTGCAGGAGCGCGAGGATGTCCGAGCGGAAGTCCTCCGGCGCGCCGTTGGAGCTCTCTGCCCGACTCCTGAGCTCCCGCTGAAGGCGCTCGGCACCCTCCTGGGTCGCGATGACCTTGATAGCTCCGCTTCCGTTTTTCCTCATGACGTACGCCGCGCTCACCCGCGTACTGCCGGTGAGCTTCTCGAGCTTGCTCTTCGAGACGATCTCGATGTCTGGCATCCGCGCCGCGCGGAGATCCTGGCTCGTCGCGATGTAGATGGTGTTGTTGCTCGCGTCGTAGAGCTCGTTCGTGTCGCCGCTCGTCACCGACTCCGCCCGTAGGTCGTTCTGATCGACCTGGATCTGCCGTCGCGTGTACGGCGCAACGAGGAGCTGCCAGGTCTCGGAGTGCCAGGTGGCGACCGTCCCGTCCCCGTTCTGCTGCTCCGCGTCCATCCGGTAGTGGAGGATCGAGTCGTCTGCCGCGAGCGCGGCCGCAGCGCGCTTGACGACCGACGGCCCGCCGGTCGGGAATGCGCTCAGCAGTCCGAGCGCGACCGCCGCAGCGACTGCCAGGACGACGGCGCCGCGGAGCGCATGGCGGCGTCTCCGCCGGCTGCGCAGGTCGCGGCGGACGGCGGTCTCGAGCTCGGCGCCGAAGCGGTCGAGCGTCGGGGGCAGATCAGTCATGTGTCCTCCTTCAGGGGCAGGGCGGAGAGCCGGCGGAGCGCACGCGAGACACGCAGGCGGGCGGCGGCGGGACGGACGCCCAAGCGGGCGGCGACGTCCGAGTACGGCAGCTCGTCCACGACCCGGAGCTCGAGCGCCTCGCGCTCGTGCTCCGGCAGCGTCTCGAGTCCCTCTGCGAGGGCCGCCCGGGGCGAGAGCCGTTCCTCGACGGCCGCGAAGCCGTCCTCCGAGGCGAGGTCGGTCGGGAGCCCGAGCCGGCGGCGCGCCCGCGTCTCGACCTCGTTCCGGCGCGCGGAATCGCGGGCGACGTTGCGCGCGATGCCGAGGAGCCAGGGGAGCGCCGAGCCCTCGGCCTCGTCCCGGAAGCTCCGGCGCGAGAGCCACGCCTGCGCGAACGTCTCCGCGGTCAGGTCGCCTGCGGCCCACTCGAGCCGGCGGCGGAACCACGCGTGCACCGTGGCGGCGCGCCGGCGGTAGAGCTCACCAAACGCAGCCGCGTCCGACTCCGCCGCGTGGATGAGCTCGGCGTCGGTTCGGTCGGTCACACCAGGTAATGGAGGCACACGGACAACTTGTATCCGGCGCGAAGGGCGTATGGTCGGCCGGCGTGAAGCACGTCCTGGTCCTCGGAGCCGGATTCGGCGGCCTGGAGCTGGCAAGCCGCCTCTCCGACTTGCTCGCCGGCGAGGTTCGCGTCACGCTGATCGACCGGAACGACGCGTTCACCTTCGGCTTCTCGAAGCTCGACATCGTCTTCGGGGGCGAGGGCGCCGAAGCGGTCCGGATCCCCTACAGCGAGCTGGCGAAGCCGGGCGTGGAATTCCGCCGGGAGCGCATCACCGCGATCGACCCCGCGACCCGGCACGTGACGACCGAGCAGGGGACCTACGACGCCGACGTCCTGGTGGTCGCCCTCGGCGCGGAGTACGACATCGCGGCGACGCCCGGATTCGCGGAGGGCGGGCTCGAGTACTACTCGATCCCGGGAGCCGAGCGGATGCGCGACGCCTTACCGGAGTTCGCGGGCGGGACGATCCTGATCGGGATCCTCGGCCAGCCGTTCAAGTGCCCGCCCGCGCCGTTCGAGGGCGCGTTCCTGCTGCACGACCGGCTCGTCGAGCGCGGGATCAGAGACAGGACCGAGATCCGCATCGTCGCGCCGATGGCGGCGCCGGTCCCCGTGACGCCGGAGGTCTCGAAGCGTTTCCTCGACGAGCTCGAGAGGCGCGGGATGGAGTACGTCGGAAAGAGTCGCGTGGTCGAGCTCGATCCCTCGAGCATGCACGCCGTGCTCGAGAGCGGCGAGCGGCTGCCGTACGACCTCTTCGTCGGGATCCCGATCCACCGCGTCCCCGCTGTCGTGGCGGAGTCCGGCCTCGCCGGGAGCGGGTGGGTCGCCGTCGATCGCGACAACCTCATGACGCCGTTCCCGGACGTGTACGCCGTGGGTGACGTCGTCGACCTCCCCATGGCGAAGGCGGGCGTGTTCGCGGAGAACGCGGCCGGCGTGGTCGCCGACAACATCGCCGCACTGCTGCGCGGCGCGACGCTCGGGCGACGCTACGAGGGCGAAGGCAACTGCTACATCGAGTTCGGCAGCGGGCGGGTGGCGAAGGTGGAGGCGAACTTCCTCGGCGACCCGTCTCCGAGGGCGCAGGTCGTCGGCCCGACCGAGGCGCTCGCCGCGGAGAAGGAGGCGTTCGCCTCGTCCCGGCGCGCGCGCTGGTTCGGCGTCCAGCCGGAAGCGGGTTAGCGATTGAGGTCGCGGGGAACGCCGCGGAAATGCTGTTTCTCCTGCTTCTGCTGGCCGCGCTCGTCGTGCTGGGGATCGTCCTGGCGGTGGTGGTGATCAAATGGCTGTTCATCCTGGCCGTGGTCGCCGCTCTCGTCTGGGTGATCGCCTTCTTCACGCGCGGCATCTCGCGGCGCGCGTAGCCCCGGCGCGACTTCGGCGAGTCCGGCCTGTGACGCTCAGACGCGGGCGGAAACCGCGCGCTCGTCGTAGCGCTGCGGCTCGGCCTCGAAACGCTGCCGGCAGTGGTCGGAGCAGAAGTGGAACACCTGCCCGTCGTGCTCCGAGTGCGCCCCGGCGTTCGCCACCTCCACCTGCATCCCGCAGACCGGGTCGATCGCGTAGCCGGCGCCGCCGCCGAGCCGTTGCTGGTTGCGCGCCAGCCACCAAAGTCCCGCGAGGACGAGCAGGAAGACGATGTTGAGATACGTCGTGTAGTTCCAGTGGAAGCTCGTCGGCGCGACGACCACCGGCCGCTTCGTCGGCTGGATCGACGCGGCCCGGAAGAGGTACTCGACGGCGAGCCCGGCCGCGCTCATCACCGTCCAGAAGATCGCGAGCAGCTTCAGCGTCAGCCGGCCGCCGTAGTAGCGGCGGTAGATGAGGAGCAACGGCAGCGTGATCAGGTCGGCGAAGATGAAGCTCACGACGCCGCCGAAGCTGATCCCGCCCTGCCAGAGGGCGGCGCCGAGCGGCACGTTCCCGACCGAGCAGACGAAGCTGATGATCGCGATGAACGGGCCGACGACGACGTTCTGGAGCGACGTCCAGAAGCCGTGCCCCGTGATGAAGACGTCGTGCCAGACGCGGGTCGGGACGAGGACGGCGAGGAACCCGGCCACGAGGTAACCGGCCGCCATCTCCTTCCGCAGCATCTTCGCGTCCGCGAGCGTGTAGCTCGCCGCGTCGGCCCAGCCCGCCGGCGAGGTCAGCCGCTCGCGCCAGCCGGCCCGGCTCACCGCTGCGCCGTGCACGTGGCCGCCGCCGTCGCCGAGCCCTGCACGGGCGGCCTCGATCTCCTGCCGCCGCAGCACGAGCCGGGCGAGGAGCGAGAAGAGGACGATCATGATCGCGCCGCCGACGAACTCGGCGAGCGCGAACTCCCAGCCGATCAGCACCCAGAGGACGATCCCGAGCTCGACCACGAGGTTCGTCGAGGCGAACATGAAGACCATCGAGCTGACGAAGTCCGCGCCTCGCTGGAAGAGCGTCTTCGCCATCGCGGTCGCTGCGTAGGAGCACGAGGAGGAGGCGGCGCCGAGGAGGCTCGCCCTAACGATCTCCCGCGGGCCGCTGCGGCCGAGCAGCCGCTCCATCTCCGAGCGCGAGACGAACGCCTGCACGGCCCCCGAGAGCCCGAAGCCGAGCACGAGGGCCCAGAGCGTCTCCCAGAACATGAAGAAGCCCTCGCGGAACGAGTGGCCGATGTCGATGAGGACGTGCACGTACCTAGAGCGACGGTAGCTCGGCGGGCTCCGCCGGGCGCCTCGCGCCGCCGCGCAGGAACAGCACGCCTGCGAGGAACAGGAGCAGCTCGACGGCCGTCAGCGCGAGCCGGTTCAGCGCGACTGCGCCGAGAGCCTGCCCGGGCGTGGCGACGGCGAGCAGCAGCCCGTACATCGAGGCCTCGCGCGCGCCGAGCCCCGACGGGGCGAAGACGACCAGCACCGCGACGATCGCGCCCACCGCAGCCGTGCCGCCGAGGAAGACGATCGACGCCACCTCGGGATGGGCGCCGACCGAGCGCAGCAGCAGCCACAGCGCGAAGCCCCCGAGCACCCACGTGCCGGCGTAGAAGACGAGGAGCGCGCTGAGGGTCCGTGCACGCAGGTTCGGCAGCTCCTTCGTGTAGCCGAACCGGCGCAGCACCTTGCCGGCGAGCGGCCTGAAGACGCGCGGCTGCACGAGGATCGCGAGCACCGCGCCGAAGATCACGAGCGGGATCAGCGGCGCGTCCACGTTGTCGACGAACGGAAGGCTGACGACGAACACGATCACCCCCGCGACCGCGGAGAGTCCCGCCTCGAGCAGCATCGACGACGTGACGAGCGCCGCGTCGGTGACGCCAGCACGCCGAGCCGCGACCACGCGCGCAGCCGGAGTCCAGATTCCGCCCGGGATGTACTTCGCGAGCATCGAGAGCATCTCCGCCCGCAGCGCGGCCGGGTAGGACAGCCGGATCCCCCATTCCGCGAGGATCCGCATCCAGCCGAGCACGAAGACGAGGTAGTAGCCGCCGAGCGCCGCGCAGCCGAGCGCGAAGAGGACGAGGTTCGCGTTGTCGAGATCGTGCGCGGCCGCCCGGAACGTGCCGCGGAGCGCCCAGCCGAGACTGCCGAGGAAGACGGCGAGCAGGACGAGCTGGAGCACGCCGAGCAGCCGGCGGTGCCGGGAGGCGAGATCGGCCAGCTGGGTCAGGCGGCTCATACGTCCACTCTAAGCACGGCGGTACCCCGCAACTCGCCCCGGCGGAGCCGGCCGAGCGCGTCGTTTGCCTGCTCGAGCGGGAAGGTCTCGACTTCCGTCCGGACGGGGACGCGCGGCGCGAGGTCGAGGAACTCCTCCCCGTCGCGCCGCGTCAGGTTCGCGACCGAGCGGACGACGCGCTCCTCCCAGAGCAGCTCGTACGGGAAGCTCGGGACGTCGCTCATGTGGATGCCGGCGCAGACGACGACGCCGCCGCGCGCGAGTGCCCGCAGCGCCGCCGGCACGAGCTCGCCGACGGGAGCGAAGATGATCGCCGCGTCGAGCTCTTCGGGGCCCGGCCGGTCGGACGGGCCGGCCCACTCGCAGCCGAGCTCGAGCGCGAACGCGGCAGCGGCGTCGTCTCCGGGACGGACGAAGCCGAAGACCCGCCGGCCCTCGTACCGTGCGACCTGCACCACGATGTGAGCCGACGAGCCGAATCCGTAGAGCCCGAGCCGCTCGGGATCGCCGGCCAGCCGCAGCGAGCGGTACCCGATCAGCCCCGCGCAGAGCAGCGGCGCCGCCTGCAGATCGTCGTACTCCTCGGGAATCGGGAGGCAGTAGCGCTCGTCGGCGACCACCCACTCCGCGTAGCCGCCGTCGAGGTCGTAGCCCGTGAACCGGGCCGCCTCGCAGAGGTTCTCCCGCCCGGAGAGGCAGTAACGGCACGTGCCGTCCGTCCAGCCGAGCCAGGGCACGCCGAGGCGGCGCCCGTCCTCCGTCCGGCCGACGATCTGGTGGCCGGGGACGAGCGGGAGCTTCGGGTTCGGGAGCTCGCCGTCGACGACGTGGAGGTCGGTCCGGCAGACGCCGCAGGCGGCTACCCGCAGCAGGACCTGGCCGGCTGCGGGCTCTGGGGTGGGAACCTCCTCGAGCCGCAACGGCTCGCCTGCCGCGTGAAGCACCATCGCGCGCACCACTAGATTCTCTCCCGTGGAGAAGACCCTGCCGTATGGCTGGTACACGGACCCCGAGATCCTGCGGCAAGAGCGCGAGCGGATCTTCCGTCCCGCGTGGCAGTACGTCGGCCACACGGGACAGCTCGCACAGCCCGGCTATTTCGCCACCGAGGTCGACCGCACGCCCGTCGTCGTGACACGCGACCGCGACGGCGTGCTGCGCGGCTTCGTCAACGTCTGCCGCCACCGCGGCTTCGCCCTCGCCGAGGGGGAGGGCAGCCGCGAGACGCTCCAGTGTCCGTACCACGCCTGGACGTACGGCTTAGACGGCCGGCTCCGCAAGGCGCCGCGCAGCGAGGAGGAGCCGGAGTTCCCTCAGGAGGAGCTCGGGCTCGTGCCGCTCGCCGTCGACACATGGGGCCCGTTCGTCTTCGCGAACGCAGGCGCCGATCCCGAGCCGCTCGCACAGGGGCTCGGCTCGCTACCGGCGCAGGTCGAGGAGCTCGGGCTCGACGTGGACTCGCTCGTCCACCACTCGCGCTGGGAGGCCGAGGTCGAGGCGAACTGGAAGATCGTGAGCGAGAACTTCCTCGAGTGCTACCACTGCCAGGTCGCGCATCCCGCCTTCAGCGAGCTGATCGACGTCTCGCCCGAGGCGTACCGGCTCTCGACCGACGGGCGCCTCTCGACCCAGCACGGCCCGTCCCGGACGGTCGCGCCGGCCGACGAGCTGGCGCGCGCGCAGTTCCACTTCCTGTGGCCGAACCTCGGCATCAACATCTTCCCCGGACACCCGAACCTCTCGATCGGCCCCTTCGTGCCGCTGACACCCGAGCGGACGTACCGCTTCCTCGACTACTTCTTCGGCCCGGACGTCGAGCCGGCGTGGATCGACGAGCTCCTCGCCTTCGACCAGCAGGTCGGACAGGAGGACCTGGCGCTCGTCGAGGGAGTCCAGCGGGGCGTCGCCTCGGGCGCGCTCGAGCACGGCGTGCTCATGAGCCGCAGCGAGCAGCTGATCGGCCATTTCCAGTCGCTCACGGCTGCGGCGCTCGGTCTGTAAAGTCCTGCTTCTCGCTCGGTTTCGACAACAGGAGGGCATCCCGTGAAGCGTCTTCTCCCGCTGGTCGCGGTCGCGGCGCTCGTCGCGACCCTCGCCGCCTGCGGCGGCGGTAGCAGCGGCTCGAACAAGACCACGACGACGAACGCAGCCTCGAACGTGCCGAACCCCCTCGTCTTCTGCGTCGACACGACGTACCCGCCGGCGGAGTCCATCGTGAACGGGAAGGCCGCCGGCTACGACATCGACATCGCGGACGCCGTCGCACAGCAGCTCGGCTCGACGGCCCAGATCAAGACGACGGGCTTCGACGTGATCATCTCCGCGCTCAAGCAGAAGAAGTGCGACGCGATCATCAGCTCGATGACGATCACGTCGGATCGGAGCAAGCAGGTCGACTTCGTCCCGTACGTCAACGTCGGCGCGTTCCTGATGGTGAAGAAGGGGAACCCGTCGCACGTCTCGACGCTCGCGAGCCTCTCCGGCAAGAGCGCCGCCGTCGAGTCGGCGACGACGGAGCTCGACGGCCTGAACGCCGAGAACAAGACCCTGAAGAGCCAGGGCAAGGCGCCGATCACGATCAAGAGCTACCCGGCCGACACGAGCGCCGCGGCGGCGATCCAGGCCGGCAAGGTGGACGCGTACTTCGCCGACGCGCCGCCGGTCCTGTACTACATCCGCACGACGCACGGGAAGTTCGAGACCGCGGGCCAGCAGCTCGAGACGGCGCCCGAGGGCATCGCCACCCGCAAGGGCGACCCGCTCGGGCACCAGATCAGCACCGCGGTGAAGGCGCTGTACTCGAACGGTGACATGCAGAAGATCCTCGCGAGGTGGCAGGCGAGCCAGTTCGCGCTGAAGAACCCGTAGGAGAAACCGCTGCCAGATGCACGCGCTCGTCGCAGTCGACTTGCACGTCATCTGGCAGCAGGTCTTTCACCCGCACTCCGTCTTCTTCCGCACGCTCTGGGCGACGGTCTACATCTCGGTCGTCGCCCAGGCGGTGGGAGTGCTACTCGGGCTTCTCGCCGCACTCGCCCGCATGTCGCGCTTCGCTCCGCTGCGCTGGATCTCCGGCGTCTACGTCTGGATCTTCCGCGGGACGCCGGTGCTCGTCCAGATCTTCTACGTCTACTTCGCGTTCAGCTGGCCGACATTTGATTTCGGCTTCTGGACCGTGCCCGATGCCGCGATCGCCGCGATCGTCGCGCTGAGCATCAACGAGGGTGCGTACATGCGAGAGATCATCCGGGCCGGCATCGACTCGGTCGACAGGGGCCAGATGGAGGCGGCGAAGTCCGTTGGGATGACGTACGGGCTGGCGATGCGCCGCATCATCCTGCCGCAAGCGGCGCGCGTGATCGTGCCGCCGCTCGGCAACGAGTTCAACAACATGATGAAGACGAGCTCGCTCGCGTACACGATCGGTGTCTTCGAGATGTTCGCCTTCTCCGAGCAGAACTACTCACACTTCTTCATCGCCGACTACTTCCTCGCCATCGCCGTCTGGTACCTCCTGCTCACGACCGTCTGGACGTTCATCCAGGCGTGGATCGAGCGCCGCCTGGCACGGAGTGAGCGCGGCGACGAGCTGAGCTTCGGTGAGCGGCTGCAAGCCGCCTGGAACCCAATGACGTCCTGGGCCCGCGGAGGCGGCGGATGAACGAGGTCGTCATGCACGCCGAGGACGTCCACAAGCGCTTCGGCCGGCTCGAGGTGCTGAAGGGGATCTCGCTGGACGTGACGAAGGGGGAGACCGTCTGCATCATCGGCCCCTCGGGCTCGGGCAAGACGACTTTCCTCCGCTGCATCAACCATCTCGAGAAGATCGACTCCGGCCGGATCGAGGTCAACGGCCGGCTGATCGGCTACCGGCAGCGGGGAGACAGGCTCGTCGAGGACAGCGACCGCAACATCGCGCACCAGCGGACGCAGATCGGGATGGTCTTCCAGCGCTTCAATCTGTTCCCGCACAAGACGGCGCTCGAGAACGTGACCGAAGGCCCGATCAAGGTGCTCGACATGGATCGGGAGCACGCGGTCGACAAGGCGAAGGTCTTGCTCTCGCGGGTCGGGCTCGAGGCCAAGTTCGACACGTATCCCGGGAAGCTGTCGGGCGGCCAGCAGCAACGGGTGGCGATCGCGCGCGCGCTCGCGATGGAGCCGGCGCTCATCCTGTTCGACGAGGCGACGAGCGCGCTCGACCCGGAGGCGATCGGCGACATCCTCTTCATCATGGGCGAGCTGGCGCACGAGGGCATGACGATGATCGTCGTCACGCACGAGATGGGGTTCGCCCGCGAGGCCGCCGACCGGGTCGTGATGATGGCCGACGGGCAGATCATCGAAGAGGGAACGCCCGAGCACTTCTTCGTCGAGCCCGAGCACCATCGGACGAAGCTGTTCCTCTCGAAGATCCTGTAAGGAGCTCTTAACCCGTAAGGAAACCGTTAGCCCGGTTAGGCATTTTGCTAACCTGGTTAACGAATGCCCCAGGCGACGAAGCAGCGACTCGATGCGATGGCGGTGGCCGACCGCCTCCGCCCCACGCTGCTCCACCTCGCCCGAGAGCTTCGCCGCGAGAAGATCGGCGGCGTCTCGCCCCATCAGGTCGGCCTGCTCGTCGCGATCAAGTATGCGCCCGGCGTCACCGTCGGCGAGCTCGCCGCCGAGGAGCGTGTTTCGACCGCGGCGATGTCGAAGCGGATCTCGCGGCTCGAGCGCGACGGGCTCATCACGCGCACGCCGAGCGACAGCGACCGCCGCTGCGTCGGTCTGACGCTGACGGACGAGGGCCAGCGGACGCTGCGCCGCGTCCGCTCGCGCCGGACCGCCTGGCTGGCGAGCCGGCTCGGGACGCTCTCGCCGGACGAGCTCGCAGCCGTGGGCGCCGCCGTCGAGCCGCTCCTCCGGCTGCTCGCCGACGAGGAGGGACGGCGTTGACGAGGGCGGCCAAGCGCACGTTCCAGAGTCTTCGCTACCGCAACTACCGCCTCTTCTTCGGCGGTCAGGCCATCTCGCAGACCGGCTCGTGGATGCAGCGGATCGCGCTCGCCTGGTTCATCCTCCAGCTCACGCACTCGCCCTTCGATGTCGGCGTGATGGCCTTCGCACAGTTCACGCCGTACATGCTGTTCGGGCTGTTCGCGGGCGTCCTCGCCGACCGGCTCGAGGCGCGCCGCACCGTGATCGCGACGCAGGCGGCACAGCTGGTCTCGGCGTCCGCGCTCGCCTGGATCGCGTTCGGCGGCTTCGCGCAGCCGTGGATGCTCTACCTCATCGCGGCCGTCAACGGGACGGTGCTCGTGCTCGACGTGCCGTCGCGGCAGCAGCTCACGTACCGGATGGTCGGGCGGGAGGATCTGCCGAACGCGATCGCGCTCAACTCGACGCTCTTCAACGCCTC
>DASSVO010000046.1:0-10803 GCA_035706005.1 Gaiellaceae bacterium | reverse complement strand
TCGTCCACGCCCACTGGCTCCTCACCGCGGCGGTCGCTCGCTTCGGCGGCAGGCCGTTCGTCGTGACGCTGCACGGCTCCGGCTCCGCCGGCCGCTTCTCGGACGTCGAGCTCGCGCTGCGCCGGCCGCGCCTCCTCCGCGCCCTCCTGCGTCCGGCCGCGGCCGTGATCTGCGTCTCCGAGACGGTCGCCGCGCCCGTACGCGCCGCGGGAGTGGAGGTCGTCGTGATCCCGAACGGCGTTCGCGTCCCGGCGGCGGTGGCCGCGCCGGCCGAGCCGCCGGAAGTGCTCTATGTCGGCAGGCTCTCGCCGGAGAAGAACGTCGACACGCTCATCGAGGCGGTCGGAGACCTCAACCTCGTCGTCGCCGGGGACGGCCCGCTGCGCGACCGCGTACCGCACGCGCTCGGCGCGGTGCCCCACGCCGAGGTGGAGCGGCTGCTCGAGCGGGCGTCGGTCGTCGTCGCGCCGTGCGAGCGAGAGGGGTTCGGCCTCGCGGCGGCGGAGGCAATGGCGTTCGGGAGGCCGGTCGTCGCGGCGGCGGGTGGCGCGCTGCTCGAGCTCGTCGACGAGGGCAAGACCGGCCTGCTCGTGCCGCCGCGCGACGCTGCGGCGTTGCGCGAGGCGGTGGAGCGGCTACTCGCCGATCCGGATCTCAGGGAGCGGCTCGGTCGAGCCGCACGGGCTCGCGCGGAGGGGCGCTTCGGCTGGGACGCGGTGATCGAGCGGACGCTCGAGGTCTACCGTCGGTGACCGCGGCGTGCTAGACGCGGTGCCGGGCGCGCCAGACGCGCAGTCCACTGCCGCCGAGCAGCAGGAGCGCGGTGCCCCCGAGCAAGGCGAGGAGTGCCAACGGGCCGGAGCCCAGGTCGAATGCCGAGCCGAGGGCGCTCGGCTCGGAACCGTCCCCGGAGTGAGGCGACTGGAGCGTGCGCTTGCCGGCGCCATGGACCCACGCTTGCAGGGTCCTGCTGTCCTTGCCCGCGTTCTTGAGCGCGGTTGCGGTGCGGCTCGAGATTGGCGACGTCGAGTTCGAGCCGACCTGTCCGCCGCTCGTCGGCGGGGCCTTGATGTGCTTCCCGCCGCTCGCACCGGTGACGCACTCGCTGTAGACGTGTTGTGCCGAGGGTCCGCCGCCACAGTCCGCCAATGCCGCCGAGGGTGCAGCGAACATCGCGCCTGCGGCGAGGGCGGCCACCAGAAGCCGGTTCAGCGCCCTGAACACGGCCGTTACTGTAGCTGCCCGTGGCGCTGGCAAAAGTAAGCAGAGAGCAAAGTGTGCTCCTGCGCGATGGTGCTGTGGCAATCGGCGTGGCTGCGGCGGTCTTTGCGCTCTCGTACGCAAACGGCGGCTTCGGCACCACGACGCGCGCGTACGCCGGAATCGCGGGCTGGTGGGTGCTGGGCGCCGGCGCTGCGATCGGAATGGCATCCGCGCGGGCGCGTGTCGGGCGGCTCGGCCTGACCGCCGTGGGCCTGTTCGCCGCCTTCGCCGTCTGGGTTCTGATCTCGACCGCATGGGCGTCGGACGCGGAGCGGGCGTTCGCGCAGTTCAACCAGGTGTCGTTGTACGTCGTCGCGTTCGCGATCGCAATCGTGCTCGCACGGCTCGTCCCGGCTTCGGTCCTCGTCCGAGGCGTGGCGCTGGCCCTCGCCACGGTGGCCGGAGTGGCTCTCGTCAGCCGGTGCTTTCCCAGCACGTTCGGGCTGCAGACGGGAACGCAGATCCTCTCACCGCTCAAGAGCCGGCTCAGCTTCCCGCTTGGCTACTGGAACGGGCTCGGAATCGATGTCGCCCTCGCCTATCCGCTGCTCCTCTCGATCATGGCGTCGCGGCGCTCACGCGTGACGAGCGCCCTCGCGGCGCTGCCTCTGCCGATTCTCGCCGCGGTCATGTACCTCACCTCCTCGCGCGGCGCGTTCGTCGCCGCGGGGGTCGGCGTCGTCGCGTTCCTCCTGCTCACGCCGCGACGCTGGGCAGCCCTGGCGGCGGTCGGCGTCGCGGGAGCCGCGGGCGCCGTGGCCGTCGCCGTGCTCGTACCGAAGAAGGCTCTGGTCAACGGAGACGTCGACACGCCACTCGGAGTGCATCAGGGGCACCATGCGGCGCTCTGGATCGGGATCGCCTGCGTCGTGACCGCGGCGGCGTGGCTCGGCCTCACGGAGCTCGGGAAGCGGCTGCCGACGCCGCCGCGTCGGGCCGGGCAGGCGACCGCAGCCGCGATCGTCGTGCTCGCCATCGTTGCCATCGTGCTGGCGCACCCGGTAGCCAAGTTCGACGCCTTCAAGAACCCCAACAGCGCGTCGCCCGGCTCCTCCGCGACCCAGACCCAGAACCACCTCCTGAGCAGCTCGGGCAGCGGCCGCTGGCAGTTCTGGAGTGCGGCTGTCTCCCAGTTCCGGGCTCACCCGCTGAACGGCGGCGGCGCCGGCTCCTGGCAGGCCTGGTGGCTGCAGCACCGCTCGCTCCACGCCTTCACCCAGTTCGCCCACTCCCTCTACCTCGAGGCGCTCGGCGAGCTGGGGATCATCGGGCTGCTGCTCATCGGCGGTGCGGTGATCGCAGCGGTCGCTGCAGCGGTCCGATCCGCGCTCGCACTCGCCAGCGGAGAGGTCGCCGCGGCCGCCGCGTGCGGGATCGCGTTCTTCGTCGCTGCCGCCTACGACTGGGTCTGGCAGCTCGCGGGCATAGCGGTCGTCGGTGTCGGGATGCTGGGGTTCGCCATCGGGGCTCTTCCCTCCGCCCGTGCGGCGGCCTGGGACCGCTTCGGCGTGGTGCGGCCGGCGCTTGCGCTCGTCGCAGTGGCGGCGATCCTGCCGCAGGTCGTCGTGCTCGCCGCGGGAATCCACATCAGCAACAGCCAGAGCGCGGTGGCAGCCGGGAACGGGGCGAGGGCGCGGTCCGAGGCTCTGGCGGCCAAGGCCGTAGAGTCGTGGGCGGCCACGCCGTATCTGCAGCTCGGCCTCGTGTCCGAGGCGGAGGCGAATTATCCGGAGGCCTCGCGCTGGCTGGACAAGGCAATCAGCCGGTCGAGACGCGACTGGAGCCTCTGGTTCATCGCGGCCCGAATCGAGGCCAAGCAAGGCGCGATCGGCCAGGCCAAGCGCGACCTGGACGAGGCACGGCGCCTCAACCCCCTTTCGCCCTGCTTCTCGAGCACCGGCTGTTAAGTGGCGGCCGTCGCGAGCCGAAGCTACCGTGTCAGCGCCCAATCGGGCGCGCGTCTACGCCGCACTGGAGGCCGCCGGTTTGAGTGAGCTCGACATCGTGACCGGAGCGCGTACCGGCAGCTCGCGGGACAGCCTCGAAGCCGGCCACCTCTCCTACCCTCCGGAGCCTCTCCTCCGGCGGATGCTCGCGGTCGCCGACGTGCTCGCGATCGTCGTGGCGGCGGTTTTCGTGGGCTTGTGGGGAAGCGGGGTGGAGGCCGCCTTCCTGCTCGTCCTCCTTGCTCCGGTCTGGATCGTCAGCGCGAAGCTCGCCGGGCTCTACGACCGCGATCACCGGACGTTGCGCCACCTGACCGTCGACGAGCTGCCGTGGCTCGTCGTGTGGGCGCTGAGCAGCACCGCGGTCCTGACGCTCCTGCTCGTGCCGTTCCCGGCTCTCGATCTGAGCTCCGACGACCGCCTGCTCGTCTGGGGGACGGCGCTCGGGCTCGGGTTCGCGTTCCGCGCGACCATGCGTGCGGTCTGGCGGCGCATCACGCCTCCCCAGCGCATGCTCATCGTCGGCGATGGCCCGCTGGCGCAGGCCGTCGTCCGCAAGCTCGAGCTCTTCCCGGACATCCACGCCGCGGTGTCGGGCAGGGTCGAGAACTGCGCGCTCCTGCATGACCGCGTCGACGAGGTCGTGCCCACCGTCGATCGAGTTGTCGTTGCCTGTCGCGAGCTGGGCGAGGACATCCTCGAGAAGCTGCTGCCGGCGTGCCGGCTCCACGGCGTGAAGCTCACGATCGTCCCGCCGACGCGCGGGATGTTCGGGACCGCGACGAACCTCACGCACATCGCGGACCTTCCCCTCCTCGACTACAACACGTGGGACATCTCGCGGATGACGATGGCGCTCAAGCGCTCTCTCGACGTCCTCCTCGCGATCGCCGCCCTCGTCTGCGTCCTGCCGCTTTTGCTCGTCGTCGCGCTCGCGACGCTGGTCGACTCCCGGGGGCCGATCTTCTTCCGCCAGGTCCGCGGGGGCGAGCGCGGGCGCCCGTTCCAGATGCTCAAGTTCAGGACGATGGTCAAGAACGCCGAGGCGATGCTTCCCGAGCTCGTCCCGTTCGAGCAGCTCGACGCTCCGATGTTCAAGCTCAAGGCCGATCCGCGCGTCACGCGGGTGGGCCGGCTGCTGCGGCGGACGAGCATCGACGAGCTACCGCAGCTGATCAACGTGCTTCGCGGCGAGATGTCCATCGTCGGGCCACGGCCCGAGCAGCTCGACCTCGTCGAGCGCTACGCGCCGGAGCATCAGTTCCGGCTCCAGGTGAAGCCGGGCATCACCGGCCCGATGCAGGTGTACGGCCGGGGCGAGCTGACCTTCGAGGAGCGGCTGGCCGTCGAGCGCGAGTACGTCGAGAACCTCTCGCTGATGCGCGACATCCGGATCGTCCTGATGACGCTGCCCGCGGTCCTGGGCCGTCGCGGCGCGTACTAGACCTTGACGGAGCTCCTCTCCCGCGTGCGGCTTCCGCGCTCGAACGACTCGCGGCTCCTCCTCGCCGGCCTCGCCGCCTTCTTCGCGCTCGTGATCTATCTCTCCGTGGCCTTCGCGAACACGCACGGTGTGTCTGCTGTCGTTGCACCGAGCGCGGTGAGCAAGTTTGCACCCTGGGTACCGAAGTATCACTCGACGCTGGCTCTCGTCCCACGGCGGAGAGGCGGCGGAATCGCAGTGCGCGTGCGGCGTGGCTGGATCGGCTCCTACGGCGCCGTGGTCCCGACGCTCGCGGCGGCGCCGCCACCCGGGAGCCGGGTCGTCGTCGGCCTCTGGCTGCGGGGGCCGGCACACGGCCCGATCCAGGTCCTGGTGGACGAGTTTCCGGCGGGGCCGCATCCGAACATCATCGACACCACGGTGCCTGCGACAGCCAGGTGGCGCTACCACACCTTCAGAGCGCGAATCAAGGGCCGGTGGCTGGGACTCGGGATGTTTGTCGGCCGCTCCACGGACGGCAAGGTGAACAGGTGGTTCGCCGTCCGGGGACTAAACGTGATAATTCGCTGACGCCGAGCCCGGTTCCGTGGACGCAGACGTCATCGTCGTGGGAGGCGGGATCGTCGGCCTCGCCTCCGCCCTCGCGCTGCTCGAGCGTTCGCCCGGTCTTCGGCTGACGCTGCTCGAGAGGGAGAACGCTCTGGCGGTCCACCAGAGCGGCCACAACTCCGGGGTCGTCCACGCGGGCCTCTACTACGCCCCCGGGTCGCTGAAGGCGTCACTCTGCCGGGAGGGCAAAGGGCTGCTCGAGGCCTTTTGCGCCGAGCACGAGATACCGCTGCGGCGCTGCGGCAAGCTCGTCGTGGCGGTCGACGAATCCGAGCTGAACCGACTTGCCGAGCTGAAGCGCCGCGGAGTCGGAAACGGGATCGAGACGATGGCGGAGCTGGAGGCGGAGGAGTTGCTCGGGGTCGAGCCCCACGTCCGCGGCATTCGCGGCCTTCACGTGCCCGAGACCGGGGTTGTCGACTTTCGCCTCGTCGCCGAGAAGATGGCCGATGTCCTGAGGGCTCGTGGCGCGAGACTCGAGCTGGGGACCGCCGTAGCCCGGATCGAGCGGGACGGCGACGGACTGGCGGTGACGACGACGTCCGGTCGGATACGGGCCGCTGCACTGATCGCCTGCGCGGGTCTCCAGTCGGACCGGATCGCGGCGCTTGCCGGGGCCGACCTCGACGCCCGAATCGTCCCCTTCCGCGGCGCGTACTGGATGCTGCGCGGCGCCGGGGCGGACCTCGTTCGGGGGCTCATCTACCCGGTTCCCGATCCGGCGTTCCCCTTCCTGGGCGTCCACTTCACACGTCGCTTCGACGGAGCAGTCTGGGCCGGGCCGAACGCCATGCCTGCGCTGGCGCGCGAGGGCTACCGTCGTGCGAGCTTCTCCGCGCATGACGCGGCGGACGTGGTCACATGGCCGGGGGTCGTCCGGTTCGCCACGCGCTACGCGCGGATGGGAGCGACCGAGGTCTGGCGCGATCTCGTCAAGCCGGCGGCCGTGCGCGAGATGCAGCGCTACCTGCCGATCCTGCGAGGCCGAGACGTCGTGCGCGGCCCCTCGGGTATCCGCGCCCAGGTGATGACGAGGGACGGCGGGCTCGTCGACGACTTCCTCTTCGCGGAGGGGCACCGCTCTCTCCACGTCGTCAACGCGCCGTCGCCCGGCGCCACGTCCTCGCTCGCGATCGGGCGGTACGTCGCCGGGCGCGCCGCGACACAGTTCGGCATCTGATCCGGGCGCGCGGCGCAGGCGGGCTAGCATGGCTTGCCGTCCGCGCGTCAGCTCAGGAAAGGACTCGTCGCCAATGCCGCAGATCGAAGGCTCGACCATCGCAGTCATCGGTGGTGCCGGGTTCATCGGCTCGCACATCGTCGACCAGCTGCTCGACGAGGGGGTCGAGCGCGTGATCGTCATCGACAACTTCGTGCGTGGAACGCGAGGCAACCTCGCGTCTGCGGCTCGCGACCCGCGCGTCGAGATCCGCGAGGGGTCGATACTCGACCTGCCCTGCCTCGAGCAGGTGATGGAGGAGAGCGACTACGCGTTCCACCTGGCCGCCTTGTGGCTGCACGAGTGCGTCCACCACCCGCGGGATGCCGTCGACGTGAACGCACTCGGCACGTTCAACGTGATCGACGCGGCCCAGCGGGCGAACGTCGGGAAGGTGGTGTACTCCTCGTCGGCCTCGGTCTACGGGGACGCGCTCGCCATCCCCATGACCGAGGACCATCCGTTCAACAACCGGACGCTGTACGGCGCGACGAAGATCGCCGGCGAGCAGTTCTTCCGAGCCATCAACGAGCAACACGGGCTCGACTACGTCGGCCTCCGCTACATGAACGTGTACGGCCCTCGGATGGACTACAAGGGCACGTACGTCAGCGTGATCATGAAGGTCCTCGACAAGATCGAGGCCGGCGAGGCGCCCGTCGTCTTCGGCGATGGATCGCAGGCGTACGACTTCGTCCACGTCGACGACGTGGCACGGGCGAACATCCTCGCGCTCAAGTCCGACGCCAGCGACGTCTTCCTCAATGTCGGCATGGGCGTCCAGACAACGATCAACGAGCTCGTCGAGCGGCTGCTCGCCCTGACCGGAAGCGACCTCCAGCCGGAATACCTCCCGCAGGAGCAGATGTTCGTCACGAACCGGATCGGCAGCACGGAGCTGGCCGAGGAGCTGACCGGCTTCCGCGCCGCGATCAAGCTCGACGAGGGCCTCGGATCCGTCATCGAGTGGCGCGAGCAGGACAAGCTGTCGAGCGTGCAGACCCCGTAGCGCTCAGTTGAAGCCGCTCCGCGTTCTCCACTGCCCGTGGATCGTCGGAGGAAATCCGGCAGGGCTCGCTGCGGCCGAGCGGGAGCTCGGCCTGGAGAGCACGACAATGGTCTTCAAGCGGTCGCCCTTCGGCTATCCGGTGGACCACGTCGTCTGGGACGACGGGGACCGGGTCGCGGTACAGGAGCTCAAGCGGTGGCGCCTGCTCCCGCGGGTGCTGCGCGACTTCGACGTCATCCACTTCAACTTCGGCTCCACGCTCGCACCGCAGCGCAGTCCGGCTGACGCTCCCGGCGCGCCGACGGCCGCTCGGATCCGGGAGCGCGTGTACCTGAGGTACGAAGCGGTGTTCGAGCAGCTGGACCTGCCGTTGCTGAGACGGGCGGGAAAGGCGATCTTCGTCACGTTCCAGGGGGACGACGCGCGGCAGGGAAACGTCTCCGCGCACTTCCCCGTCAACGGTACGGATGAGGCTGCGCCGGGGCACTACACCCCGGAATCGGACGCGAACAAGCGTCGCAGGATCCAGCGCTTCGGCCGGTACGCAGACGGGATCTACGCGCTCAACCCGGACCTGCTCCGGGTCTTGCCGGAGCGCGCGCGGTTCGTGCCATACGCGCATGTCGACCCGCGGAAGTGGGAGACCGGCCGGCCGGTTGGCAACAACGACCGGCCACTCGTCCTGCATGCGCCCACGAACCGGCAGATCAAGGGGACGCGCTTCGTGGTGGACGCGGTCAACCGTCTCAAAGGCGAAGGGATCGAGCTCGACTTCCAGCTCGTCGAAGGGATGACGCAGATCGAAGCCATAGCTCTCTACCGGGAAGCAGATCTCGTCGTCGACCAGCTCCTCATCGGCTGGTACGGCGGCGTTGCCGTCGAAGCGATGGCGCTCGGGCGACCCGTGGTCTCGTACGTCCGGGAAGACGACCTCGGCTTCGTGCCGCAACCGATGCGTGCTCAGATCCCCATCGTCTCGGCAGAGCCGACGACGATCCATGACGTCCTCACGGACCTCCTGACGACTCGCCGCGAGGATCTCCCGGAGCTCGGGCGACGGTCGCGCGCGTATGTGGAGCAATGGCACGACCCGCGGCACATCGCCGAGCAACTCGTTTCCGACTATCAGGCCGCAGTCGACCGCTTATCCGCCGGCACTCGTCCCGTTCGAGCCGCTGACGCGTAGACGTCCTCCAGGATGCGCCGCTCGCGGTCCCACGAGACGCGTTTCCGAAACTCGTGCACACGTTCGCGGGCGTCGGCGTTCCGCTCGGGGGTAGCGAGACGCACCATTGCCTCCGCGATCGCAGCGACGTCGCCCGGCGGCACCACCTCTCCCAGGCCCTCGTCTCGCACGACCGGCCCCATCACGGGGAGATCCGTCGCGACGACCGGCAGTCCTGCGGCGAGGTACTCGAAGAGCTTGTTCGGCAACGACAGGCGGTGGCTCAGCGAGGTCGGCTGGATGAGCACGAGTCCGATGTCGGCGTCGACGATCGACTCCGCGACGTGCCCCGGCGGCACCGGTGGTCGTATCTCGAGGCGATTGGCGACCCCGATCGTCTTCGCCTGTTCGACCACCTCAGCGCCGAAACCCGCGTTGTCGGGGCCGACTATTCGGAGCCGGAGCTTCGGGGCAACGGCCAGCGCCGCCACAGCCTCCTCGAGTCCCCGACCGGGCGCGACTAGGCCGGTGTACACGGCGAGCGGCTCGCGCTCCGCGACCGCCTCGGATCTCCGTGTGCCTTCGACGACGCTCTCCGGCAGGTTGCGGACCACGACCGGCGGTTGCACGCGATAACGCTCGGCCAGCGCTTCCGCGCAACCCGGGCTCACGGTGATCGTGGCGTCTGCAATTCGCAGGAACAACCATTCGCACGCGATCAGCCAGGGCCGCCAGCCGATGTCGCCGTCCTGGTCCGGCCACAGCTCGTGGGCGTCGTAGACGACCCGGCTGCGGCGGAGCAGCTTCGCCGTGGCAGCGATCCACATCGTGTCGTAGTCGTTGGCATGGACGAGCTCCGGCGCAACGCGCCAGGCGAGCCCGATGCCGCGGAGGTTGAAGGCGACCGTGACCACGAGCCGAACCAGCCGGCGCCGGAGCGGTGTCCCGGTAGTGCGACCCGCGCGGGTTTGCGGGCCCGGCGTGCCGTCGGATCGTCGAACGAGGTTCCGGAGTCGTTGCAGCCGCCCGAGCAGCCGTGTGACGCGGATCCCGTCGAGATCGAGCTCGGTCTCCTGCTCCTCGCGTGAGACCACGCCGGCGACGAGGACTTCGTAGCCGAGGTCGCGCAGCACCCGCGCCTCGCGCAGGATGCGCGTGTCGTGGCTGACGTCGTTCCGGACGAGGACGAGCGCGGTGGCCACTGCTCAATCCAGAGCGACGTCGAACCGGTCCACCCAGCGGATGAGGTTCAGCCATCGCCACGCCACCGGGTTGAAGGGCCGCCTGTCGTCACGCATCTGTTGCCAGCACCTTCGCGCTCTGTCGACGCGGAGCGGCCCGACCGTCCGGGCGGCATCGCTGTCGAAGACGTCCTCGACCCATGGGGCGAGCGTGCGCAGCCATTTTGCTTCGGGGGTGGCGAAGCCGATCTTGTCGCGTCGGTCGAGGATCGGGTCGGGCACGAGGCCGCGGAGGCTGCGCTTGAGCACGAGCTTGCCGGTACCGTCGGGGGCGATGAGGTAGTCGTCCGGCATGCCTGCCGCGAACTCGGCGAGCGCCGGGGTGAGAAAGGGAACGCGGCTCTCGATGGAGGAGGCCATCGAGTTCCGGTCCTCGTGACGGAGCAGTGTCCGGAGGTTCCCGCGTACGGACGCGACTCGATGCGCTTTCAGGTTCGCGCGATCCGTTCGGGCCCCGTCGGTGAGGACCACGTCACGCGCGTCGAGCCAACGTCGATCGAGCCACTCGGGCACTGGCGGCCGCCCGGCGAGGCCCCGCAGGAACGTCCGGCTCGCACACGGGACGACGCGCTGGAGCCCGTTGACCGCGACCTCGGCACGGCTTGCCGCCGGCAGATCCGAGAGCGCCGAAAGCAGTCGCGCCGCGGTGACGAACCGCCCACTCGCGAGCAGCCCTCCGAACCGGTCGGGGAGGTAGTAGCGGTAGCCGGCGAAGAGCTCGTCTGCCCCTTGGCCGTCGAGCATGACCTTGATTCCTGCCTGGCGAGCGAGCTGGAAGACGCGGTACTGGGCGTAGATGCTGGTGCCGCCGAACGGCTCGCCCTGGATCTCGATCAGGCGGTCGAGGTCGGCCCGGAGCTCCTGGGGGGACGTCTCGACGGTGTGCGGGACGACGCCGGCCTCCCTC
>DASSVO010000045.1:0-8073 GCA_035706005.1 Gaiellaceae bacterium | reverse complement strand
CCCGCGAGCACCGGGAGGTCGAGCGGCTCCTCGACGAGGCCGAGCGCTGGCTGCGCGGGCAGGAATGGGAGGTCGCGCGCGCAGAGCGGCTTCTCGTCGATCCCGAGGACTAGCCACTAGGCTCGCGCGGATGCGTGCGGTTGAGCTGATCGAACGGAAGCGGAACGGCGAGGAGATCCCGGCGGCGGAGCTACGGGAGTTCGTCGCCGCGTACGCACGCGACGAGGTTCCGGACTACCAGGCGGCGGCCCTGCTCATGGCCGTCTGGTTCCGGGGGCTGTCGTCCGCGGAGACGTTCGCGCTCACGGAGGCGATGGTCGGGAGCGGCGAGACCGTGGACCTGGCCGCCCGGCTCGGCCGGCGTGTCGTCGACAAGCATTCGACGGGTGGGGTGGGGGACAAGACGACGATCGCCGTCGGCCCGGTCGTCGCGGCGTGCGGGGCGCCGTTCGGGAAGATGAGCGGCCGAGGGCTCGGTCACACGGGCGGCACCCTCGACAAGCTCGAGTCCATCCCCGGCTTTCGCGTCGAGCTCTCGACCGAGGAGCTCGTTCGCCAGGTGCGGGAGATCGGGGTCGCGGTTGCCGGCCAGAGCACCGACCTCGTGCCGGCGGATCGGAAGCTCTACGCGCTGCGCGACGTGACCGCGACGATCGACGAGGTCTCGCTCATCGCGGCGAGCATCATGTCCAAGAAGATCGCAGGCGGGGCGAGCGCGCTCGTCCTCGACGTGAAGGTCGGAGAGGGCGCGTTCATGCCGACGACCGAGGATGCGCGACGCCTTGCCCGGGCGATGCGGGGGCTGGGGCAGGAGGCCGGCATGGAGGTGGTCTGCCTTCTCAGCGACATGGATGAGCCCCTGGGCCGTGCGGTCGGGAACGCCCTCGAGGTGCACGAGGCGTACGAGACGCTCGCGGGAGGCGGACCTGCCGACTTTCGAGAGCTTGTCGTCGTCGCCGCGACCCACTTGCTCGCGCTCTCGGATCCGGGTTCCGACGAAGACGAAGCGCGGGAGCGCGCGAGCAGTTCCCTCGGCGACGGCTCGGCTCTCGCCGCGTACGAACGCTGGATCCGTGCCCAGGGCGGCGACCCCGATCCGGCTCTCCTTCCCCGTGCGCCGGTCGTCCGGCAGGTGGGGGCGCCGGCGACGGGGTTCGTGCGGGCGGTGCGGGCCAGACAGGTGGCCGGCGTCGCGACGACCCTCGGCGCCGGGCGGGAACGCAAGGACGATCCAGTCGACCACGCGGTCGGGGTCGTCTGTCGCGCCAAGCGCGGCGAGCGTGTGGAGCGGGGTGAGACGCTGGCAGAGATCCACGCGCGCGACGAGGCAGCAGCCAAGGCCGCTGAACTCACACTTCTCTCCGCGTACGAGATCGGCGAGGAGCCGGAGCCGCGGCCGCTCCTACTCGACGTCATCCGCTGAGACAGCCGGTCGGCCGGCGCCTCGCTGGACTTCCGGATTCGAGGCGCCGGACTCTTGCGATCGATCGGCACTCTCTTGTGACGCATTGGCCGGTAGCGTCGATCTCGAGGGCGGAGGGACGACGACCCCACCCTGGGCGGGGGTTTCGATCGGCCGCCGACGCAAGACGCGGCGAAGTGCACCCCGAGCGCGTTCTGGCTTTCAGGCGGTTGAATGGAGACCATGACCGAGCGCATGCGGCGAGTGAACGAGTCGGTGAGGCAGGTGCTCGCGGAGGCCCTCCCCGAGCTCAAGGATCCCCGAATCGGACTGATCACGGTGACGGCGGTCGACACGGCTCCCGACCTGCGGCACGCAACCGTGTACGTCAGTGTGCTCGGCTCCGGTCGCAAGCAGCGGGCGAGTCTGCTCGGGCTCGAGGCTGCGCACGGTGTTCTCCAATCGCGGCTCGCCCGGGAGCTCAGGCTCAAGCGAACCCCCCAATTGACCTTCGAGTACGATCCGTCGGTCGAGCGCGGCGTGCGCATGACCCGCCTGATCGACGAGCTCGCGCCGGACGACGATGACGCAGACGACTGACCTGAAGGCGACGGCGGATGCGCTGCGGCGACACGACCGCTTTCTCGTCGTCACCCACGAGAACCCGGACGGAGACGCCCTCGGATCCCTCCTCGCGGCAACTCTGGCGTTGCGCAGCCTCGGCAAGGATGCCGTCATGTATCTCGCCGGCCAGACGCCGCTGCCACGCGAATATGCGTTCATGCCGCTCGAAGGCCTGCTGCGCGAGCCGCCCGCGGATGCGGCCGAGCGTGTGCTCCTTGCGGTCGACTGCGCCAAGGAGGACCGGATCGGTGACGAGGCCGTTCTCTCGCGCGCTCCGCTCGTGCTCGACGTCGATCACCACCACGACAACACCCGCTTCGGCGACGTGAACCTCATCGTCGCGGATGCGTCTTCGACCGGCGAGGTGCTGCGGGATCTGTTCGCCGAGCTCGGCGTCGAGCTGACGCCGGAGCTCGCGGAGCCGCTCTACATAGCGCTCGTCACCGACACCGGGCGATTCCAGTATGCGAACACCACGCCGAAAGCGCTCCGGCTCGCCGCAGAGCTCGTCGAAGCCGGAGCCGACATCCACGCCGTCTTCCAGGAGGTCTACGAGTCCGTCGAGTTCGCGAAGCTGAAGCTGCTCGCGCGCGCTCTCGCCCGTGCCGAGGTGCTCGAGGGCGGGCGAATCGTCGTCTCGCACCTCCTGCGGGCCGATTTCGGGGAGGTCGGTGCCTCCGAGCCGTATTCCGAAGGGATCATCGACTACCTGCGCGCCGTCGAGGGGGCAGAGCTCGCAGTCCTGATCCGCGAGCAGCTGAACAAGGCGACGCGTTCCCACAAGGGATCGCTTCGTTCGAGCATCGACGAGCTCGACGTCTCGGCGATCGCGCGGCGGTTCGGCGGCGGTGGACACCGCCAGGCCGCCGGTTTCTCCACCGACCTGCCGTTGCCAGAAATCGTCGAGCAGATCCGCGACGGCTTCCTCGCCCAACGTGCCGCCTCGCGCGCTTGAGCCTGCGGGCGTCGCGCTCGTCGACAAGCCGCGCGGCCCCTCGTCGTTCGCCGTTGTGGCCCAGATCCGCAGGCTGACGAAGGCACGGACCGGCCACGCCGGCACCCTCGATCCGTTCGCGACGGGGCTCCTCCTGTTGTTGTCCGGCAGGACAACTAAGCTGGCACCATGCCTCGTCGGCCTGGACAAGCGGTACCGGACGGAGATCGATCTCACCTGCCGAACGTCGACCGGAGATCCGGAGGGGGAGGTCGTCGAGCGGCGGGCCTCTCCCAGCGAGGACGAGCTCGCCGAACGGCTCGAGGGCCTCCGCGGCGAGATCGAGCTGCCGATCCCGGCCGCGTCGGCGGTGAAGATCGGCGGCGAGCGCGCGTACAGGCTTGCGCGCCGCGGCGTCGAGGTGGAGATGCCGGTGCGACGTTCGCGGGTGCACGCGCTCGAAGTCATCGCGTATACGGGCGAGAGCGTGACGCTCGACGTCCGGGTCAGCTCCGGTACCTACATCCGGTCGCTCGCGATCGCGCTCGGTGGGCATTGCGCGACGCTTCGACGGACGGAGGTCGGGCCGTTCTCGGTCGAGGATGCCGTCACTCCGGAGGCGTTCGCGGTCGAGCGGCTCCTGCCGGAGGCCGAGGTGCTGGAGCGCGTCGGTGCGGCGCGCGCGACGGGCGCGTGAACGTCGCTCGCGAGCCGGCTGAGCTGCCCGACGCGCGCCGCGCCGTCGCCGTCGGCACCTTCGACGGGGTCCATCGCGGTCATGTCCGCGTGATCGAGACGGCTCAGGAGGCCGGCCTGCAGACCGTCGTCGTGACCTTCGATCCGCACCCTCGAGCGGTGCTCGGTGGACGGATCGAGCTCCTCGCGACGCTCGAACGGCGCCTCGAGCTGCTCGAGGCCGCGGGAGTCGACGACGTCCTCGTGCTCCGCTTCGACGAGCAGCTCGCCGCGCTCCCGGCGGACGGCTTCGCCGAGCGGATGCTCCGCGCGATCGGCGCGGAGACCATCGCCGCGGGGGAGACGTTTCGGTTCGGGCGCCGGCGCGAAGGCGACCTCGAGCTCCTCGAGCGCCTCGGCTTCGACGTGCGGCGCGTTCCGCTGGTCGAGAACGTCTCGTCGAGCCGCATACGAGAGCTCGTGCTCGCCGGCGAGCCCGAGCAGGCGGCGACGCTGCTCGGGCGGCCGCCCGAGGTGGAAGGGGCGGTCGTCCGGGGCGACGGACGCGGGCGCGACCTCGGGTTCCCGACTGCAAACCTCGACGTCCCGGATGGACTCCTCGTGCCGCCCGACGGCGTCTACGCCGGCTGGTGCCGCTCGCGGCGGGCCGCCGTGTCGATCGGGACGAACCCGCATTTCGACGGCGTCGAGCGCCGGGTCGAGGCCCATCTGCTCGACTTCGACGGCGACCTGTACGGCGAGCGCCTGGTGGTCGAGATCTGGAGCCCGATCCGCGAGCAGCGTCGCTTCGACTCGCTCGAGGAGCTCGTGGCTGCGATCGGCGACGACGTCGAACGGACGCGCGCGACGGTCAGGCCTGTCTGAACCAAACCCTCAGGAGTCGGTGCAGGGAAGCGCAACCCAGCCGATGCGTCCGACTCCCGGCCGGGGAAAGTCGCAGCGCCAGGACATGAGCGGCGCGTCGATGCGGAGCGGGTAGCGGGACTCGAACCTCGCGCCGGTCAGTGGATCTGTCTCGATCTCGGTGATCGAGCCGCCGGCAAGGACCGCTTCGAAACCGTCGATTGCGTACTTCCCCTCGACCGGCTCCGCAGCGGGTGGCGTGCTCGGCGCCGGCGCGAGCCCGAGGCCCTTGACAACACGGTGGATCAGCGCTGAGCCCTGCCACGAGTTCGTCAGCACGGCAAGCACGAGCGCGCGCTCGGGGACGAGCAGCAAAAGCGACTGGTAGCCGCCGACCGAGCCCTCGTGGTCGAGCACGCCGTCACGCACCCACCAGCCGAGCGCGTACTGGGCTCCGAGGGCCTCCGCGACGGGCTCGTGCAGATGAGCCCAATCCCGGCAATGGGCGAGGCCGTATTCGACGAGGTCGCCGACGGTCGACCAGAGGCCGCCGCTCGGCCTGCGCTCCACCGGGTACGACGGGTCGGCGACGACGTCGCCGGGCAGCGTTCCGAGCACGGGATCGGACGGTGTCTCGAATCCCGTGTACCGCAAGCCCAGCGGTTCGAGGACGAGCTCGCGCACCGCATCCGAATACTCTCCGTCGAAGCCCGCCGCGGCCTCCCAGTAGCCGGCGTTCGAGTAGGACCACAGCCCGGCGCACTCGGGCGGCAGCGGCTCCGCCCGCTCGGGCCGGTAGCCGGCCGTGTGCGAGAGCAGCCTCCGGCGATGATCGTCGAGCAGCCCGGCGAGCGAGACCGCCGTCGCCGTGAACGACTTCGTGATCGAAGCGATCCGGAACGGCCGCTCGTGTGCGCCTGCGAACGTCGTGCGGCCGTCGACGTGCAGCGCCGCAGCAGCGACGGAAACGCCCGTCCGGGCCTGCGCGCTGCGCACGACCTCGGCCAGCAACTCCTGCGGAATCGCGCTCTCCATGCCGCTTTCCGCTACCCTACCCCGCGACCCAGGCCCGGCTCGCGCCACGCTTCCTTGGCGTCGCGGGCGGAGCCTCGGGAGACGACAGGAAGGAGAGGGCGTTGGCCCTGACCAAGGAAGCGAAGCAGGAGATCATCTCGAAGCACGGCCGCAGCGACGCCGACACCGGCTCGCCGCAGGTGCAGATCGCGATGTTGACGCAGCGGATCAACGACCTGACCGAGCATCTGCGCGTCCACAAGCACGACCACTACTCGCGGCGCGGGCTGCTCAAGCTCGTCGGGCAGCGCCGTCGCTTCCTGAACTACCTGCAGAAGCACGACCTCGAGGGCTACCGCGCCCTCATCAAGGAGCTCGGCCTGCGCCGCTAGCTCCCAAGAACACGGAGGGTGGAAGTTCGAGCGAGCCCACCTGTGATGGACTGGCTCGAGCTCCCGCCCTCCACAAGCAAAGTGGAGGACAATTGATGAGTATCGCGACCGAGCGCCGGGCGCAGGTCTCCGTCCAGATCGGAAACCAGGAGATCAGCTTCGAGACCGGCCACCTCGCGAAGCAGGCGGACGGCGCAGTCGTCGTCCGCGGAGGCGACACCATGGTGCTCGCCACAGCCCAGGGGCGCGCCGAGGCGCGCGAGGGCGCAGACTTCTTCCCGCTCACCGTCGACGTCGAGGAGCGGATGTACGCCGCCGGCAAGATCCCGGGCGGGTTCTTCAAGCGGGAGGGACGCCCGACCGAGCGCGCCATCCTCACCGCGCGGATGATCGACCGGCCGATCCGGCCGCTCTGGCCGAAGGGCTTCCGCAACGAGGTGCAGGTGATCTGCACCGTCCTCAGCGCCGACATGGTCACGGCCCACGACATCCTCTGCATCAACGGCGCGTCTGCGGCGCTGATGCTCTCGCCGCTGCCCTTCCTCGGGCCGGTGGGCGCCGTGCGAGTCGGTCTGATCGACGGTCAGCTCGTCGTCAACCCGACTCTCCGCGAGAGTGAGGACAACGCCGAGCTCGACCTGATCGTGGTCGGCACGAAGGAGGGGCTGACGATGGTCGAGGCGGGCGCCGCGGAAGTGCCCGAGGAGAGGATCCTCGAGGCCCTCGAGATCGCGCACGCCGAGATCGTGAAGCTCTGCGAGGCGCAGGAGGATCTGCGCCGCCAGGCCGGCAAGGCGAAGTGGCTCGATCTCGAGCTCTCTGCCGAGATCGAGAGCAGCCACGGCCATTCGATCTGGGAGCGCATCCAGCAGGTCGGCATCCGGGAGTCAGGGGCCGTCGTCGACGAGCTGCTCGCCGAGCTCGCGCCGCCGATCACGATGGATTCGACGGACGACGACATCCAGCGCCAGATTCAGGTGAAGTCGGCCCTGGTCGCACTGATCGAGAAGCAGCGGTCGGTCGCGGTCGAAGGGCCGGTGCGCGAGCAGTTCGGTGACGAGCTGAAGGCGCTGACCGACGCGGAGCAGGACTCGAAGGCGCTGAAGTCGGCGAAGCGGCAGCTGCTGTTCGACCGGATCATCGAGGAGGTCGAGCTGCCGTTCCCGGTCGGGAGCGCCTCGACGGATCCCGAGACCGGCGAGCCGCTGCCCGCGGTGAAGGACTCGCAGACACGCTCGTACGTCAAGAAGGCGTGCGAGTCGATCTACAAGGACCTCGTCCGGCAGAAGATCGCCGTCGACAAGCGCCGTCCCGACGGGCGTGGGGCGGAGGAGATCCGGCCGATCGACATCGAGGTCGGCGTGAACCCTCGCGCGCACGGCTCGGGCCTGTTCACCCGCGGCCAGACCCAGATCCTGTCCTCGCTCACGCTCGGCACCGCGAAGGAGGGGCAGCGCATCGACGACCTCTCCCTCGAGGAGGAGCGCCGCTACATGCACCACTACAACTTCCCGCCCTACTCGGTCGGGGAGACGGGCTTCATGCGCGGCCCGAAGCGGCGCGACATCGGCCACGGTGCGCTCGCGCAGCGGGCGCTCGAGGCGGTCATCCCGGGCCCCGAGGACTTCCCGTACACGATCCGGATCGTCTCCGAGACGCTCGAGTCGAACGGCTCGTCGTCCATGGGCTCCGTCTGCGGCTCGACCCTCTCGCTGATGGATGCGGGCGTCCCGATCAAGGCGCCGGTCTCCGGCATCGCGATGGGCCTCGTGAAGGAGGGCGACGACTACGTCATCCTCACCGACATCCAGGGTGCGGAGGACCATCTCGGCGACATGGACTTCAAGGTCGCCGGCTCCCGCAACGGGATCACCGCGCTCCAGATGGACATCAAGATCACGGGCGTCACGCAGCAGATCATGCGAGACGCACTCGAGCAGGCGAAGCGGGCACGTGAGTTCATCCTCGACAAGATGCTCGACGTCATCCCGGAGTCGCGCACCGAGCTCGCGGAGAACGCCCCGCGGATCACGACGATCAAGATCGATCAGGAGAAGATCGGCATGGTCATCGGCAAGGGCGGCGAGACGATCCGCGGCCTCGAGTCCGACTACGAGGTGCAGATCGACATCGAGGAGGACGGCACGATCCTCATCTACGCGACCGAG
>DASSVO010000044.1:0-22202 GCA_035706005.1 Gaiellaceae bacterium | reverse complement strand
GGTCTTGGCCGCGTCCTCCTCGAGATGCGCGCGCACGATCCCGATCTCGCGCTCGCCGTCCGCCGTCGGCAGGACGAACCTGCCGCGGCCGCAGAGCGGGGCCTCGTACTGGCTGATCTGGTAGCCCTTCGGCAGGTCGGGGTAGAAGTAGTTCTTCCGGGCGAAGACGGCGCGCTCGGCGATCTCGCAGTCGAGCGCGAGGCCGAGGAGGATCGTCATCTCGATCGCGCGGCCGTTCGGGACGGGGAGCGCGCCGGGATGCGCGAGGCAGACGGGACAGGTGTGCGTGTTCTCCGCGGCCCCGTACTCGAGCTCGCAGCGGCAGAACATCTTTGTGCGCGTCTTGAGGTGGACGTGCACCTCGAGCCCGCAGACGAGCTCCCACTCACTCGCGGGCATCGAGCTTCTCCTTTGCCTCGCGGAGCGCGTCCTCGACGTCCTCGCGCACCTGGACCATCGCGATCCGGTGCTCGAGCGGACCGTGCGTCTCGATCAGCCAGAGCTCGCGCTCTCCCGCTTCGAGCTGCAGCTTCACCTCGCCGACGAGGACGGCGCGCGAGCCGTCGAGCACGCGCGGATGCTCGCCGAAGACGCGCTCCACGGCGAGCACGAACTCCGCTGCGGGATCCTCGAAATGGAAGGTCACGTGCGCAGCCTCTCCGGCACGGGGTCGAAGCCGAGCGCCTGCTCGAGCGCGTGGCCGACCCTGAAGAGCGTGTTCTCCGCGAACTGCGGCCCGATCAGCTGGAGGCCGACCGGCAAGCCCTCGGAGAGCCCGCACGGGAGGCTCAGCCCCGGCAGGCCGGCCATGCACGACGGGATCGTGAGCAGGTCGCTCAGGTACATCGCGATCGGGTCTGCGGTTCGGGCGCCGAGCGGGAAGGCGACCGTCGGCGAGGTTGGGGAGACGAGCGCGTCGAACGTCTCGAACAGCGCGTCGTGCTCGCGCTTGATCACCGTCCGCACCTTCTGCGCCTGGCCGTAGTAGGCGTCGTAGTAGCCCGCCGAGAGCGCGTACGTCCCCACCATGATCCGCCGCTTCGGCTCGTCGCCGAAGCCCTCGTCGCGCGTCTGCTCGTACATCTCGAGCCGCTCAGCCGCGTCCACGCGATAGCCGTAGCGGACACCGTCGTAGCGGGCGAGGTTCGAGGATGCCTCCGACGGCGCGATGAGGTAGTAGCACGCCATCCCGTACTCGACGGAGAGCGGCAGCGAGCACTCCCCCACCTCGGCGCCCAGCTCCTCGAGCTTCGCGAGCGCGGCGCGGACGGCCTCGGCGACGCCGGGCTCGATGCCCTCCGCCTCGTTCAGCTCCTTCGGAACGCCGATCCGGAGCCCGCGCAGCTCCTCGCTCTTCGGCAGCTCGACGGGATGTGGCAGCTCGACCGTCGTCGTGTCGCGCTCGTCGCGGCCGGCGATGACCGAGTAAAGGTACGCGCAGTCGCGGACGGTGCGCGCGACCGGGCCGACCTGGTCGAGGCTCGAGGCGAAGGCCACGATGCCGTAGCGCGAGACCGTGCCGTACGTCGGGCGGAGGCCGACGTTGCCGCAGAGCGCGGACGGCTGCTTGATCGAACCGCCGGTGTCGGAGCCGAGCGCCCACGGCGCGAGGCCGCCGCTGACGGCCGCGGCCGAGCCGCCGCCCGAGCCGCCGGGCACGCGGGTGGGATCCCACGGGTTGTGCGACGGGCCGAAGGCGGAGTTCTCCGTCGAGGAGCCCATCGCGAACTCGTCGGTGTTCGTCTTGCCGAGGATGCGCAGCCCGTGCGCCTTCAGCCGCTCGACGACGGTCGAGTCGTAGACGGGGAGGTAGCCCTCGAGGATCTTCGAGCCGGCCGTCGTCGGGATCCCCTTCGTCCCGATCACGTCCTTGAGCGCGATCGGCAGGCCGTCGCCGCCGGGGTCGTCGCAGACGTGGAGAAAGCAGTGGAGCTCCTCGTCCCGCGCGGCGATGGCGGCGCGGTAGGCGGCGAAGAGCTCGGCGCCCGAGATCTCGCGCGCGTCGAGGAGGCGCTTCGCCTCCTCCGCCGTCAGCCGCAGCGTGTCGATCACGCCGAGCCTCCCGGCGGCACCTTGAAGAAGTCGCCCTCGCGCTCCGGCGCGTTTGCGAGCGCGTCCTCGACCGGCAGGCAAGGTTGCGGCGTGTCCTCGTCCCAGACGTTGACGACGTCGAGCGGATGCGAGGTCGGGGGCACGTCGGAGAGGTCGAGCTCGGAGACCTTCGAGACGGCCGCGAGGATGTCGTTGAGCTGCCCCTCGAGCCGCTCGACCTCGTCGTCGCGCAGCTCGAGCCGCGCCAGGCGCGCAACGTGGAGCAGTTGTTCGCGATCTATCGCCATTGCGTTCGATCCTCCCAAAAGAAAGAGGGCCCCTGCCGGGGCCCTCTCAACCTTGGTCCGACAGGTTCTCTCAGATCGCCTGGACGTTCGCGGCCTGCGCGCCCTTGTCGCCCTGAACGACTTCGAACGACACGCGCTGACCTTCGGTCAGCGACTTGTAGCCGTCCATCGTGATCGCGGAGAAGTGGACGAAGACGTCGTCGCCGCCTTCGCGCTCGATGAAGCCGTAGCCCTTCTCGTTCGAGAACCACTTAACGGTGCCCTCAGCCAACCCTTCCTCCTTGCAGAAAAACGACGGCCCGGGCACCGAGCCGCCGACCTTTGCTGAAACAGGCCGGAGTCTAGCTCAGTTTTTCGGGGCTGCAATGGCTGCTGGTCTCCGCAATCGCGCTGCCGTAACGGCGTTCTGGAGCACCATCGCGATGGTCATCGGCCCGACGCCGCCCGGCACGGGCGTCATGTAGGCGGCGCGCTCCATCGCGCCGGGGTCGACGTCGCCGAGCACCTTGCGGCTGCTCTCGTCGCGGTTCATCCCGACGTCGATCACCGTGGCGCCGGCCTTGACCATGTCGGCGGCGATGAGGTGGGTGTGGCCCACCGCCGCGACGAGCACGTCCGCGTCGAGGGTGTGTTTCTGGAGGTCCTGCGTGCGCGAATGGCAGATCGTCACGGTGGCGTTGCGCTGGAGGAGAAGGTGCGCCATGGGCTTGCCGACGATGGCGGAGCGGCCGACGACGACTGCGTGCGCCCCCTCGAGCGGGATCTCGTACTCGTCGAGCATCCGCATGATCCCGAGCGGGGTGCCGGGGACGAGGCGAGGCCGGCCCAGGTAGAGCCGCCCGGCGTTGACGGGATGGATCCCGTCGACGTCCTTGTTCGGGTCGATCGCCTCGATCACGCGGTTCTCGTCGATGTGGTCCGGCAGCGGGAGCTGGACGAGGAGTCCGTCGACGCCGTCGTCGGCGTTGAGGTCGGCGATCGCCGCGAGCAGCTCGTCCTCGGACGTGTTTGCGGACAGCTTGAGGTCGCGCGCCTCCATCCCCGCTTCCTGCGCGGCCTTCTGCTTCAGGTCGATGTAGATGTGCGACGCGGGGTCGTCCCCGACGAGGACCGTGGCGACGCCGACGTGGCCGAGCTCGGCGACCGCGGCCGCCACCTCCTGCCGCACCTTGGCGCCGAGCGCCTTGCCGTCGATGATCGTTGCCGACACGGGGCGAGGTTATAGCCTCCGCTCGATGCGGCTTTCGCGCAAGAACGACCCCGATTCGGTGCGCGCGCGCCAGGCGGCGCTCGGACTACCGGAGGTCGACCTCGAGTCGTACACCCGCGCGACCGAGTCGGTGACCGGCCTCGTCTCGATCCCCGTCTCCGTCGCGCAGCTGGCGGTCTCGCTCGGCGAGTACGAGCTCTCCGAGGACGGCGAGGTCGTCGAGACCGGCCGGGCCGACGAGCAGGTGGTCGTCCCGCTCGCGCACACGGAGGGCGGGCTCACGGCCTCGGTGCACCGCGGCGCGAAGGCGATCGCCGAGTCCGGCGGCTGTCGAACATACGTCATTGCCGACAGGATCACCAGAGCATCCTGCTTCGTCTGCAAAGACTCGGGAGACGCTCTCGCCCTGGCCGGCTGGATCGAAGGGCAGGTGCCGGCCATGCGGGACTTCCTGAAGAACGCGGACAACCCGGAGCTCTCCAGGTACGCCGTCCTACGCGAGGCCAAGACGCACGTGGTCGGCCCCATGTGTCATGTCCTCTGGCGCTTCACGACCGGCGACGCGTTCGGCGCGAACATGATGACGCGCAACGCGTACGCGCTGAACATGGCCTACGTGCTTCCGCAGGCGCCGGTGCCGGTCGAGCGGACGATCCTCGAGGCGAACATGGGCGGCGACAAGAAACCGTCCTTCGAGTACTTCCAGCAGGGGCACGGCAAGACCGTCATCGCCGAGACGACGCTGACGGAGGCGGCGATCGAACGCGTGCTGCGCACGACCGTGCACGACCTCGAGGAGCTCGCGTGGGCCGGAACGCACGGCGCGGTCGCTTCGGGGATGCAGTCGGTCGCGTTCACGCCGGCATCGGCGATCGCGGCCGTCTTCGCGGCGACCGGCCAGGATCTCGGGCTCGTGGGCACGAGCTCGATGGCGCAGGGGACGGAGCAGCGGGTCGACGGCGGGCTCCACGTCTCGATCCGGTTCCCGGGAATCGAGGTCGGCACGGTCGGCGGCGGCACGACGCTGCCGGACCCGAAGCGGTGGCTCGAGCTGATGGGCTGCGCCGGGCCCGGCAAGGTCTATCGCCTCGCCCAGCTCGTCGCCGCGACGGCGCTCGCGCTCGAGATCAGCGCCTCTGCAGCGATGGCGACGGCGGGAAGCGAGAACTTCTTCCGCGCCCACTTCGAGCGCGGCGGGATGCGCTGAGCGCGAGGTCGGAGCCGATCTCGCGCTACGGCGTCGCCGAAGTGGTGTCCGACGTGGAGTCGACGACGCCGGAGGCAAGGTAGGCCGCCCATCCGATCACGCTTCCCGGCGGGAACGGATTCCACTTGGACCTCTCGACGACGCTCTGCTGCTCGCCGAGCAGGGCTGAGGTTTGCGGATCGAAGATCAGCTCGTCGCGCAGTCCTCTGGAGACGTAGGCGACGCCGATGCCCGGCCGGCCGATCTGATCGTGAGTGGGGCCGATCAGCTGAACGCCGGGGAGCTGTGAGACGATCGTGTAGAGCGCCGAGCGGACCGCCGGTGGCGCGCTGGTCTCGCGGAGCAGGTCGCCGATGATCTGGAACGTCTCGGCATCACCGGGCGGTCCGCCCGTCCCTGGAATCGTCCGGTTTTCGATCCGCTGCTTGAGCTTCGCCGGATCGGTGGGGACTTTGCTCAGGTCGATGTAGCCGAGACCGCCCGATGCCTCGTGGTCCTCGGCGGTGTGGGCATTGAGGAGGTTCAGCTGGTTTCGGTAGGCGTGGTAGAAGTAGGCCGCGTCGGCGGCGGTGGGAAACAGCATGTGCCCTTCGTCCTCGTGGATGCGGCCGCTGCCGTCGGGACCGATCCAGATCTGACGTGTGGTCGGCTGAAAAGCGATCGCCGCGGGACCGTCGGGAGCTGCCTGTACGACCTCCCAGACGGCCTCGCTCTTCGTGTAGACGTACTGGCCCGGGCCGGGAGTCGTCGCCGGATGGTGTGCAGCGGTATGGGCTGCCCGAAGCAACACGGCCGAGGTGAGGTTGCGCCCCTTGGGCTCGCTCTTGGGTTCGCGGGGCGGAGGCTGGATGTAGCGCAGGATCGAGACGATCGCTGCTGAGCTCGGACCGCCGCGATTGCCGGTGAGCAGCGCCGTCGCCGCGATCGCGACCGCAGCGGCAGCCGTGGCGGCCATGGCCGCGAGCGGCCACCGACGCCGATACAGAGGCTGCTGCGGCGGCCGGCGCTGGTCGGCCTCGATCCGGGACAGGAGCAGCTGCTTTCGCTGCTCGAGCCGTGCCGCCGGGAATTCGCGCTCGGGGGGTGGAGTGAGATTGACGCTCATCGGTCGTTCACCTCGATCGAAAATTCGTTCACGTTGCTGCTGTCTTCGGGTCCGCTCGCCGCGGCGAGTTCCCGCAGCCGGCGGCGGCCGCGCGCCAGCCGAGAGCGCACCGTCCCGATCGGGATGCCGAGCGCGGCCGCGGTGTGCTCGTAGGACAGGCCGCTCCATTCGCACAGCGCGAGCACGTCCTGCTCGCGCCGCGGCAGGCGCGAGAACAGCGCGAGTAGCTCTCGCATCGACGCCTGGTCGTCGACCCTGATCGCCGCCTCCTCAGCGAAGTCGGGTTCCTCGGCTCGCGGGACCGGCAGGCGGGAGAAGGCCTCGCGGCCGCGTTTCAGCGAGCGACGTCGGTTGCGCAGCACGTTGGTCGCGATCCCGTAGAGCAACGGCAGCGCGCTCTCCGCCTGCAGAGACTCGCGACGGAGGCTCCTCCAGGCGGCGAGAAACGTGGCGGAGGTCAGGTCCTCGGCGAGCGCCCAGTCCGCGGTGCGCCGGAAGCAGTAGTTGTAGATCCGCCCCGCGTGGCGCTCGAACAGGATCCCGAACGCCGCGCCGTCCCCCTCGCGCGCTCGGAGCCAGAGAGCCCTGTCCGCAACGTCGCCCACCTCAGCTATGGGTCCGATGAACGGGCCCGAGTTCCCGGATTCACGACTGCAGAACCTGGGGATCCGCAGGCATGAAGAAGCTACTCGAAATCCTCGTCTGCTTCGTGCACCCGCTCGCGGTCGTGCTCGGGTGGATCAACCTCGCCGGCCGGAGTGACCTGAGCGGCGGCCGGAAGCTCGCCTGGGGAATCTTCCTGATCGTGCCGGTGGTGCCGTTCGTCTACGTCCTGACCGGCGGCGACCTCTGGTGAGCCGGCGGCGGACGGCGCGCTGAGACTCGACCTGCCTAGGCGAGCGCGCGCTGGAGCGCGGCGCGGTCGTGCGGGCCGCCGTGCGTGGCCAGAACGTGCTCCACCGGCAAATCCAGCAGCGGGCGTAGCTGCCCGACGACCTGCTCGCGCGTCGTCGAGAGCCACGGCTCGTGGATCTTCAGCCCGTCGCCGAAGTCGACCAGCGTGTCCCCCGCGACGACCGCGCGACGGCTCGGGACCCACAGCACGACGTCGATCGGCTCGCGGCCCGGAAACGCCGCCTCGACACCGGCCGGCAGACCCTCGTCGGGAGAGTAGAGATGTGGCTCGCCGGCTTCTCCCGAGAGCAGCCACTCGACGTCGGGACTGTCGGGCTCGGGCTGCGTGACGAAGACCGGCGGGTCGTGCTTCTCCACGAGGGCGCGCGTATCGCGCTCGTGCCAGGGGCTCGTGAGGACGACGACGAGCTCGCGCCCCTCCGCACGCGCCAGGATCTCGTCCGGCGGCGCGATCGGATCGAAGAGCAGCAGCCGCTCGCCGTCGTCGATCGCGTACGACGAGACGACCTGCGGCCAGACGCTGTCGTCCCACTCCGGGTGCGGAGCCTGCCAGTGCCACAGACCCGTGCCGACCTCTTGTACAGGCCCGTCAGCGCGACGCTCGGGAGTCACTGGATCCAATCCGACACCGTGGACTCCGTCTGCCCTTCGGTTCCCGGGGCGTTGCCGCTGCCGTCGATTGCGGGCGCGTTCCCCGCCGCACGTTGAGCAGCCGCCTCCGCCTTCTTCGCACGTTTGCGCTCGCGCCGTTCCTGAAGCGCCAGCTCGCGTGCCCGTTTGGCGTGCGTCTGTCCCTTAGCCGCCATCCGTCCGCTCCTTTCTCTCGGTCGAGCGGCAGCTGCAGCGTCGACGACGCCGCAGCTGACCCTCGAAACTAGGCGGACACCGGCGCGACGTTCGTCGCCTGCGGCCCCTTCTGACCCTGCTCGGGCTCGTACTGCACCTTCGCGTTCTCGGCGAGCGTCTTGTAGCCCTCGCCTGCGATCGCGCTGTGATGCACGAACAGATCCTCTCCGCCGTCGTCAGGAGTGATGAACCCGTACCCCTTGTCGGCGTTGAACCACTTCACGGTTCCGGTTGCCATGGATGAAACACCTCCTCTGCTCTACAGGAACGGGCAGAGGAAGCGCACCGCGCGCAACCGACACTCGCTCGGATAGCCGACCGAGCGTAGCAACGAAACCGACGTTCGCACTCGGCCCTAGCCGGCCGGGAGGCGGACGTCGGAGACGTCCAGGCCGAGCGAGTTCGCCAGCCGGACCCCGTGGTTCAGCTCCTCGCGCAGCCGCTCACGGTCGCGCGCCTCCATCAGCGTGCCGATCACCTCGCGTGCCTTCGGCCGCCACAGCACGTGGTTCGCGAAGATCGGGAGCATCGTGTTCGCCGCGTCCACGAGCCGGGCGCGCACCTTCTTCCCGGCCGACTGGAGCAGCACCCGCTCGTACGCCATCCCGGCGCCGTGGTGGATCCCGTCGTCGACCGCGAGCCGGTTGCAGAGGTCCTCGAGCACGGTGCCACGCGACGAGCGCGCGATCAGCCGGAAGCGCGGGATGATCAGCCGCTCGAAGAAGACCTGCATGAGGAAGACCTTCTCCTCGAGCAGATCCGCTTCGAGGAACATGTGCGCGAGCTCGTCGAGATACGGGTCGCGCTCCCCCTCCCCGCCGACCTGGCCGATCAGCCGGAGCCAGGCCTCGGTGTGCCGCGACTCGTCCTGCACCATCGTCGCGTAGTAGAGGCGCGCCTCCGGATCGGGCGCCGCCGCGAGCAGCTGCGACGCCATCTCGCACGCGAACACGTCCGCCTGGAGCTGCTGCATGATCACCGAGCGCCAGATGTCCCGCCGCCGCGCCTTCCGCTCGGGCGTTCCCTTCCCCTCCGGGACGAAGGGCATCTCGCCCCAGGGGACGTCGTCCACCTGCCATTCCTGGTGCTTGGCGAGGTGGTAGAAGCGAAGGACTCCGGCGTACTCCTCCCGGGACTCGGGCTCCGCGGGAACGGCCTCGGCGCTCATGTTCCGGACCTTATCCTCAGGCGCGTGATCGCACTCGTCTTCAGCTACGAGGTGCACGACGCGGCGGAGTTCGAGCGTGTCTACGGGCCCGAGGGCGAGTGGGCCGGGTTCTTCCGGCAGGGGCGCGGCTACATCGGCACCGAGCTCCTGCGCGACGTCGAGGCGCCCGGCCGCTATCTCGTGATCGACCGGTGGGAGTCGGCCGACGCCTACAACAGCTTCGTCGCGGCCCGCCGCGAGGAGTACATGGAGCGCGTCGACGCGACACGCTTCCACTACGACAGCGAGCTCCGCTTCGGCACGTTCGAGTCCCTGTTCTGAATCCGCGCATTCCGTAAGCAGGAGCGACGATCGTCTCGCATTGCGAGGTTTCTGCCGCTTGAACGAGCCGCATCGCGCAGCGATAATCCCGGGCGCCGATGTCCGTGGAGGAACGCGCAAGCGCCGCCGAGCGGGTGCTCGCGGCGCGCGAACGCTACGTCGCCCGCGGCGTCTCCACGCCCTCACTCGTCGTCGCGCGGGCCGAAGGAGCACGGGTCTGGGACGTCGACGGCCGCGAGTTCCTCGACTTCGCGGGCGGGATCGCCTGCCAGAACCTCGGCCACGGGCCGTCGGCAGTCGTAGCCGCGATCCACGAGCAGGTCGACCGGTACCTCCATCAATGCTTCATGGTCGGGACGTACGAGCCGTACGTCGAGGTGTGCCGCCGGCTCGACGAGCTCTGGCCGGGCGACACGGAGACGAAGTCGATCGTCGTCAACTCGGGAGCCGAGGCGGTCGAGAACGCGGTCAAGATCGCGCGTGCTGCGACCGGCCGGCCGGGCGTCGTCGTCTTCGACCGTGCGTTCCACGGGCGCACGAGCCTGACCATGGCGATGACCGCGAAGCTCGTCTACAAGCAGGGCTTCGGCCCGCTCGCGACCGACGTCCATCGCGCGGCGGCGCCGTATCCGTTCCGCGGCGTCTCGACCGAGGACGCGCTCGGAAGCCTCGAGCTTCTCTTCACGCAGGACGTCGACCCGAACTCGGTCGCGTGCATCGTGCTCGAGCCGGTCCAGGGTGAGGGCGGGTTCATCCCGATGCCGCCCGAGTTCGTGCAGGCGTTGCGCCGGATCTGCGACGAGCACGGAATCCTCTACGTGGACGACGAGGTGCAGTCCGGCTGCGGGCGCACCGGCACGATGTGGGCGGTCGAGCAGCTCGGGATCGAACCGGACCTGCTCGTCAGTGGGAAGACCCTCGGCGGCGGGCTCCCACTCGCCGCAGTCACCGGCCGCGCAGAGGTCATGGACGCCGTCCACGCGGGCGGGCTCGGCGGCACGTTCGGGGGGAACCCGGCGGCGTGTGCGGCCGCGCTCGCGGTGCTCGACGAGCTCACGGCGCCCGGCTTCGCCGAGCGGGCGAGCGAGGTCGGCTCGTTCCTGCGCACGCGGCTGGAGGAGATCGCTGCGCGACAGCCGCTCGTCGGCGAGGTGCGCGGCCTCGGCCCGATGCTCGCCCTCGAGCTGCGCGAGCCGACGCCGGACGCGGCGAAGGCGACGACCGCGGCCGCCCTCGAGAAGGGGCTGCTCCTCCTCTCGTGCGGGCTCGACGGGAACGTCATCCGGCTCCTCCCGCCGCTGACCGCGAGCGACGAGGAGCTCGAGCGCGGGCTCGGCCTGCTGGAGGAAGCGCTTGGCGACGCTGGCGCCGACCGCGTCTGAGACGACGCCGGAGGCGGGCCCTCCCGCCGTCCGTCTGAGCGGCATCCGCCGAGCCTACGGCGACGTCCTCGCGGTCGACGGCGTCGACCTGGACATCGCGGCGGGCGAGTTCTTCACGCTCCTCGGCCCCTCCGGCTCGGGCAAGACGACGACGCTGCGCGTGATCGCCGGCTTCGAGCGACCCGACGCCGGGCGGGTCGAGCTCCAGGGAGTCGACGTGACGCGCGTCGCCCCCTCCCAGCGCGCGGTCAACACGGTCTTCCAGGACTACGCGCTCTTCCCGCACATGACCGTGGCGGAGAACGTCGAGTACGGGCTGCGGGTCAAGGGGATGCCCCGCCGGGAGCGCCGCGAGCAGGCCGCGTCGGTTCTCGAGCGGGTGCGCCTCCCCGGCCTCGGCAACCGGAAGCCGGCGCAGCTCTCCGGCGGCCAGCGACAGCGGGTCGCCCTGGCGCGCGCGATCGTGAACCGGCCGCCCGTCCTCCTCCTCGACGAGCCGCTCGGCGCGCTCGACCTCAAGCTGCGACAGGAGATGCAGACGTTCCTCAAGGCACTGCAGCGCGACCTCGGCATCACGTTCGTCTACGTCACGCACGACCAGGAGGAGGCGCTGACGATGAGCGACCGGCTGGCCGTCTTCAACGAGGGGCGGATCGAGCAGCTCGGCACGCCGGCCGAGGTCTACGAGCACCCGCAGACGGAGTTCGTCGCCGGCTTCGTCGGGGTCTCGAACGTTCTCGAGCGCGACGGGAGGCGCTTCACGATTCGCCCGGAGAAGATCCACATGACGGACGGGAGCGGCGGAGACGGCGACGGCGAGGCGGGCGTCGTCAACGACGTCGTCTACGTCGGGATGATCACCCGCTACACGGTCGAGCTCGACTCGGGGGGAGAGCTCACGGTCGTCCGCCAGAACCTCGAGACGTCGTCACAGCAGGCGCTCGAGGAGCGAGGCAAGAGCGTTCGCCTTTCCTGGCGGCCGGAGCACACCTACGAGATCGGCAAGGAGGGCAAGTGAGGAAGATCAACCGCCGGTACGTCCTGTTGGCCGCGTTCGTCGCGGCTCTCTGCGTGCCGGCTTCTGGCGTCAGCGCCGGCAGCGGCCTGCCGACGACGATCGGGAAGGGCGAGGGAAAGCTCAACCTGATCGCCTGGGAGGGCTACACCCAGCCACAGTGGGTGAAGCCGTTCCAGAAGAAGACCGGCTGCATCGTCCACGCGAAGTACGCGGGCTCGTCGGACGAGATGGTGACGGACATGCGACAGGGCGGCGGGGGGCAGTACGACATGGTGTCGGCTTCGGGCGACGCGAGCCTACGGCTGATCTACGGGCACGACGTCCAGCCGGTGAACGTCAAGCTCGTGCCGGACTGGAAGAACTTCATCCCGCAGCTGAAGTCGCCTCCGCACAACACGATCAAGGGCGTCCACTACGGCGTCTCGCTCCAGTGGGGCCCGAACACGCTGCTCTACAACACGAAGAAGGTGAAGCCGGCGCCGACGAGCTGGTCGGCGATCTACAGCACGAAGTACAAGGGCAGGGTCACGGTCCCGGACAACCCGATCCAGATCGCCGATGCGGCGCTCTACCTGTCGAAGGCGAAGCCGTCACTCGGGATCAAGGATCCGTACGAGCTGGACAGCACCCAGTTCAACGCGACCATCAATCTGCTGAAGAGGCAGAAGCCTCTGATCAAGAAGTACTGGGCACTCGCCTCCGACGAGGTCAGCCTCTTCAAGAGCGGCGACGCGGTCGTGGGAGCCTCGTGGCCGCTGCAGACGATCACGCTCCAGAACGCAGGGACTCCGGTCAAGGATCTGATCCCGAAGGAGGGAGCGACCGGCTGGGCGGACACCTGGATGCTCTCGGCGCACGCGAAGCATCCGAACTGCTCCTACAAGTGGCTGCAGTGGATCTCGACGCCCAAGGTGCAGGCGGAGCAGGCGCTGTCGTTCGAGGAGACTCCGGCCAACGCGAAGGCGTGCAGCTGGATGAACAAGATGCAGAAGCATTCGTGCAGCAAGTACCACCTGAACGCTCCCGCGTCCTACTTCAAGTCGATCAAGTTCTGGAAGACGCCGGTCGCGAACTGCGGCAACGGCAAGAACAACTGCATGGACTACACGAAATGGCAACAGGCCTGGACGCAGCTGAAGGGCTGAGCACTGTCCGTCCAGGCTGCTGACCTGACCGAGCCGGGCCGTCCCCTGCGGGCGGCCCGGCTGCGGTTCACGGGCTTCTTCTGGCGTCACCGCTGGGCGAAGGCGCTGCTCCTGCTGGCGCCGCCGATTCTCGCCTTCACCTGCGTCTACCTCGCGTCGCTCGTCGCGCTCTTCCTCTCCTCGTTCTGGACGGTGGACCCGTTCACGTCCGAGGTTCGCCACATCTGGAACGTCGACAACTACCGGCTGCTCTGGGATACGAGCGCCTACCACTCGATCGCGTTCCGGACGATCGGCATCGCGGCCGCGGTCACGCTCGCGGACGCGATCCTCGCCTTCCCCCTGGGTTACTTCATGGCTCGCATCGCCGGCGGACGCTCGCGCGCCTTCGTCTTCGTCGCCGTCCTGCTGCCGCTCTGGTCGAGCTACCTCATCCGCGTCTACATCTGGCGGCTGATCCTCAACCACGACGGCGTTCTCAACTGGACGCTGCAGAAGGTCGGGCTGCCGGCGGCCAACATCGGCTACACGAACTGGGCCGTGTGGCTGATCTTCACGTACATCTGGCTCCCGTTCATGGTTCTCCCGGTCTACGGCGCGCTCGAGCGGGTGCCCGACTCGTTCCTCGAGGCGTCGCGCGACCTCGGGGCGGGCGGCTGGACGACGTTCCGCCGCGTCGTGCTCCCGCTCGCGTTGCCCGGCGTGATCGCCGGCTCGATCTTCACGTTCTCGCTCACGCTCGGCGACTACATCACCCCGCTGCTCGCCGGTGGAGCCTCGTCGCAGTTCATCGGCAACGTCGTCTACGACTCGATCGGGACGCAGCAGACGCCGTTCGCGGCCGCGTTCGCCGCCGTGCCACTCGTGGTCATGGGCGTCTACCTACTGATCGCGCGCCGGCTCGGCGCGTTCGAGGCCCTCTGATGGAGACCCGTGCCACCCGCGTCGCGCTCACGATCTGGTCCGCGCTCGTCGTGCTCTTCCTCTGGATCCCGCTCGCGCTGATCATGCTCTACGCGTTCAACAAGTCGAACGTCGAGAGCTGGCCGATCACGAGCTTCTCGACGCACTGGTTCCACGCCGCGTGGACGGCAGAGGTGCGTACGGCGCTGTGGCTGTCGGTCCGCGTCGGCCTGATCGCGACGGGAATCGCCCTCGCGCTCGGGTCGATGGCCGCCTTCGGCGTTGCCCGCTTCCGCTTCTTCGGGCGCGAGTCGATCTCGTTCCTGCTCGTGCTGCCGATCGCCCTCCCCGGGATCGTGACCGCCATTGCCCTCAACTCCGCCTTCGTGGCGGGCAACATCACGCTCTCGACGTGGACGATCGTCACCGGTCACGCGACGTTCTGCGTGGTCGTGGTCTACAACAACGTGCTCGCGCGGCTCCGCCGCTCCTCACCCTCGTTGCTCGAGGCCTCGCAGGATCTCGGCGCCGACGGCTGGCAGACGTTCCGGTTCGTGATCTGGCCCGTCCTCTCCGGCGCCCTCGTCGCCGGCGGCCTGCTTGCCTTCGCGCTGTCGTTCGACGAGGTCATCGTCACGTACTTCACGGCGGGCGCACAGAACACGCTCCCGCTGCTCATCTTCGGCTACATCCGGCTCGGCCAGCAGCTCCCGGTCGTCAACGTGATCGCGTTCGCGATGATCCTGTTGACGGCGATCCCCGTGTTGCTCGCGCAGCGGCTCGTACGCGACACTGGCGTGACGGTTCGCGGGGCGGCGGCGGCCGCACAGGCACAACAGGCATAAGGAGGTTCGCATGAGCACGACGACCGAGCAGTACCGGATCCTCATCGGCGGCGAACTCGCCGACGCGGCCTCCGGCGAGACGATGGAGATCATCGCCCCGGCGACCGGCGAGACGATCGCGGAGGTGCCGCGCTGCAGCGCCGAGGACGTCGACCGCGCCGTCGAGGCGGCGGAGGCCGCGGCGCCCGAGTGGCTCGGGAAGACGCCGAAGGAGCGCTCGGAGCTCCTCCACGAGCTCGCGGACGTGATGGAGGAGCACGCCGAGGAGCTCGCGCAGCTCGAGTCGGTCAACGTCGGCAAGCCGCTCATGGCCTCGCGCGACGAGATGCCGTTCTCCGCCGACAACCTCCGCTTCTTCGCCGGCGCCGCGCGCAACCTCGAGGGCAAGTCGACCGGCGAGTACATCGAGGGTTACACGTCGATGATCCGGCGGGAGCCGGTCGGGATCGTCGCCGGCATCTGCCCCTGGAACTACCCGCTGATGATGGCCGTCTGGAAGATGGGGCCGGGGCTGGCGGCGGGCAACCTCCAGATCCTCAAGCCGTCCGAGCAGACGCCGCTCTCGCTCCTGCGCTTCGTCCAGCTCGCGCAGGAGGTCATCCCGCCGGGCGTGCTGCAGGTCGTGACCGGCGACGGCGTCCCGGTCGGGCAGCGGATCGTCGAGCACCCCGGGATCGGGATGGTCTCGCTGACCGGCGACGTCGAGACCGGCAAGACCATTGCCCGCACGGCGGCGGACACGGTGAAGCGCGTGCACCTCGAGCTCGGCGGCAAGGCGCCGATGGTGATCTTCGACGACGCCGACCCGAAAGCGGTCGCCGAGGGAATCCGGCTCGCCGGCTACTGGAACTCCGGCCAGGACTGCACCGCCGGCTCGCGCGTCATCGCGGGGCCCCGAATCTACGACAAGCTGCTCGACGAGCTCGTGCCGCAGGTCGAGTCGCTCAAGGTCGGAGACCCGATGGCGAGCGACGAGATCGAGATGGGCTCCGTCATCTCCCACGAGCAGCAGGAGCGGATCCTCGGCTTCCTCGAGCGCGCGAAAGGCGCGACGATCGTCACGGGCGGCGGGACGAACGGCGACCGCGGATTCTTCGTCCAGCCGACGGTCGTCACCGACGTGAAGCAGGACGACGAGATCGTCCAGCGCGAGGTGTTCGGGCCGGTCGTGACCGTGCAGAAGTTCGCCGACGACGACGAGGCGATCCGCTGGGCCAACGACGTCCGCTACGGCCTGGCGGCGTCCGTCTGGACACGCGACGTCGGCCGCGCGATGAACGCCGCCCGGAAGCTCCAGTTCGGGTGCGTGTGGGTCAACGACCACCTGCTGCCGCTCTCCTCGGAGCTGCCGCACGGCGGCTACAAGCAGTCCGGCTACGGCAAGGACATGTCCATCTACTCCATGGAGGAGTACACGCAGCTCAAGCACGTCGCGATCAAGATCGACTAGCTCTCCGCGTCAGCGAATGCCGACTGCGCGCGCGAGCGTGTTCCAGAGCCGGTGGAAACGCGGCTCACAGCCCCCGTGCACCCGCACCGTGCGTCCCGCTGCATGGATGAAGTCGGAGCCGATGTCCGGAAGCGTCCCGGGACACAGGCGGCTCTTCAGACCGCTGGCGAAGCCGTGGCGCACGAGGCGCGAGAGCGTCACGACCCTGGCATGGGACAGCCGCCGGCGCGTCGGCCGCACGTCCCCGCTTGCGCGGACCCGGCCGGTGGGCTCGATCGTGACCTGCCACGGAACCATGTTTCCTCCCGCGATGCCGAACACGATCCGCTGCGGCCTGGTCGACGCAGCCGAGGCGCCGCAGGCACAAAGTCCTGCCACGAGCGCAGCGAGGATGACGAGCCGCCGCATCCCGGCGAGGGTAGCTCCACGATCGCACGCGGAGGCGGACTCGCGCTGAGTCCGCCTGTCGCCGCAGTGTCTAGGTATGGGCCGGTCGTGTTGCGCTCTGGGAGCGGTGTTCACGAACTCGGGAACCCGTCTGTGGGACATCCTGAGCGACCCGCGGCGGCTCGACACCGGCCGGAGGAGTGGTCCATCGGCACCGACCGTTGTGGCTCGTTCGAGGGACGTGCCCGCAACCGACCCAGAGGTACTAACTCATCCCGTCCGTCCTGGGGACGACCCACCGCCCCGGGCGACCTATTTCAATCCTCAGAGGTCAGGAAGTCGCTGCGCAACGACGTAGGGCGCGTTGTCTAGCCACTGACGCCCGGCTGCGAAGGGGCGAGTACGCACCGGGGACGTGCCCTTCCTGACCCCGACGGCCGGCACGGCCGCCTCGCCTCGCGTCGTCAGGACCGGGGCGCGGCGCGGACGAGCCGCTGCACCCGCACCAGGCGCGACTCCGCGAAGTCGAGCGAACCCAGCTGGGTCGAAGCGGAGCTGACGCGCCGGGGCAGCCGATCGGGCCTGGGCGCATCGTGTCCCGGCGCGAAGATGAGATCCTCGCGCACCCGGATCTCCTCGTGCTCCTCGAGCGAGAGCGGGACGTTCTCGGCGAGGCAGTTGCCGCACTCGCAGAAGAAGTTGGCGGCGACGAGGTCGTGTGCCCTGGTCGCCCTCGCGAGCCGGTCGTTGATCTCCACGAGCGCGTCGGTCATCTCGGCCGCGGTCACGCTGCTCCGGTTCCCGCGAGCCGCCCGTTTGTCTCATCCGGGACGTAAGCCGTACGTAAATTCGCCGCGTCGCGGCCCGTGCGTCAGTAACCGCCTCCGCCGGAGCCGCCCGACCCGGAGGTGACGGGATTCCCCGACGCGTTCAGGACGTACCAGGTCCCGCCGAAGCTCTTGATCCCCTGACCGTTGGCCTGACCGGAGGCCGAGTCCCCCGAGTACTCGTACATCAGCCAGCCGTGGTACGTGGGATAGGTCTCGCCGTCACTGAGCTTCTTCGTTGACAGTAGGGAGGCGTCGAGCCCGGAGCCCGCCTTGGCGGCCGACATGCCGCTCGAGAGCGGGAGGTCGGGCCAGAGCTTCGTGCAGCCGCTCGCGTCCGTGCAGGGAACGTTCGTGTGGTCGCCCGACGTGAGGATGTAGACCGTCCGGCCCTTGCCGTCGACCACCACGTTCCCCACGCCAGAGACGTTGGCCACGCTGAACTGCGTTGCCGGCGTGGCGGCGGAGCCCGGGGCGCTCGTCGACGTCGTGGGCTTGCTGGATCCGCCTCCGCAGCCGGCCAGCGCCGCAGCAGTTCCGACCGCGCCGGCGGCGACCAAGGCAGCCTTGTTGGGGAACCTGATCATCGGCTCCTCCCTTCGGATCGCTTGGTACCGCCTGTGCCTACGCAGCCCGACGCTCAGCGGTTCATCTGTCCCGGTCAGAAAGGCGACAGCGGGCTGACCCGCACCGAGGTATCCGTGCCGAAAAAGGCTCCATCGTGCGAACGCACCTCGACGAGGCAGAGGTAGTCGGGGATGCCCGCGTCCTCCACCCAGGCGTCGAGCACACGCTGCGCCTCGTCCACGGTCTCGATCTCGGAGACGATCCTGCCGTCTCTGTCGTCGACGAGCAAAAGGGTCATCGCTCCGAGATTGCCCTCCGACGCGGATTTCAGTCGACGAGCCGCCCACGCTCACCCTTCGAGGGGCACGCCCCTTCCCAGGCCAGACCCGGGGAGGGGCGTGCGAGGGCAGGCGCTACCGGTGGTGGCGTCCCACCGCCGACTTGAGCTGGCTCTTGCTCATCTTCGAGCGGCCCTTGATCCCGAGGCGCTTCGCCTGGCGGTAGAGCTGCTCCTTCGTGACTTCGCGACTGAGCGGCATGGATAGCCCTCCTTTCGCGGTCGCCTTCAACTCGGCGGTCGCCTCGCCGCCGGATTCCCAAACGCCGCCCCCGACGGGCCTGACCGGTGCGCGCGACTGCGCGAAGTTCGCAAAGAGCGCAAGGAAGCGGCTTCCCGGTCGTTTCGATTCCGGCAGACCCGTCGAAATCTTTGCAGGACAAAGGTTTAACGAGCCGTAGCGGACCATCGCGAGAGGCGTCGGAGACCTCCGGTTACGAGCGCAGCAATTCCGGGGACCCTTCGGCAGAGTCGGCTACAGGGGAGGAGCAAAGATGTCGAAGCTCGTTCGTGATGCGATGACAGCGAACCCGCGCACGCTGCCCGTGGGAGCGTCCGTGCTGGATGCCGCGCGGGCGATGGAGGAACAGGACGTCGGGTCGATCCCCGTCGTCGACAACGGCGCGATCCTGGTCGGGATGATCACCGACCGGGACATCGTGCTCCGCGTCGTCGCAGCGGGCAAAGACCCGGGCGCGACCACGGTCGAGACCGTGGCGACGCGGGAAGTCATCCCCGCCCACCCGGACGAATCGCTCGATGACGCCCTGCAGCAGATGGCCGAACGGCAGGTGCGCAGGCTTCCCGTGATCGAAGCCGATCGCGTCGTCGTGGGGATCCTCGCCCAGGCCGACGTGGCCCAGGAGGCTAAGGCCAAGAAAGCGGGGCAACTCGTGGAGGAGATCTCGCAGCCGAGCGCGACGAACGCTCAGCACTGAGCCGGAGCAACCGGCGAGAGGGGCCGTTCTCAAAAGTCGGGAGGCCAAGTGTAGAGCGGCATCTTGCCTGGCCTCTGAACACCTAAGCCCTGGTGTTCAATGGGTCGGTGCCGCTCACTGTGCCCATTCCGGCTTCGGCCCCGTGAACTTGGAATCTCCCTTGATACGTGCGGCCTCCCACTCGCGAACATCCTCGAAGCTGAAGGGAAGGCGATAGCGGAAGTAGAGCTTCCTGCGGATGAGCGTGACGCGCGCATCGTGGGTCAGCGCTGCGAGGCGACCGCTGTCGAGCAACTCCTTCTTATCGACGACATGGACTTCGCGGAAGTTGCTGAAGAGCGGCTGGTCGAGGGTCTTGTGTCCGGGCACGGGAGCAAGGAAGAAGGTGTGGGCGTGTGCGATCTCGATCTGCGTGTTCTTCTCCTGAAAGCCAGCGACGACCTTCGCCTGCTCGTTCTCATGACCCATGTCGGTTAGCGGCCGAACGCGCACTACCTGGATCTCTGTAACGCCCTTCTTTCCGATCTCGCATGTCGGATGCACGATCTGGCAGCCAAGCCAGGTGCTGTCTCCAACCTTGATCGAGCCGAAGATATCGCCTTGTCGGACTGGGTAAGCATCGGCCTCGCCGGGATCGACGTAGTAGTCCGCTGTATCGAGATACCAGTTGTCGCTAGGCAGGGAGGACGACCTCCTCGTCGTCCTCTGCCTCGCTGATCATCATCGGAGTGGCGGTGGCGAGCACGGGAAGGGCATCGCCTTCCTGGCCGTGCGTGATCGTCACGGGATAGTGAGCCTGGAAAAGGTTGAGTGCCTTCCAGTCGAATGGGATCTCAATGCCGAGCTGATCGAGGGTCTCTGAGGGAATCGCTGCCCCGGCGCGTGCGGCGGTCAGCAGCAGCGGAAGGGTGGTCTTCAGGAGTCCGAGGCTCGCTTCAGCCTCAGCCATCTCCTCAAAGCGCTCGGGCGGCACGAGGAAGCACTCGTCCTCGTTCCGGTTCGTGAGCACGGCGATTCGGCCCTTGTGGATCGAACGGCCGAGAAAGGCGTTCAGCCCGTCACGAAGGCCGCGATGACCTACCCTTTCGACGACGCTGAACGTTGCGCTGGCGTGAGGCATGAGGTTCAACTCCTTGGTGTCCGCTAGATACCTGTGTCCAGATATCTGGACACATCATACCCCAAGCGGATAGGAATTACACGATTCTCGTGGTTTCACCGTGAATCGGCTTGGTTGAGCCAAGACTTTAGCCTTTACGCCGCCTTCTTCTCCTCCAGGATCCTCTCCTCGACCAGCCGGATCCACTCGGTGAAGGTGCGCCCGAAGTTGTTTACGAGCGTTGAGTCAGCAGGCCGGTCGCGGTGGCCCTTCTGCCAGTCCTTGTAGTCGCGCTGACTCGGGGTGACCCCGCGGGCGCGGCAGTCGAGGACGTAGTCGGTCACGATCCGGAAAGCCTCTTCCTCATCCGTCCAGCGGTTGCGGTTGCCGCGCTCAGGGGCCTGGAGCCCTTCAGGCTTCGGGCCGAAGATTGGCTTCGGCGTGCCTCGCACCAGCTTCGTGGTCGGCATCTCCAGCCCCTGCGCTGCCCGGGCCTCCCGATACTGGTTCAGATACTCCGACCAGTTCTTCCCTGCGCGACTGGCGATCATGATCCCCCACTCCTTGGCAAGCCGTTCGACCTCGTCCTGGCTCGGCCAGAACTCCCCGCCGGTCGCCTCGACGTAGAGCTGCATGGCCTCGACGATCGGTAGCCCCTTGACCGTTGTTGCGGCCGGACGCGGCGCGAGACCGGCATAAGCGAGTGCCTTGTCCCAGGCCGTCGTTCCCTCGGCGTCGAGTGAGGCGGCGATCCGCAGGATCTGCCCCGCGGTGGGGATCAGCTGCTCCAGGAGATCGACCGACTGCCGCGTCTCCTCCACGCGGTTCGCCAGATACTGCGCCCGCCAGGGCTCGTAGGACAGCTCCGGGATCGTCTCCGCCTCCTTGAACCCGGCGATCGCCTTCAAGGCGAAGTAGAGGTGGCGCTCGGTCAGCCACGGAGCCTCTTCCCTCTTCTTGAGGACGGCCTCCGTCTGGCGCTCGGATCGCTCGGATCGCTCACTGAGGGCGCGCTCGACGATCACCGGCCAGGGCTTCTTCAGCCGTGCATAGATCGCCCGGCCCGAGGGCGCGTCCGGGTAGCCGATCGCCGGGAGCGTCTGATCGAACACGCGCACCGAGAGCGAGTGCGGCGCGTCCGGGCGGGCCTTGCGGGCAGCGAGGGCGACGAGCTTGTAGAGGTCGGCGTTCGAGTAGGTGGAGACGAAGCTGCCGTCGTCGCGGCGCTCGCGCGTCCCAATCCATTTCGTCGTTGTCCCGTTCTTGGCGGTCGTCTTCGTCGGCGGCGCCCCCGCCGCGGCCGTTGTCGTCGCCGTCGTCGTCGTCGCCACGGTCGTCGTGATCGTCGTCGCCGCACTCATGTTTGTGAACGTAGCCAGGCCGCCGGTCGGATGACCCGGCACAGGCTGGCCAGGTCTGAAAGGATCGGACTGCCCCGCCCGCCGAAGCTCCAGAACCTGCGGTTAGAACCTCTCAGTGCCTGAACGGAAGACGAACCCGACCATTGCGAGGACGAACCTCGCTCGTGAGCGGGTCGCAGCCGGGCTGACCCAGGAGGAGATGGCCAACTTCGTCGGGCTCTCTGTGCGCGACTACCGGCGTCTGGAAGGCGCGAAGCGGTGGCCGCTTCTTGCCGAGCTGGTGAATTGCTCGCTTGTGCTCGGCGTTCCCTTCGAAAAGGTCGCCCCGACGGACTGGCGGGGATGGAAGCAGTTCAGTGCCCGAACGCCGGAAAGCCCTGATGAAGGTCGCCAGATGGTCGAGCAGCGGCGGGGGCGCTGGCCCAAGAAGAGTTGGCGTTAGCCGACCGCTCGCAGAGTGGGACTAGGACAGCGTTAGCGCTCTTCGCCGTCGGGCTTACTGTCGCGTTCGAGGATCTCCACTAGGCGCGGATCCGGCTCGGTCGGGGTAACCGGCTCGCTCGGCTGAGGCTCGGGGCGGGATTGCTGATCGTTCTCAGCCATCGCCACTTCCGCCGTCTCGGGGTGCGCCGTCGCCGGTGAAGGTCATGCCGCCCGGCTGCTCGTTGAACTCCTTGACTTCGATCAGCCGCGGATCGGGCGCGATCGGCACCGGATCGGCCTGCACCGGGGCCGATGCGGGATCAGGCGGCGGCTGAGCGGGCTCAACGTTGCCCTGTGGCTGCTGCTCGTCGGTCATCAATTCCACTCTAGACCCGACCGATGACGGCAG
>DASSVO010000043.1:0-9345 GCA_035706005.1 Gaiellaceae bacterium | reverse complement strand
CCGCGCCTGCCGGATCGCCCTCGACCACAAGGCTGTCTGCACGATCATCGTCCCCAACGACGTCGCGGAGATGGACGCCGTCGAGTCGCCGCCGCGCACCCACGGCTCCGTCTACTCGAGCGTCGGCTACCGCCGCCCGCGCGTGCTGCCGCAGGAGCACGACATCCAGCACGCCGCCGAGATCCTCAACGACGGGGAGAAGGTCGCGATGCTCGTCGGCCAGGGCGCCCGTGGGGCCGCCGAGGAGCTCGAGCGGGTCGCGGACCTGCTCGGCGCCGGGGTCGCCAAGGCGCTGCTCGGCAAGGACGTCCTTGCCGACGACCTTCCGTACGTGACCGGCGCGATCGGCCTCCTCGGCTCGATCCCCAGCTACGACATGATCGAGGGCTGCGACACGCTGCTCATGGTCGGCACGAGCTTCCCGTACGCCGAGTTCCTGCCGAAGGAGGGCCAGGCGCGCTGCGTCGAGATCGACATCAAGGCCGACATGATCGGCATCCGCTACCCGGCGGACGTGCTCCTGATCGGCGACGCGAAGGAGACGCTGAGGGCGCTCGAGCCGCACCTCGTGCGCAAGGAGGACCGCGGCTGGCGCGAGAAGATCGAGGAGAGCGTCCGCGACTGGTGGGACATCGTCGAGCGCCGCTCGATGATGGACGCGGACCCGATGAACCCGCAGCGGGTCGTCCACGAGCTCTCGCAGGTGCTGCCGGAGGACGCGATCGTCACGGCGGACTCCGGCTCCTCCACCAACTGGTTCGCCCGCCAGCTGAAGCTGCGCAAGGGCAATCTCGCCTCGCTCTCGGGGACGCTCGCGACGATGGTGCCGGGCGTTCCGTACGCGATTGCGGCGAAGTTCGCGCACCCCGGACGGCCGGTGATCTGCTTCGTCGGCGACGGCGCCTTCCAGATGCTCGGCATGAACGAGATGCTCACGGTGAAGCGGTACCGCGAGCGCTGGCCCGACCAGCGGCTGATCTTCTGCGTCTTCAACAACCAGGACCTGAACCAGGTGACGTGGGAGCAGCGCGTGATGGAAGGCGACCCGAAGTTCCCGGGCACGCAGTGGCTGCCGAACTTCGACTACGCCGCCTACGCGGAGCTCTGCGGGCTGAAGGGGATCTTCTGCGACGACGGCGACCGGATGCGCTCCGCCTGGGAGGAGGCGCTCGGCGCCGACCGCCCCGTCGTGCTCGAGGTCAAGACTGACCCCGAGATCCCGCCGCTGCCGCCGCACATCCGCGAGGACCAGGCCAAGAAGATGGCGCAAGCAATGGTCAAGGGCGACCCGGAGCGGATGGGCGTGATGGAGAAGTCGCTCCGCGGGAAGCTCGTCGAGTTCACCGAGCACCTCCGGTCCTAGTGGCTGTCACGGCGGCGGTCCAGCGGCTCGACGTCAACGCGTACACGATCCCGACCGACGAGCCCGAGTCGGACGGGACGCTGGAGTGGGACTCGACGACGATCGTCGTCGTCGAAGCGCACGCCGAGGGGCGGACAGGTCTCGGCTACACGTACTGCGACGCGGCCGCCGCCGAGGTGATCTCCTCGCAGCTCGCGGGCGTGGTCGAGGGCGAGGACACGATGGACGTCCGCGCCGCCTGGCTTCGCATGGGTGCGCAGGTCCGCAACGCGGGCCGGCCGGGAATCGGCTTTTGCGCCGTGTCAGCAGTCGACCAGGCGCTCTGGGATCTGAAGGCCCGCCTCCTCGGCGTCTCGCTCGTCGTCCTCATAGGCGCTGCGCACGACGACGTGCCCATCTACGGCAGCGGCGCTTTCACCTCCTACAGCGACGAGCGGCTGTGCGAGCAGCTCGGGGGTTGGGCAGAGGCCGGCATTCCGCGCGTGAAGATGAAGGTCGGGCGTGAGCCAGAACGCGATCCGGTACGCCTCGACGCCGCCCGCGAGGCGGTCGGCGACGAGGTCGACCTCTACGTCGACGCGAACGGCGCTTTCGCGCGCAAGGAGGCGCTGGCCTGGGCTGAGCGCTATGCGGATTCCTGGAACGTGAAGTGGTTCGAGGAGCCGGTCTCCTCCGCCGACCTCGAAGGGCTGCGCCTGATCCGCGACGAAGGGCCGGCCGGCCTCGAGATCGCCGCCGGGGAGTACGCCTACGTCCCGACCGACTTTCGCAACATCGTCGGGTGCGTCGACTGCCTGCAGGCCGACGTCACCCGGTGCGGCGGGATCACCGGCCTCCTCTCCGCATCCGGCCTCGCGAACGCGCAGGAGATCGACATCTCGGCCCACTGCGCACCGGCCATCTCCGCCCACGCCTTCTGCGCCGTCGAGCGCCGGCGACACCTCGAGTACTTCCACGACCACGTCAGGATCGAGGGGATGCTGTTCGACGGGGTTCCGGAGCCCGAGGACGGCATCCTGCGGCCCGATCGCTCGCGGCCGGGCAACGGCCTCGAGCTGAAGCACAGGGACGCGGAGCGGCTCGCCGCCTGACGCCGGTGGCGTTTTCGTTCCGAGCGACGGAGAGAAAAGGACCACGATGAGGAACCTCGCCCGCGCGCTGAGGAACGTCCGTGAAGGACGCATGCAGAAGCTGCTGTCCGCGACGACCGCATTCAGCGTTCCGCCGCTCGCCTTCGAGATCTACCTCGAGCACTACAAGGGCTCGTTCGGCGACAAGTGGATGTGGACGCCGATCGTGCTCACGCCGCCGCTCACCGCCGCAGGTGTCGCCGGTGTCTTCTCCGAGAAGGCCGCGCGCACGTGGCTTCCGGCGCTGTCCGCGCTCTACGCGCTCGACGGCGCGATCGGCGTCTTCACGCATCTGCGTGGCGTGCAGAAGCGCCCCGGCGGCTTCGCCGAGCCGACGTACAACCTCGTCATGGGGCCGCCGCTGCTCGCGCCCGGCTCGCTCTGTCTCGTCGGTGCGCTCGGCCTGCTCGCCGCGGTGGTGAAGCGGGAGAAGTAGTGCCTCCGGATTTCAGCGAGCCGCATCACCTGCCGAACCGCCGCTTGCCGGAGCAGGGAGAAGCCGATCCCAACGACCTGCCGCGGCAGCGTCGCGGGATCACGCCGCAGATGCACGGCCGGTATCCCGACTACGACGTCCTCGAGCAGCAGGACCACTGGGACGAGGTGACCCGGCAGCTGATCCTCGACCGCGTCCACGACGTGCCGGAGATCCGCTTCTTCGACGAGGCCGAGGTCGAGACCCTCACGGTGTTCGCCGACCTCTTCCTCGCGCAGGACTCGGAGCCGCGGATCCCGGTGGTGGCGTACGTCGACGAGAAGCTGTTCAAGGGCGAGCTCGACGGCTACCAGTACTTCGACATGCCGGACGACCGCGAGACGTGGCGGCGCGTCGCCCGTGGCCTCGACGAGGAGGCGCGGCGGCGCGGGGCCGAGCGGTTCGCGCTCCTGGCTCCGGAGGACCAGATGGAGGTAGTGCACGAGTTCGACCACGGCACGCTGCACGGCGGCGTGTGGGACACGCTCAACGTCTCGCGCGCCTGGAGCGTCGTCACCCGGCACCTCTCGCAGCAGTTCTATGCACACCCGTGGGCCTGGAACGAGATCGGCTTCGGCGGGCCGGCGTATCCGCGTGGCTACTCCCGGTTCGGCAGCCCTCACCTGCAGAGCGCGGAGCGCGAGGAGTGGGAGGGAAAGCAGGCGTACGAGCGCGATCCGGTCGAGGACACACAGCAGCGAGGCCTCGAATGAAGGGCCTCATGAGCCTCGTCAAGGGATCGGTCCTCATGCCGGAGGACAACGACTCGCCGTTCCTCCTCGACATGCACAAGCGTGGCCTCCAGAACCTCGACCGGATGGCTCAGTACTCCCTCACGCAGCCCGTCGACCTGCTCGTCGTCGGCGCCGGCGCAGGAGGGATCACCCTCGCGCAGCGCCTCGCCCGCGCCGGCTGGCGCATCGTGATCCTCGAGAAGGGGCCGTTCTGGGACCCCGACCGCGACTGGGTGAGCGACGAGAAGGGCTCGCACCCCATCTACTGGACCGACAAGCGGATCATCTCGGGCAGCGACCCGATCGAGATGGGGAAGAACAACTCGGGCGTCGGCGTGGGCGGCTCGATGACGCACTTCGCCGGCTACGTGCCTCGCTTCCACCCCTCGGACTTCGAAGTCCGGACGCGCGACGGCGTGGCCGTCGACTGGCCGATCTCCTACTGGGACCTGAAGGAGTCGTTCGAGCGCGTCGAGCTCGAGCTCCCGGTTGCGGGGCAAGACTGGCCGTGGGGCGATCCGCACAGCTATCCGCACGGGCCGCATCCGATCGCCGGTGCCGCGAGCGTGGCCTGGCAGGGCGCCCGCGACTGCGGGATCGAGATGCGCGTCGGCCCGGTCGCGATCACGAACGGCGTCTTCGGCCATCGGCCGCACTGCATCTACCGCGGCTTCTGCCTCCAGGGCTGCAAGGTGAACGCGAAGGCGAGCCCGCTCATCACGCACCTTCCGGACGCGATCGAGCACGGGGTCGAGGTGCGGGCCGACTCGATGGTCGTGCGCATCGAGGTGGACGAGGACAGCGGCCGCTGCACCGGAGCCACCTACATCGACGCGGACGGCATCAAGCGGTTCCAGCCCGCCGAAGCAGTCGCCGTGTGCGGCTACGCGATCGAGACGCCGCGGCTGCTCCTCAACTCGACCAGCAGGCGGTTTCCCAATGGGCTCGCCAACGGGAACGACCAGGTCGGCCGCTACGTGATGGTGCAGGGCGCGACGCAGATCGCGGCGCGCTTCCCCTACGAGCTGCGGATGTACAAGGCGCCGCCCCCGGAGGTCTCGTCGGAACAGTTCTACGAGACAGACGAGTCGCGGGGGTTCGCGCGCGGCTTCTCCGTGCAGACGGTTGCTCCGCTGCCCATCGACTGGGCACAGCACGTACAGGCGGAGGGCCACTGGGGCCAGGCGCTTCGCGAGTACATGCGCGACTACAACCACTGGACGCTGCTCGCCGTCCTCTGCGAGCTCATGCCTCTCGCCGAGAACCGGGTGACGCTGGCGTCGGAGAAGGACCAGTACGGCATGCCGGTGGCCAACTTCTCCTACTCCCTCTGCGAGAACGACAAGAAGAACATCGCGTGCGCGACCAAGGTGCTCGAGGACATCTGGGAGCACGCGGGGGCGCAGGACACGCTGAAGATCGACCGCTATGCCCACCTCGTGGGAGGGTGCCGAATGGGGTTCTCCGCCGACGACAGCGTGGTCGACGCGAGCCAGCGCGCCTGGGAGGTGCCGAACCTCTTCGTCGCCGACGGCAGTGTCTTCCCGACCGAGGGAGCTGCGAACCCCGCCCTCGTGATCATGGCCCTCTCCGACCGCCTTGCCGGTCTGCTCAAGGCGAAGCGAGTGTCGCGCATGACCGACGCGCGCAGGAAAGGGGCGCTCGCATCCCTCCGACGCTGAGCAACCCGCGTGACCTCTTCCTCCAGCTCCTCGGCGAGCTCCTCTGGGTGGAGCGCACGCTGTCGTTCGAGGTGCTCCCGAAGCTGCAGGGCGACGTGCGAAGCGCGGGGCTCGCGCATGCTGTCGCCGACCACCTCGAGCAGACGAGGCAGCACGGGCCGAGGCTCGAGGACGTCTTCCGCGCCCTCGGCGCCGAGCCGAGCTCGAACCTGAGCCCCCCGGTCGAGAAGCTCGCCGAGCACCACGACGAGCTCGCCGAGTCGTTTGCAGACGACGTACTCGCCGACGTCTTCCACGCCGCCTCGGCGGTGACGACCGAGCACCACGAGCTCGCCGCCTACGACGCGTTGCTCGTGCTGGCGCGGCCCGTGGCGCTCTCCGACGACGCCCGCGGACTGCTCGAGCGGAATCGCGCCGAGGAAGCGGAGGCGCTGGGGAGGCTCCAGCAGGAGCTCGAGCGCCTCGCCGGCGAACTGCGGGGATGAGCGTCGCCGAGATCGACCGGCGCGGCATCGCCGCCGATCTCCGCGCCGCGATCGAAGGCGAGGTCCGCTTCGACACGGCGAGCCGCGCCCTCTACGCGACCGACGCGTCGAACTACCGGATGCCGCCCATCGGCGTCGTCGTGCCGCGCCACGTGGACGAGCTCGTCGAGATCCACCGCGTCTGCCGCGAGCACGGCGCGCCGATCGTCCTCCGCGGCGGCGGCACGAGCCTCGCCGGCCAGGGCTGCAACACCGCGGTGCTGATCGATTTCTCGAAGTACCTCCACCACATCCTCGAGATCGACCCCGATCGCCGCCTCGCCCGCGTGCAGCCTGGCTGCATCCTCGACCACCTGCGCGGGACGGCGGGCGAGAAGCACGGCCTGACCTTCGGTCCGGATCCGTCCACCCACGCCTACTGCACGCTCGGCGGGATGCTCGGCAACAACTCGTGCGGCCGGCATTCGGTGCAGGCGGAGTTCCACGGCCCGGGGCCGCGGATCGCGGACAACCTCGTCGAGCTCGAGGTGCTCACGTACCGTGGCGAGCGCCTGCGCATCGGTCGCGGCGGCGCAGGGGTTCCCGAGGCGCTCGCCGAGCGCTTGCGCGACCTCGCGGCCGCGAACGCCGACGAGATCCGCGCGCGCTATCCGCAGATCCCGCGACGCGTCTCGGGCTACAACCTCGACGAGCTGCTCCCCGAGAAGGGGTTCGAGGTAGCGCGCTCTCTCGTCGGCACCGAGTCGACGTGCGTGACCGTGCTAGAGGCCACCCTCGAGCTCATCCCGAAGCCGAAGTGCGTCTCGCTCCTCGTCGTCGGCTACCCCGACAAGTTCCGCACCGCCGATCACGTCACGATCGCGCGCGAGCACCGGCCGATCTCGATCGAGGGGATGGACGACACCCTGATCGAGGACATGACGCTGCTCGGCATCCACAAGCACGAGCGTTCGATGCTTCCCGACGGCGGCGGCTGGCTGTTCGTCGAGTTCGGCGGGGACACGAAGGACGAGTCGGACGCGAAGGCGCGGGCGCTCATGCGCGACCTCGAGAAGAATGGGCAGGAGCCCTCCGGGATGAAGCTGTACGACGATCCCGAGAGCGAGCAGCACATCTGGGAGGTGCGCGAGGCAGGGCTCGGCGCGACCGCCTTCATCCCCGGCAAGGAGGACACGTACGAAGGCTGGGAGGACTCGGCGGTCCCGCCCGAGCGCCTCGGCGAGTACCTCCGCCGCCTCCAGAAGCTCGCGGACAAGTACGAGTACGAGAGCGCGCTCTACGGCCACTACGGCCAGGGCTGCGTCCACGCCCGCTGGAACTTCGACCTCGTCACCAAGCCGGGGATCCAGAAGTTCCGCCGCTGGCTCGAGGACGCGAGCGATCTCGTGGTCGAGCTCGGCGGCTCGATCTCCGGGGAGCACGGCGACGGCCAGTCGAAGGCCGAGCTCCTGCCGAAGATGTTCGGTGACGACCTGATCCTGGCCTTCGAGGAGTTCAAGTCCATCTGGGATCCCGACTGGAAGATGAACCCGGGCAAGGTCGTGCGGCCGTACCGCGTCGACGAGAACATGCGGCTCGGCGCCGACTACGAGCCGTGGCGGCCGAAGGTCAAGTTCGCGTATCCGGAGGACAAGGGCGACTTCGCGCATGCGAGCGTCCGCTGCGTCGGCATCGGCAAGTGCCGCACTCCGGGCGGGGTCGACGTGATGTGCCCCTCGTTCATGGCGACCCGCGAGGAGATGCACTCGACCCGCGGCCGCACGCGCCTCCTCTTCGAGATGCTCGAGGGCGAGGTCATCACCGACGGGTGGCAGTCGGACGAGGTGATGGAGGCGCTCGACCTCTGCCTCGCGTGCAAGGGCTGCACGAACGACTGCCCGGTCAACGTCGACATGCCGACCTACAAGGCGGAGTTCCTCCACCAGCGCTGGAAGCACCGGCTGCGTCCGCGGCACGCGTACGCGTTCGGGCTCATCGACCAGGTCGCGCGGGTCGCGTCCCGCGCTCCCGGGCTCGTCAACTTCGTCACCCACGCGCCTCCGTTCGCGCAGGCGTTCAAGCTCGCCGCCGGGATGACGCAGAAGCGAGCCGTGCCGACGTTCGCGCCGCTCACGCTGCAGCAGTGGTTCGCGCAGCGCGGCGGGACGACCAACCCGAACGGGCGCAAGGTCGTCCTCTTCCCCGACACGTTCAACAACCACATGCACACGGACGTCGGCGTCGCCGCGGTCGAGGCGCTCGAGGCGGCGGGGTGGCACGTCGTGGTGCCCGAGGGCCACGTCTGCTGCGGGCGGCCGCTGTACGACTACGGCTTCCTCGACGTCGCCGAGCGCTATCTCCGGCGCAGCCTCGACCAGCTACGCGAGTGGTACCGCGAAGGGATCCCGATCGTCGGCCTCGAGCCGAGCTGCGTGGCGGTGTTCAAGGACGAGCTCGCCAAGCTGCTGCCGCACGACGACGATGCGAAGCGGCTCGCCCAGTGCACCTACCACTTCGCGGAGTTCTTCGAGGAGTTCGACGTCGAGCCGCCGCCGCTCGAGCGCAAGGCGTTCGTCTGGGGCCACTGCCACCACAAGGCGACCGGCGACATCGACCCCGAGGTCGAGCTGCTGAAGAAGATGGGCGTCGAGGTCGAGACGCTCGAGGCCGGCTGCTGCGGCCTCGCCGGCTCGTGGGGCTTCGAGGCAGGGCATCACGACATCTCGATGCAGTGCGGCGAGCAGGGCCTCCTGCCGAAGGTGCGGGAGCTCGGCGAGGAGACGCTCGTCGTCGCGGACGGTTTCTCGTGCAAGACACAGATCGAGGAGGGGGACACCGGACGTCGCGCACTCCACGTGGCGCAGGTGCTGAAGCTCGCGCGCGAGCACGGCGCCTCCGGTCCCGCGGGACCGCAGCCGGAGCGTCTCTACTACGAGGTGCGCCCGAAGCCGACGCTCGCGCGGAGGGCCGTCAGAGCCGCCGCCGTCGTCGCCGCAGCCGCGGGAGCGGCCGCCATCGTCTCCGCTACTATGCGGCGGCGCTAGGCGCCGTAGCTCAGCTGGTCAGAGCGCTGCACTCATAATGCAGAGGTCGGTGGTTCGAGCCCACCCGGCGCTACTGGAGCGCGTCCCTCGGAGCGAGATACAGGAATGGCAACCGGAGTCAGAGTCGCAATCACACTCGCCTGTACTGAGTGCAGGCGGCGGAACTATCAGACGCAGAAGTCGAAGCGAAACTCGCCCGACCGCGTCGAGTTCCGCAAGTACTGCCGCTGGTGCGGCAGCCACACGCTGCACCGGGAGACGCGCTGATGGCGAGGTCGACGCGCCAGCAGCGCCGGCAGCGCCGCGCGCAGGCGGCAGGCACTCCGCCGCTGCGGCCCGCGCCCAGGCCGCGCCCGACCGCCGAGGAGGAGCCGCGGAGGGAGCCGGCGCCGCGCCCCGAGCGCCGCGACGACGTCCGTCCCGGAACCCCCGGAGTCCGCTTTCTGCAGGAGT
>DASSVO010000042.1:0-17860 GCA_035706005.1 Gaiellaceae bacterium | reverse complement strand
GCTCAAGGACGAGTTCCCGGACGTCTCGATCTCGAAGATCCGCTACCTCGAGGACCAGGGGCTGCTCAACCCCCGGCGGACGCAGGGCGGCTACCGGCTCTTCTCCGAGGACGACGTCGAGCGCCTGGAGACGATCCTCCGCCTGCAGCGCGACGAGTTCCTGCCCCTGCGCGTGATCAGGCAGGAGCTCGAGGCCGGCGCGGGCAAGCAACGGCGCCGGCGGCGGAGCGTGGTCGACGCGGGGGAGGAGGAGCTCGATCTCGAGGAGCTCTGCGAGCGGGCCGGCATCGAGCCCGACCGCGCGCGCGAGCTCGAGGCGTTCGGGCTGCTCGAGTCCCGCATCGAGGACGGGCAGCGTCTCTACGCCGAGAGCGAGGCGGACATCGCCGCCGCCTGCGAGGCGCTCGCACGCTTCGGGATCGACGCGCGCAATCTGCGTGCTTTTCGCACGGCCGCCGACCGCGAGAGCGGCCTGCTCGAAGCGGTGATCGCCCCGGCCCTGCGCTCGCGGAACGCGGAGCGGCGGCAGGCGGCTCTCGGCGACCTGCAGCGGCTCGCACAGAGCGCCCAGGAGCTCGCCGACCTTCTGCTCCGCCGCAACGTCCGCCGCCTGATCGAGTAGCCTCGCGCTCGTGGCGGGGATCGATCTCACGACGCGAGTCCGCGAGGTCCCGGACTTTCCCGAGCCGGGGGTCGGCTTCAAGGACATCTCGCCCTTGCTCCTCGACCCCGAGGCGCTGCGGCAGGCAGTCGGCGACCTGGCCGGCTGGACGCGCGAGCGCCGGGCGGATCTCGTGCTCGGCGCCGAGGCTCGTGGCTTCTGGCTCGGCCCTGCGATCGCGGTGGAGGCCGGCTGCGGCTTCGTCGCGGCTCGGCGGCCGGGCAAGCTCCCGCCCGAGACGGTCTCTGCCACCTACGCGCTGGAATACGGCAAGAACACGCTCGAGGTCGCAGCCGACTGCATCGCGGGCGGGACACGGGTCGTCATCCACGACGACGTCCTCGCGACGGGCGGCACCGTGGAGGCGATCGCGGGCCTCGTCGAGCACCTCGGCGGCATCGTCGTCGGCGTGAACTTCGTGATCGAGCTGTCGTTCCTCGGGGGCCGCGAGCGCCTCACGGAGTACGACCTGTACTCGCTCATCACGTACTAGAACCTCGCGCCCGCCGTCCGGCGTCGGCTCTACAACGTCCCCATGTACGACCCGCTGACGGGCCGTTACGCCTTCGCGTGCCCCGTACGAGGCGAGACGCACGTGCTGCTCTCGGCGTTCCGTAGCATCGAGCAACTGCCCGGCGCGGCGCATCCTGCCGTCTACCGCGTCCGCTTCGAGTGCGACTGCGGCGAGGAGCACGACGGCCTGCTCACGCACGACGACCTCGACTGGGCGCCGCTCGGTCTCGGCGCACACGAGTTCCTCAACCTCATGACCGCGCGGCTCGAGCCCGCCGGCAACGAGCTAGGCGAGCTCGCGGCGGTCCGGATCGAGCAGGGAGACTGGCCGTGGACCTTCTTCTGCTACCCGGAGGAGCGGCCGCGGCCCGTGTTCCCGTCCGCGTTCACGCTCCTCACGGCGACGGACGGCACGGTCGGGGTGGCGGTTCGCTGCCCGAGCTGCCGCCGCCTCTCGCTCAACCTCGTCTCGCACCCGCACGTCGACGTCCCATTCCACAACGACCGCCAGATCGGGGTGGTGGAACACGTGTTCCCCGGCGACGCGCTGGCGACGCTCGAGGAGTTCCAGGCAGAGCTCTGGTCCGCCTCGTTCGACGCGCGGAGGCTTGCGCTCGGGTAATCGGGGGTACGTACGCATCTCGAAACGAGGCTCGATCGTTCCACTCGCATCGGGCAACGGAGAGAGGTGAAAGGAATGCGCAGCTACGGCATGTACGACGCGTCCCGGGGTCTGACGCTCGCTTTCGCTGCCGCGTTGGCGGGACTCGGTCTCTGGGGGGCGACCCAGGTCGGAACCCAGACCACCGGACGCTTCTGGATCGCGATGGCGATCGTCGGCGCCGCCGGGCTCCTGATCGCGCTGGCGAACCACGTAGGGACCTGGTCGAAAGGGCTCAGGCTGAGACTGTCGCCGGGGACGTTTGTCCTCGCCTTCCTCCCTGTACTCGTCTGTGTCGGCTGGATCCTCATCGCGAGCCAGCCGGGCCACGGATGGCAGGAGGGGCGGCTCGACTCGTGGAGCAACTCGATCGGGATTCTCGGCGCCGTCCATTCGATCGGCCTCTGGCACGGCGTGCTCGCCTTCGGCTTCGGTCTCGTGCTCGGCCTCTCGCTCGACGGCGTTCCCGCCCCGACCGAGGAGATAGCACCGGCCTACGCCGGCCCGGCAGGCACCGCGGCTCACCCCGCGGCCGACGAGCCCGTGGCGGCGGAGCGTCGCTGGACGGGACGGCGCCGCGAACCCGCCGCACCGCCCGAGACGCCTACGGAAGAGACGACTCGGACACGCGGCAGGATGCCGACCCGCTGACGGACGTAGATTCGCGGCCGCCTCCCGAACGAGTGAAGCGGCCGCGGATCCCTGTCGGGAGGGATCACGCTAAAGGGGTAGGTCCCCCGATATACAGGACCGAGATGAACCTCTCCCCGCAGGCCATGCCACACCGGGGGACGCGGCTACTCGCCGCCCACCTGGAGAGCCTCGACCCGCGGGCCGTCCCGGCACGGGAACGGCTCGACCTGGAGCTCGGCAGCGAGCTCGCGCGCAAGCTCGTCTTCGCGCTCGCAGCGCATCGGCCCGGCCGCCGGGCTGCGTAAGCGGGCGACTACGAGCGCCGGCGGTGCGACCGGCGCCGCACGGGCGTGTCCTCGCCGCGGAGGCGCACGAAGAGCCAGATTGCCGCGAACGAGACGAGCGCGAGCACGATCGCCGTCGCGGCGCTGGATCCCACGGCGATGAGGCCGAAGTAGATGTAGGTGCTGAGGGCGACCGCCCACACGACGGCGATGACGCCCTGGTCGATGCTCGGCGGGCGCGGAGGACGGGGAGGAAACGGCATCGCGGCGATCGTAGTCGAGCGAACGCGCCGGAGCGGGGAGGACCAAAAAAATTCGCCGAGCCGGTCGCGGTTTCGTCCACAACCCCGGTCGACTTTCCGTTTCGGCTCTTGCGAGCCGCCCCGTACGACCTCCCGGTGCTGCTTCGTCCTACTCCCGCGCCGCGCTCGGCGCATGAGGGAATCTATGGCCTCTCGGGACAGGCCGCAAGGGTGCCGCGACCGGAAAAAGTCGCATTTTGCGGACGTTGAATAATCAACATTTCCACAGCCCTCTGTGCATCCTGTGGATAAGTGGGCGAGAGGCAGCTCGGCCGAGGTGTTCTCCTGCTACTTGACATAACAACACTTATCGTGCACGGGACTTGATTCGTGGTGTGCCGTCGTGTTTGGGTAGGTTCCTCAGGCGGGAACGACGTCCAGGGAGCGCCGATTGAGGGGGAGCCATTGAGCACGGTCGAGATCGAGTCGATCCTCGCGAGCGAAGAGCTCGTCACGCTGTTCGAGAACGCCGAGTCGAGCGGGCAGCTGCGTCAGGCAGAGCTGATCGAAGTGCTGGAGCCGCTCGAGCTCGACCCGCTCGAGACGGAGGCCGTCTACCAGGAGCTCGACCGGCGCGGAATCGAGCTGCTCACCGAGCCGGAACGCGAGCGCGAGCCCGAACCCGAGCCGGAGAAGGCGCCGCCCCCGGCGCCACAGCCGCTCGAGACGACAACCGACGCCCTCCAGCTTTTCCTGCGCGAGGCCGGCCGCCACCAGCTCCTCACGGCCGCCCAGGAGGTCGAGCTCGCGAAGCGCATCGAGCGCGGCGACGGGAGCGCGAAGCAGCGGATGATCCAGTCCAACCTCCGCCTCGTCGTCTCGATCGCCAAGAACTACCGCAACCAGGGCCTCCCCTTCCTCGACCTGATCCAGCAGGGCACGCTCGGCCTCATCCGCGCCGTCGAGAAGTTCGACTGGCGCCGCGGCTACAAGTTCTCGACCTACGCGACCTGGTGGATCCGGCAGGCGGTCGCGCGGGCGCTCGCCGACAAGGCGCGGACGATCCGGATGCCCGTCCACATCGTGGAGCGGATGCAGAAGATGAACCGCGCGGAGCGGACGCTCTGGATGGAGCTCGGCCGGGAGCCGACCCTCGACGAGATCGCCACCGAGGCCTCGCTGCCGATCGAGCAGGCACGCGAGGTGAAGGCCGCTGCGCGGGCCTCGGCGAGCCTCGACCAGCCTGTCGGCGACCAGGAGGACGCGGTCTTCGGGGACTTCGTCGCGGGCGACGAGCCGTTGCCGGAAGAACGGGTCGAAGGCGCGCTCCGCAGCCAGGCGCTCGCGGTCGCGCTCCAGGCGCTCTCGGACCGTGAGCGGCAGGTGCTCGTCCTCCGCTACGGCCTCGTGGACGAGGAGCCGAAGACGCTCGAGGAGATCGGCAAGCGCCTCGGGCTCACCCGCGAGCGCGTCCGCCAAATCGAGCTCGACTCACTCCGCCGTCTCGCCAACCTCCGCGAGATGCAGATGGTTGCGGCGCCCTAGCGGCGCGACCGACCGAGCTATTCGGCGCGGAGGTAGTGCTCGAGCCCGGGCGCGGCGAGGCGTAGCTCGCGTAGCGCTCTTGTTTCGAGCTGGCGGACGCGTTCCCGCGTGATGCCGAGCTGCGTGCCCACCTCCTCGAGCGTTTGCGGCGGCTCGCCGTCGAGCCCGAAACGGAGCGAGAGCACACGGTGCATGCGGGGGTTCAGCTGCTCGAGGGCTCCTGCGAGCTCTCTCGCGCGCGCCTGCTCGGCCGACTGCTCGTGCGGCGCGAGCGAGTGGACGTCCTCGATCAGGTCGCCGTACATGCTCTCGCCGTCCCCCACCGGCGTCTCGAGGCTGACGGGAGTCTCGACGAGCTCGAGGAGCTCGCGGACACGCTCCTCGGACTGCTGCGTCTCGCGCGCGAGCTCGGCGAGCGATGGCTCGCGATTGAGCTTCTGCGCCAGCTGCCGGCGGGCGCGGAGCAGCCGCCGCACCTGATCGGCGACGTGCACGGGCAGCCGGATCGTCCTTCCCTGGTCGGCGAGCGCCCGTGTGATCGCCTGGCGGATCCACCAGGTCGCGTACGTCGACAGCTTGTATCCGAGGCGGTAGTCAAACTTCTCCACGGCGCGGATGAGACCGAGGTTTCCCTCCTGAATCAGATCGAGCAGCGGGACGTTGGCCCTCGTGTAGTTGCGCGTGATCGCCATCACGAGGCGCAGGTTCGACTCGATCAGCCGCCGCTTGGCCGCCTCGTCGCCCTCGTCCTTCCGCCGCGCGAGCTCGCGCTCCTCCTCGCGCGTGAGCAACGCTCCGCCGCCGATCTGGCGCACGTAGAGCTTGAGCGGGTCCTCAGCCGGCGCTTGTTCGGGGGCCGGGCCCTCGGCCGCAAAAGAATGCTCCATCGCGGCTTGTATCGGCTGCGGACGGAATCGGCTTTAGAAAGCCCTAACGCGTTTGGCCTACGGTGGCAGGGAAGGCGTACCGATATGGAGAAAGGCTTAAGGGCTTAGCCAGGACGAATGTGCGGAATCGCCGGATATAGCCTCTCGTCACGCAGCGGCGTCGACCGGACGCTCGCGGCGCAGGCACTCCTGGCCGGAATCGCCGACCGCGGCGCCGACGCGGTCGGATACGCGTATCGCGGCCGCTCCGACTTCTATCCGGTCGTCACGAAGCAGCGGACGCCCGCCAGCCGCCTGCTCGAGCGGATCGCGGTGCCAGCGCACGCCACCGAGCTTCTCGTCCACGTGCGGGACTACACGAAGGGCCATCCGTCCGTCCCGGCCAACAACCACCCGGTGCGGCACGGGCCGGTCGTGGGGATCCACAACGGGATCATCGTCAACGACGACGAGCTGCTCGCCCCCCACTCCTGTGCGCGCGCCGAGCCCAGGATGACGGTCGACTCCGAGGCGATCTTCGCGCTCGCGGCGCACTCCCGCAACGACCCGCGCTCGTTCGAGGCGCTCGCCGGCACGATGGCGACGGCCTGGCTCGACCAGCGCGAGGCCGAAACCGTCTTCGCCGCGCGCGGCGTCGGCCGGCCTCTGTGGCTCGGCCGCGGCCGCGAGGAGGTCTTCTTCGCCTCCACTTGCACGGCGCTCGAGATCGCGTCCGAGTACACCGGAGTGCGGCTCCGAATGAGTGAAGTCCGGGACGGGACGTTTCTCGCGCTCCGGGCCGGCCGCGTCGCGCAGAGCGCCCGCTTCCGCCCCGATCGCAGCTATGTCGAGGAGAGGGCGCTGCCGGCCGTCCGGGCCCCGGGTCAGAGCGCCTACTGCCTCAAGCAGCTCGCCGCGATCGCGGCCACCGCGGCGTAGTCAGCGCTGCAGCGTCCCGTCGCTCGCGACATCCCGGCCCTGCTCGGAGAGCCGTTGCCGGACGAGGAACTGGAAGGTCGACCAGGCGCCGCGCCGCGCGTCGAACATGCGGTAGACCTGCCACTCCGTCAGCAGCGTCTCGTCCCGGCGCCGCGCCTCCGCCCAGTCTGCGAACTTCGGCAACCGCCCGAGCTGCTCGGCGAGCGTGACTCCCTGGTCGATCGCCCGCTCGAGCCTCTCCTCCCCCACCGGCACGTCGAATCCCGCCTCGCGCAACGCGTTCGTGAGCGAGCCGAATGTGTGCCAGTAGAGCGATTTCGAGGGCAGCCGGCCCTTGTGCTCGTCGATGTCCCGCGCGGTGGGCGGCCGTCCGAGCTCCTCGCCGAGCGTGCGGAGGAGACCGAGCAGCTCCTCGCGGGTCGCGAAACGCCGCGGGACCAGCCCTGCGGCGCGCTTGGCCGCGTTCCAGGAACCGAAGTGCTCGATCACCGTCTGGGGGTGAACGGCCGTCTCCCCGTCGGCCGCGAACTCCCGCATCGTCGGCGACCGGCCGAGACGCTCTGCGCAGGCGACGATCTCCCCGACGATCTGCTCGTCGGTGTAGCGCTTGCGGATACCGGCCTGGAACTGTGCGAGCTCTCGCGGATCGATCGAGGCGAGCGCCCGGTAGCGGGGCTTCTCGGCCATGTCAATAAGTGTAGAGCAGGTTGGGGAATCCGCAAGTAGTCCCGTGCAGGCGTGTCTCCATGGCGCCGTGACGTACGCTCGCCCGATGCGCGCCCGTCCCCCACTCGCGCTCGAGATCGCCGCCGCGCGCGGCGTGGCCGCCCTCTCGCGGCGCCTCGGTGCCGGTGGTGGCACGACGATCCCCGGCAAGCTTCTCGCCGAGCTCGACCGTGGTGCGATCGACCGCCTCGCCGCACGCCTCGCCGCCGGGACGGCGGTCGTCTCCGCGACGAACGGCAAGACGACGACGACCGCGATGACGGCCGAGATCCTGAGGCCCGGCCACCGGCTCGCCCACAATGCGGCGGGGGCGAACCTCGTCTCGGGCATCGCGTCGGCGCTGCTCGCCACGGGAGACGCGGAGTTCGGGCTCTTCGAGGTGGACGAGGGCGCACTTCCCGAGCTCGTCCGCCGCCTCCGGCCGCGAGCGGTATGTCTCGGCAACCTCTTCCGCGACCAGCTCGACCGCTACGGCGAGCTCGAGCTCGTGGCCGGGCGCTGGCGAAAGGCCGTGGCAGAGCTCTCGGAGGACACACGGCTCGTCTACAACGCCGACGACCCGCAGCTCACCGCGGTGAGCGAGCCGCATGGCGGCAGCGTCGCGTTCGGACTCGACGATCCCCGCGTCGCGCGGCCCTCGTTGCAGCATGCCGCCGACTCCAAGTACTGCGTCCGCTGCGGCACGCCCTACACCTATGCAGCCGCGTACGTGGGCCATCTCGGCGACTACCGATGCCCGCGCGGTGACCATGCCCGGCCGCCGCTCGAGGTCGCGGCCCGCGAGGTCGCGCTGCACGGGCTCGAGCGCGCGTCGTTCCTGCTGGACACGCCCGAAGGGTCGCGCAGGGTCGAGCTCGCACTGCCTGGTCTGTACAACGTCTACAACGCTGTCGCCGCAGCTGCGCTCGCCCGCGCGCTCGGCGCGGGACTGGATGAGATCGCCGCGGGGCTCGAGCGGTTCTCCGCCGCCTTCGGCCGCTTCGAGCGCGTCGCCGTCGGCGACAAGCGCATCCTGCTGCTCCTGATCAAGAACCCGGCGGGCGCGAACGAGGCTGTCCGGACGCTCGTCGACGGAGGCGCACCGCACGTCCTCGTCGTCGCCCTCAACGACGAGATCGCGGACGGCCGGGACGTCTCCTGGATCTGGGACGTCGACTTCGAGCCGCTCTTGCCGAGTCTCGAACACCTCGTCGCGAGCGGCGGCCGGGCGGCCGAGCTCGCGCTCCGCTTCCGCTACGGCGGGCTCGACGAGGAGGCGATCGAGGTCGAGCCCGACCTCGCGAGCGGCTTCGACCGCGGCCTCGAGCTGACGCCGGACGGCGGCGAGCTCGTCGTCCTCCCCACCTACACCGCGATGCTCGGCCTGCAGCGGGTTCTTGCCTCGCGCGGGCTCGCGAAGCCGTACTGGGAGCGCTCGAGATGACGGTGATCCGGGTCGGCCACCTCTATCCGGACTACCTCAACATCTACGCCGACCGCGGCAACATCGCCGTCCTCACGCGGCGGGCGGCCTGGCGCGGTCACGAGCTCGAGGTGACGGCGTTGGGGATGGGAGACGCCGTCGTTCCCGGCGAGCACGATCTCTACTACGTCGGCGGCGGACAGGATCGCGAGCAGCTCCTCGTCGCCGGGGATCTCGTGCGCAAGGCCGAGCCGCTGCACGAGGCGGTCGGCCGGGGCGCGGCCATGCTCGCGGTCTGCGGTGGCTACCAGCTCCTCGGCCGCGGTTATCGCGGCTTCCACGGCGAGGACATGCCGGGGATCGGCCTGCTCCCGCTCGAGACCGTCGCAGGCGATCGTCGCATGATCGGCGACGTCCTCATCGAGTGCGAGCTCGAGCCCGGGGAGAGGCACACGCTCGCGGGGTTCGAGAACCATGCCGGCCGCACGCGGCTCGACGCGGACGCGGAGCCGCTGGGGCGGGTGCTCGCCGGGTTCGGCAACGACGGAGAGAGCGGCTTCGAAGGCTGCCGTGCCGGCCGCGTGCTCGGCACGTACCTGCACGGGCCGCTCCTGCCCCGTAACCCCTGGCTGGCGGACTGGCTGCTCGGACAGGCGCTCGCCCACCGCCTGGGCGTCGGCAAAGCGCCACGGCTCGAGCCGTTACCGGACGAGCTCGAGCGCCGGGCGCACGGCGTGTCGGCTAGCCGCGCGCGCGCCCGCGGCGGCCGGTACTAGCCTCCGAGCCGGCCTCCGCGACCTTCAGCACCTTCTGGACGGCGGCGCGGAGCGGCTCCGGTACCTCCCCGTTGCCTCGATAGCGCCGCCACGCCTTCTGCGGCTTGCGGCCCCGCGTGCTCGTCCGCATCCCGGACACCGTCTCGAAGTCCGGCGTGAGCACGACCGTGCGGCGGCTGCCGGCCACCTCCCGGATCTGCCGGTTGACGACCCGCTCCGACTCGACCGGCTGAACGCCGCGCGGCGCGTCGCGGTCGTGAACGACCACGTACGGGACGCTGCACGCGTTGCAGATGCGCGCGAAGAGCGGCATGTTCCCCTTGCCGCCACACTCGAGCACGAGGATCCCGTCCTTGTCCGCGTCGACGCCGAGAGCATCGAAGACGAGCGGGAAGGTGAGCTTCTCGGTCCGCCCCTCGACCAGGAGCGCACAGCGGGCGAGGAAGAGCTCCGCACGATCGCTGTCGAACTCCGAGAGTGCGCGGAAGGACTCTGCCTCCGCGAGCGGATCGGGTTGGAAGAGCGACGTCCCGCCGGTCGGCGTATGGCGGACGAGCGCGAGCTCCTCGAGCTTGTCCACGCTGAGGAAGACGGGCGCGTGCGTCGAGTAGAGGATCTGGTTGCCGGCCTGGGCGAGCTCCCGCAGGAGGCCGTACAGGTGGCGCTGCGCGTGCGGGCTCAGGTACAGCTCGGGCTCCTCGATCAGCAACACGAAGTGGCGCAGGTGCGACGCGACGAGTCGCTCCATCCCGGCGACCAGGGCGAGGCCTCCGTCCGCTGCCGCCCAGTGGTGGTCGGCCGAAGGCGGCGGGAGAAGCTCCGCGACCTCGGCTGCTCCTCGTCCGGTGGCCGGCGCGACGAGCGTCCGCGAGCGAAGGTTCGCCGGCAGGAAGAGCACGGGCGGCGCACCGGCCCGGTTGAGGTTGAGCGTGTCCGGCGGCTTGGCGTCGAGGAAGATCGTCCCCTTGGCGACGTCCGCCTCGAGATGGATGCGTCCTCCCGCTCCGTCTCGGGCGACGTCGTCGATGGTCGGCGGCGGGGCAGCCGCCTCGAGCAGCGTCCAGATCGCGGTCAGCACCGTGGACTTACCGCTCGACGCCTCGCCGACGAGCGCGCAAACGGAGCCGGGCGCGAACTCGAGCTCGCGGGCCGCGCGATACCCCTGGATGGAGACGCGTCTGAGCGGGGGCATCACGCTCACGGTGCCCAGAGCGCACCGAGGTACACCGCCGGATCGCCCGGCTGCCAGCGTCCAAGAAAGCGCTGGAGCGGCGGGTGGAGCACGACGCCGTCGAGCTCACGGGGATCGAAGAGGCGGTGGCCCTGCACGGCGGCGTCGGTCGACGTGACCCGTTCGAGGGAACGGCCGGAGAGATCGGCCGCGAAGATGATGTGGACGACGTGCTTGCCCACGAACGCACGCTTCGGCGCGATCGAGTCCACCACCGCCACCGGGCCCTCGAAAGTGAGGTCGTCGCCGATCCCCACCTCCTCCTCGAGCTCGCGGCGCAGCGCGTCGACGAGGCTCTCGCCGCTGTTGACGCCTCCACCCGGCAGCAGCCAGTACTCCCCGCGCCCGGACTTCTCGTGGCGGCAGAGCAGGACACGTCCCTCCCAGCGGAGGACGGCGGAGACGCGGATGCGCGGCTCGAGCGGCATCAGTGGGCAGAGCTGCCGAAGCCCTTGTCGCCGCGCTCGCTCGCCGGGAGCTCGGCTACCTCGCCTGGCTCGGCCGAGGTCACCGGGACGACGACGAGCTGGGCGATGCGCATCCCCGGCTCGACGACGAACGTCTCCTCCCGGTCGGTGTTGAGGAGGACGACCTTGAGCTCGCCCCGGTAGCCCGCGTCGACGAGGCCGGGCGAGTTGAGGACGGCGATCCCGTGGCGCGCTGCGAGCCCCGAGCGCGGCTGGACGAAGCCGGCGTGGCCGTCGGGGATGGCCACCGCGAGGCCCGTGCCGACCACTGCCCGCGCGCCCGGAGCCAGCTCGATCCGCTCGCAGGCCGCGAGATCGAGGCCTGCATCGCCCGGATAGGCACGCGCCGGGAGGACCGCCTCCGCCCGGAGCCGTTTGAGAGGGAGCTCGCTCACCGGGCCTTCCGGCGGCGTTCAGGCGTTGCCTCCGCGACGAGATAGGGCGCGAACCGGCGCAGCTCGCGCCGTGGGAGGCGCGCCACGACGAAGACGCCCTCCGGCGTGTCCTCCCGCTCGTCGATCGGCGCGCCGAGCGCGTAGAGCTCGTTCAGGCGTCCCCCCTCGTCGTACGGCAGCAGGAGTCGCACCCGCTCGAACCGCTCGCCGAAGCGCTCGGCGATGCGCGCGCGCAATTCGTCGAGCCCTTCGCCCGTGAGCGCCGAGATCTGCAGCGCGTCCGGGTAGCGGTTCGCCAGCCGTCTCCGGCCGAGCGCGTCCACCGCGTCGATCTTGTTCACGACGAGCTCGACGGGGAGCTCGGTCGCGCCGATCTCCCGCAGGACCGCGTCGACGGCGGCGACCTGCTCGACGAGCCGCTGCTCGGGCGCCGAGCCGTCGACGACGTGGAGGACGATGTCCGCCACGAGGGTCTCCTCGAGCGTCGCAGCGAAGCCTTCGACGAGCTGGTGCGGGAGGCGGCGGACGAAGCCGACCGTGTCGGTGACGAGGTAGCGCCGCCCCTCGTGCTCGAAGCCGCGGGTGGTCGGGTCGAGCGTCTCGAACAGCCGGTCGCGGACGGAGACGCCGGCGTCGGTGAGCGCGTTGAGCAGCGTCGACTTGCCCGCATTCGTGTAACCCGCGAGCGCCACCGTGGGCGTCTCCGTCCGGCGCCGCTCCTTGCGCCGGACGTCGCGCTGGCGGCTGAGTTTCCGCAGGCGCTCACGGAGGAGCGTGATGCGGCGTCGCGCGAGTCGCCGGTCCGTCTCAAGCTGCGACTCGCCCGGGCCGCGAGTGCCGACCCCGGCACCGAGGCCGCCGGTGCCGCCGCCGAGCCGTTCGAGGTGCTGCCACATGCCGCGCATGCGCGGGAGGTTGTACTCGAGCTGTGCGAGCTCGACCTGGAGCTTTCCCTCGGCGCTCACGGCGTGCTGGGCGAAGATGTCCAGGATCAGCTGCGTCCGGTCGACGACCCGCGCCTGGAGCGCGTTCTCGAGGGCTCGCTGCTGCGGAGGGCTGAGCTCGTCGTCGACGACGAGCACCTCCGCCCCGGCCTCGCCGTACGCCTGCTTCAGCTCTTCGAGCTTCCCCTTGCCGACATAGGTACGGGCATCGGGCAGCCGCCGATGCTGCACGACCTGCGCCACGGGCTCGACCTGGGCCGTCCGCGCGAGATCTTCGAGCTCCGCGAGCTCGTCGGCGCCGTCGGCGCCGGGGGCGAGCACGGCGAGCAGGAGCCCACGCTCGGGCTCGGCCGCCCAGGAGCGATCGGGCTGTCTCACCGCCATCCGCCGGTCATTATGACTCCTGCCATGCCCGCTTCCGATCTCGCGACCCGCACGCTCGAGCTCGTCGACGTTCCCTCGGAGAGCAGACACGAGGCCGCCGCGATGGACCTCGTGCGGAGCGTTCTGCCGGGCGAGCCGCTGTACGACGACGGCGAGGCGATCGTGTGGGGAGACGCCGCGGCTCCGGTCGTCCTGGCCGGCCATCTCGACACCGTTCCCGCGCAGGAGAACCTCCCCGGCCGGATCGCCGACGGAGTCGTGCACGGCCTCGGCACGAGCGACATGAAGGGCGGCGTGGCGGTGATGCTCGAGCTCGCGCGGGCGGCTGTCTCCGCGCGCTACGTCTTCTTCACGCGCGAAGAGGTCCCCCTCGAGGAGAGCCCGCTGCCCGCCGTCTTCGCGAGCGGCGTGCTCGCGGGCGCCGAGCTCGCCGTCGTGCTGGAGCCCACGGATGCGATCCTCCATGCCGGCTGTGTCGGGAACCTCCAGGCCCGGGTCGAGTTCCACGGCGAGAGCGCCCACTCGGCACGTCCGTGGACGGGCCGTAACGCGATTCACACGCTGGCGGAAGGCCTCGCGCCGCTGGCGCGGCTCGAGCCGGTCGACGTGGAGCTCGACGGGCTCGTCTACCGCGAGGTCGTGAGCGTCGTGCGCGTCGAGGGTGGGATCGCCGCGAATGTAGTACCGGCGGAGGCCTCCGCCGAGCTCAACTTCCGCTACGCGCCGGGCCGTTCCCGCGACGAGGCCGAGGCACGCCTGCGCGAGCTCGTCCCGGGCGAGCTGCACGTCCTTTACAACTCGCGGTCGGCGCCGCCGGCGCTCGGCAACCCGCTCGTAGAGCGGTTGCGCGGGCTCGTGCCGGAGCTCGCGCCGAAGCAGGCGTGGACACCCGTCGCGCAGTTCGCCGAGCAGGGCATCGACGGGATCAACTACGGCCCCGGCGCGACCGTGTTCGCGCACCGGCAGGACGAGCAGATCCCGATCGCGAATCTGCACGCGGTGTACGAGACGCTGGCTAGGTTCCTCTCGTGATCAACCCGGTGCTGACCGAGATGGCCGTCTACCCGTTCACGCAGCTCGAGGAGGAGCGACGGAGGCTCCTGGCGGCCGGGGTCGACGTGATCGACTTCGGCAAGGGCGATCCCAACGAGCCGACCGATCCGATGATCCGGCGGGCGCTCGTAGACGCGCTGCCCGAGCGCGCCCCGTACCCACTGGCCCAGGGGCTGCCCGAGCTGCGTCGGGCGGCTGCCGGCTGGCTCGAACGTCGGTTCGGCGTCTCCCTCGATCCGGACAGCGAGATCGTGCCGACGTACGGCTCGAAGGAGGCGATCTTCTCCTTCGCCCAGGTGCTCGAGACCGGCGGCCGCGTGGTTGCGTTCGGCGAGCCCGCCTATCCGGTGTACGAGCGCGGTGCGCTCTTCGCGGGGGCACGCGTGAAGACGCTGCCGTTGCGGCGCGAGAACGGGTTCCTGCCGGATCTCGAGGAGCTCGGCGACGAGGTCGCTCTCGTCTGGGTCAACTATCCGCACAACCCGACGGGGGCCGTGGCGCCGGGCGAGTTCTACGAAGAGCTGGCCGACGCGGCGGAGCGTCACGACTTCGTGGTCGGCTCCGACGAGGCGTACACGGAGCTCTGGTTCGACGAGCCGCCTCCGTCTGCGCTGCAGGTCGCCGACCGCTCGCGCATCGTCGCGTTCCACACGTTGAGCAAGCGCTCCTCGATGACGGGTTACCGCTCCGGCTTCGTGGCGGGGCCGCCGGAGATCGTGGCGGCGCTGAAGGCGTACCGTCCGACCGTGGGAACGGCGCCGCAGGAGTTCGTGCAGCGGGCGTCCGCCGTCGCGTGGGACGACGAGCGCCATGTCGAGGAGACGCGTGGGCGCTACCGCGCGAAGCGGGACGCGCTCGTCCCGGCGATCGAGGGCCGCGGCTGGGAGATCGTCGCGAGCGAGGCGACGATGTACCTCTGGGTCGCAGGCCCGGATCCGGCCGAGCTTCTCGAGCGAGGGATCATCGTCTCTCCGGGAGAGATGTTCGGGCCGAGCGGGGCGGGTTACGTTCGCTTCGCCCTCGTGCCGACGCTCGACGAGTGCCGGCAGGCGGCGGCCATCCTGGGGGAATCGACGTGACGGACGTCGAGGGCATCGTCGCGGCGCTCGATCGCGGCGAAGTGCGCGTCGCGGAGAAGGTCGACGGCGACTGGCGCGTGAACGAGGAGGCGAAGGCGGCGATCCTCGAGTACTTCCGCGTCCGCAAGGTCGAGCCGATCGAGGTAGGCCCGTTCGAGTACCTCGACAAGATCCCGCTCAAGCGCGACCACGCGGAGCGCGGCGTACGGGTCGTGCCCCCGGCGACGGCCCGGTACGGATCCTTCCTCTCTCCGGGCGTCATCCTCATGCCGAGCTACGTCAACATCGGCGCGTGGGTCGGTCCGAACACGATGGTCGACACGTGGGCCACGGTCGGCTCGTGCGCCCAGATCGGCGCCGACGTCCATCTCGCCGGCGGTGTCGGCGTCGGCGGCGTGCTCGAGCCCGTGCAGGCGCGTCCGGTGATCGTCGAGGACGGCGCGTTCGTCGGCTCGCGCTGCATCCTCACGGAGGGTGTCGTGATCGGCGAGCGGGCGGTGCTCGCGCCGAACGTCTCGCTGACCGGGTCGGTGCCGGTGATCGACGTGACGGCGCCGGAGCCGGTCGAGCACCGCGGGTACGTGCCGCCGCGGGCGGTCGTCGTGCCGGGCACGAGGCCGAAGGAGTTCCCGGCCGGGACGTACGAGGTCGCGTGCGCCCTCGTCGTGGGCTGGCGGAGCGCGCAGACGGATCTCAAGACGAGCCTGAACGACGTGCTGCGCGAGTTCGAGATCGGCACCTGAGGACGGCGCTTCTGGCTGTCTCGTGGGGTCGTGGCGCGGCCGGCGCATACCCCCCACCCAAGGGCGGGGTAGCTCTCCCTCCGCCCTCGGAGCCGACGATACCCCCGAACCTGCTACGCGTTCGTGTCGGCTTTCCGACTGGAGTCCGGCAAATCGTCGAGAGGCTCCGCCGGCCCCGTCAGCCAGGCGCGACCTCCGGCCAGGCGCACGCGCAGATCACCCCCCGGGAAATGCACGACGACCTCGCCGTCGGGGTGCGTGGCGGCCGCGACCGCGACCGCGCTCGTTCCCGAAGCCGCCGTCTCCCCCACTCCGCGCTCCCAGACCCGGGCCGTCAGCTCGCCGGGCCGCTCGACCCGGACGACCTGCACGTTCGTACGCTCCGGGAACCGCGGATGCCCCTCGAGTCGGGGGCCGAGCTCGCCGATCGTGGCGGGGTCCCCGACGACGACCGCATGCGGGTTGCCGACGGAGACCGCGGTCAGCTCGATCCCGTCGACGAGCTCCGGCTCCCCCATCTCTACCGGTCCCATCTCCGACTCGTAGAGGTCGTCCTCCGTCCGCCGCACCTGCACGGAACGCGGCCCCACATGCACCCGTGCTTCCCCCGAACCGGTGAGGCTCATGAGCCAGGCCGCTGCGATACGCGTCCCGTTCCCGGACATCTCGGCCCGCGAGCCGTCCGGGTTGACGATGCCGATCGTCACGTCGTCTCCCTGGACGGAGAGCACCTCGACCGCGCCATCCGTCTCGGACAGGTCGACGCCGGTCACCGGCCCCTCATGGACTAGGTAGACGTTCCCGTGTGCGTGCCAGCGCGACGATCTCAGCGGCGGTCTCCTCCGGCGGCCGGTCCGCCGCGACGATAACGAGCCCCTCGAGGCGCCGCAGCCACTTCCGCTGATACGCGGCGTAGCGCCGTGTGCGCACGATCAGGGCTTCGATCGCCTCCTCGCGCGGCAACGTCGCCACCTCGTGAAGACCGAGGATCTTGCTAGCGGTCGTCGACGGCTCGGCTGTCAGGAGCGTGTGCCGAACCTCCTGCTCGACTCCGGCTTCGAACATCCGTCTCGTCCGCTCCGCGATGCGCCGGTCGAGCTCGGGCTTCGGGACATCGAGCCCCAGCAGGAGAGTCGGGTGTCGCCAGGCTCCGCCGAACAGGCCCTCACGCCGTGGCACGAGGGAGCTCCCGGTCTCCGCAAGCTCGAGGGCACGGACGACACGCCGCCGGTCGTTCGGGTGTACCCGGGCTGCGGCCGGTGGATCGAGCTCCTCGAGCCGCGCGTGTGCGGCGGCCGCTCCGGCCTCCTCGTAGAGCCGTTCCCAACGCTCCCGGGCGCCGGGGGACGGCGCGGGAGGCAACTCGAGCTCGGCGAGCGCGGCGCGGAAGTACAGGCCGGTGCCGCCGACGACGAGCGGCGTCTTCCCTGCGCCGAGGATCTCGTCGACCGCCGCCTGTGCGAGCGGCGCATACTCGCCGACCGCCGCGGCGTGCGTGAGCGGCCAGATCCCGACCAGTCGCTCCGGATGAGCGGACCGGTTCGTGAGGATCGGCAAGCCGTCGTAGACCTGCATCGCATCGGCCGAGACGACCTCGGCCGGCATGAGCTCCCTGACCGCTGCGGCGACATCCGACTTCCCGCTGGCGGTCGGCCCGAAGACCCCGATGACGAGCACGGGCTACGCCACCGCGAGGGCGAGCTGCGTGCCGGCGAGGGTGGTCGAGGTCGCGCTCGCGATTGCCACGGGAACGAGCTCGCCTGGAGCGGCATCGCCACCGAAGTTCACGGTGGTGTTGCGCCGCGTCCGGCCGCGGAGGAGCTCCTGCTCCGTGCGGCTCGGCCCCTCGACGAGCACCTCCTCGACGAAGCCCACGCGACCCGTGTTCCGATCTGCCGCGACCCGCTGCACGACCTCCACGAGGCGCTCGATCCGCTCGCGTTTCGCGTCGTCCGGCACCTGGTCCGGCATTGCGGCGGCCTCCGTTCCCGCCCGCGGCGAGTAGACGAACGTGAACGCGCCGTCGAAGGCCACCTCCTCGACGACCTCGAGCGTCTCGAGGAAGTCCTCCTCGGTCTCGCCGGGGAAGCCGACGATGATGTCGGTGGTGAGGGCGAGGTCCGGGATCGCGGCTCGCAGCTCTCCGACGAGGCGCAGGTACCGCTCGCGGGAGTACGTCCGCCGCATCGCCTTGAGGATGCGGCTCGATCCGGACTGGAGAGGCAGGTGCGCGTGCTCGCAGACGGCAGCGCACTCGGCCATCGCTGTGATCACGTCGCGCCGGAAGTCCTTCGGGTGCGGGCTCGTGAAGCGGAT
>DASSVO010000041.1:0-15172 GCA_035706005.1 Gaiellaceae bacterium | reverse complement strand
AGGTGCACGAGCGGTACGCCGAGAACATCGTCTGCGGCTTCGCGCGGCTCGCCGGCCATTCGATCGGGGTGGTCGGCAACCAGCCCCACTCGCTCGCGGGCGTGCTCGACATCGACTCGTCGACGAAGGCGGCGCGCTTCGTTCGCACGTGCGACGCGTTCAACGTTCCGCTCTTGACCTTCGTCGACGTCCCGGGGTTCCTGCCGGGAACGGCGCAGGAGTGGGGCGGGATCATCCGGCACGGCGCCAAGCTGCTCTACGCCTACTGCGAGGCGACGGTGCCGAAGCTGACGGTGATCACGCGCAAGGCGTACGGCGGCGCGTACGACGTCATGAGCTCGAAGCACATCCGCGCCGACTTCAACTTCGCCTGGCCGACGGCGGAGGTGGCGGTGATGGGGCCGGAGGGAGCGGTGAACATCATCTACCGCGACCGACCGGAGGAGGAGCGCCCGGAGCTGATCGCGGACTACAAGGAGAAGTTCGCCAACCCGTACAGCGCCGCCGAGCGCGGTTACGTCGACGACGTGATCGAGCCCCGCCGGACGAGGCCGGTGCTGATCGATGCGCTGGAGACGTCGCTGACGAAGGTGGAGCCGCGCCCCCGCCGCAAGCACGGCAACATCCCGCTTTAACCGGGAACCAGCCGGCGGCTTACCTGAACGACCGAGGGAGAGCTAGCGTCCTGGCACGGCGCATGTGGCCCGAATCGGAAGAGCCTCGAGCTCGTCCTGGGAAGGCGACTTCGGCGGCGCGATCATTTAGTGATAGTATGAACAGCACGATGCTCAAAGTCAAAATCGACAGACAGGAACCGACGGAGCTCTTCGAGCAGGTCGCAGCCGAGATCCGTCGCGCGATCGCCGACGGCGAGGCGAAGCCGGGCGAGCGGCTTCCTCCCGCCCGCGATCTCGCGGCCGTTCTCGACGTCAACACGAACACGGTCCTGCGCTCGCTCCGCCTCCTGCGCGACGAAGGGCTGCTCGAGTTCCGGCGCGGCCGCGGCGTGACGGTCGCCGGCACTCCGGAGCGCGGAGCGGTGATCGCGCGGGCGCGCGAGCTGATCCGCTTCGCCCGCCAGCAGGGCTATCGCCGCGACGAGCTGATCCAGCTCATCGAAGAGATCGCGTAGCGCCGGGCGAAGAGCTGCGCTCTTGGCCCGGTGTTGAAGGAACTCCGCGGGCCGGAGAGCGCGGTCTCCGGCCCGCTCCGTGCTGAGGGCTCATTGGGGTGGGTTCGAGGGCTGGTTCCGTCGCGAGCGCGCAGGCTTCGCGTGCGCGCTCGCTACTCCGCGACGGCGTAACGCACCGTTACGCCGCCGCCTGGGCGCAGATGAGGTTCGAAGCACTTAGACCACCTCAGCGTGACGGGCCACAGGCTAAGCCTCGCGGAACGGCCGGGAACCGCGGTTCCCTGCCCGCGCAGTTCCTTCTCCCCCCTCGGAAACGCGAGGCGTTTCCGAGGGCTATTGGTTCCAGTTGTCGGCGGTCTTCTTCTTGTGACCGCCGGTCTTGAGGCGCGGGTCCGGGACGTCCACGTCGGTCGGAGGGCGCTCGTCGCGGGCAAGCGGTTCGTCCTCGGGCCGCGCTTCGGGATGCCGGCGCTGCTCGCGGTTCGGCTTCGTCTCTCGCATTTCGGGCACGCGCGGTTGCTTCTTCGCCATGCCGGTCTCCTGCGCGAGCCGGGCGGCTTCTAAACAGCGACGAGATCGTCGCGCATCAGGAGCTCCTCGGTGAGCGCCTTCACGACAGCCGGGTCGAACTGCGTGCCGGCGCACCGCTCGAGCTCGGCGAGGGCGTCGCTCTGGGGGACCGCCTGCCGGTAGGCGCGCTCCGAGGTCATCGCGTCGTAGGCGTCGGCGACGAAGATGATCCGCGCTCCGAGCGGGATCTTGTCGCCGGCGAGCCGGTTCGGATAGCCGGCGCCGTCCCATCGCTCGTGATGGTGCAGTACCCACTCCGCCACTGGCTCGACGCCGAGGCTCTCGAGCATCCGGAAGCCGATCTGCGGATGCCGCTCGAGCATGAGCCGCTCCGTCTCGCTCAACCTGCTCGGCTTGCGGAGGATCTCCTCGGGAATCGCAAGCTTCCCGAGATCGTGGAGATTGCCTGCGAGCCGTGTCAGCTCGACGGCGGGCTCGTCGGCGCCGAGGCGGCGCGCGATCCGCGCCGAGTAGTCGCCGACGCGCTTCGAGTGGCTCCCGGTGTAGGCGTCGCGGTCGTCGACGGCCTTCGCGAGGCTCTCGGCGGCGCGGTACTGCGCCGCGCGGTCCGGAGTCTCCGCGAGCTGCCCGAGATTGGCGCGCAGGATCGACTCGGCGGCATACGCGCGAACCCGGTTCTTGCCGTCTTTCTTCGCCCAGTAGAGCGCGCTGTCGGCGAGTCGGATCAGCTCGTCCCGTCCGGTGCCGTGGCTTGGGTACGTCGCGACGCCGGCGCTCACCGTCACGGGGCCGACGCCCTCCACGTCGAGGGCCGCCACGCGCTCGACGATCGAACGGGCCACCGCGGTCGCCTGCCGCTCGTCCTGGCGGGGCAACAGCACCGCGAACTCGTCCCCGCCGAGACGGAACGACTCGCCGCCCTGCCGCAGGCGCGATGCGACCTGCCCGAGCACGAGATCCCCGACCGGATGGCCGAAGCGGTCGTTGACGCTCTTCAGGTCGTCGAAGTCCACGAGGCAGAGTGCGAGCGGCGTGCCCGCCTCCTCGGCCGCGACGAGCTCCCGCTGGAGACGTTCGTGGAAGCTGCGGTGGTTGCCGAGGCCGGTGAGCGGGTCGGTCAGCGCAAGGCGCATGGCGCGGATCGCCTTGAATGTCGAGCGCTGGTAGAGCGCGATCGCCAGCAGCGGGCCGACCAGGGCGATGGACAGCCAGGGGTTGCGCTGCCAGAGGACCACGAGCGTCAGCGCCGCCGAGGCCATGAACGCGAACGGCGCCGTCGTCTGCGTGATGTTCTCCCGCGCGATCGTGAAGAACGAGCGCCCGGAGTCGGCCGAGAGGACGGCGCTGATCAGCACGAGGTTGACGACCCAGTAGTAGAGGAAGCCACAGAGGACGACTCGCCCGACGAGGATTCCCGCGGAGCTCCCGTGGACGTGCTCGACCGCGAGCCCGGCTGCGAGAGCGGAGAGGGCGAACATCGAGCCGTTGTAGGCGACGCGCAGCGTCGGGCGCCGCTGCAGGAGATGCGTGAACGTCGGCCCTCCCGTGGCCACGATCACGCCGGCGGGCCAGCCGAGCAGGATGATCGCGGAGATGGAGAAGACGAACCCGAGCGTCACGCCGCCGGCGCCCATTCCCTCGACCGGCACCGGGAAGCGCTCGGCGAGGGCCATGCTCGCGAGCAGTCCGAGGAGCGCGGCCACGTCCGACGCAGATCGCGGGGCCTCGGCGTAGCGATAGACGGCGAAGCCGGCGGCGCCGGCGCCCGCCACGATCACGGGCACCACCACCGCGAGCACCCGGGTCGGAACCGCAGCGGGACTCGTCACGGCCTCAGCCCTACCGAGCCCGTCTCCGCCCGGCCGAACCTAGGTGTCGGCCGGCGACTCCCGGCCGCAGTCCATCCGCCACCGATCCTCCCCTACGAGGTGTCGCTGATGTTTACCAGCCGTAGTTGCAGAGCCGGGCGAGACTCCCGAACGCAACAGCAGCCGCCGCAGCGACGGACAGGAGAATCACGAGGCGAAATTTCCACTCGAGCATTGTGCCTCCAGGGGACTTTCGGTCAAGGGACGCCAGACGCAGAGATTGTGGTTGTGGCCTCGCGAAGCCGAAATCACCCGATGGGGGTAGCGGCGTCACTCGAAGGGGGTAACCGGCGCCGGATCCGGCCCCGTTTTGGCTACTCGAGCCCGGCTTCGTGCAGCGGGCGGCGACCCCAGGCGAACTTCTTCTTGTTCCAGCCGCCGAGCTGGGCGAGCGCGACGCCCTCGTCGGAGGACTGGATGAACCAGCCGTTGCCGACGTAGATCGCGGTGTGGAAGATCTGGGATCCGCGTGAATGGGTGCCCTTCGTGCCGAAGAAGAGCACGTCCGCGGGCTGGAGCTTCGCGAAGGAGATCCGCTTCGAGCGGGGGACCTCGACGCTCATCACGTACGTCGTCCGTCCTGTGATCGTGGAGGCGAGAGCTCCCTCGTTCGCGTAGCTCTGAAGCTTGTACACGCGCCAGACGAAGCCCGAGCAGTCGTAGCCGCCGCGCGCGCTGACGCCGAAGTCGACCTCCGGGCCGTCGCTCACCCCGCCCCAGACGTACGGCATCCCGATCTTCGAGAAGGCGACCGTGAGGATCTGCTTCTGCCAGTCGTTCAGCTGCGGGAGCGCGAACGAGTCGGCGAGGCTCTGCACCTCGGCGATCTGCCAGCTGTTGTCGAGCTGGCCGAAGCCGAGGATCTGTGCCGCCGAGTAGGCAGCCTCGGCGCGAGTGGCCGGATCCTGTGGCCGCAGCTCGAGGAAGTCCTGGGCCGCCGGATGGTTGATGCGGAGCCCGAGCAACCGGGCGACGACTTCGAACCCGAAGCGGCCGGGGACGGCGAGGCCCGCGGCACGGGCTCCCTGCGCGAACTCCTTCGCCGCCTTCCCGAGGCCGAGAGCCTGGACGAGGCTCCGGTCCAGCTGCGCCATCGTCATGGAGCCGTCCGGATTCGAGACGGGCGGCGCGGTCGTCGTCGTCCCGCTCGTCGTCGTGGTGCCAGTAGTAGTGGTGCCGGTACCGGTCGTGCCGGTCGTGCCGGTCGTACCCGTCGAGCCGGCGCCGGAGTTGGTCGGAGGATCGGCCGGTAGGGCGAGCTGTTCCTGCAGGCCGGCCACGAGATCCGCTGCCGTCTGCCGTGTGAGCGCCGCATTGGGCCGGAACGTGCTCACGCTCTTCGCCATGAGCTTGTGCGCGACCACGGTGGCGATCTGCGGCTGTGCCCAGTTGGGGATGCGACGGGCAGCTCCGGGCGCGCCGCCGGCAGCAACGGCGGCCAGCGCAACGACGGCCGCAAGCGTGAAGAGACGCCGACCCACGTTCCCGTCATCGGCCGGGACCACGCAGGACATTAGCCTTTGCCCCGTGGAGTCGCCTCGGATCACACCGGAGCCCGACGAAGGGGAGCGGCGGGCGATCCTCGCCGCTCTGGCGGCCGAGGAGGCCGAGCGGCGGAAGGCGTCACGCCGGGCCGAGACGTTCCTGCCGGGGAACGGTTCGCAGGACGACGAGCCGTAACCCAGGCTGATCCCCCGGCGTTCCCACCACATGTGGGAGGAGTGCATCCGCTGCAACGAGGCTCCGGCGGTCGACGATCAGGGTTACTGTGGCCACTGCCACTGGGCGGTCCGAGCCGAGGTGGAGGAGGGCTTCTACGCCCTCCGGGAATATCTGCGTGCGTGGGCCCGCTTCGACGAGTGGTGTGAAGCCCGCGGGATTCCGGCCTGACGGCCGCCCTATTCGGGTTGCGCCCGGCTGAACAGCCGCGGTGCGCTGCGGGCGTAGTCGAGGCCCGACAGCCAGGTCAGGACGACGGCGACGAGCAGCGTCCACCAGGCGGCGCGGTGCGTCCAGGCGCCGGCGGCCGCGAAGCCGGCGACGGCCGCGGCGACCGCCTGAGCCCACGTCTTCAGCTTGCCGAGGTCGCGCGCCGCCAGCACGACGCCGCGCTGGATCGCGGCCTGCCGCAGACCGGTTATGAGCACTTCCCGCACGACGATCGCGGCGACCATCCAGGCCGGCACGACTCCCTGCCCGACGAGCATCACGAGCGCCGCGAGGACCAGGATCTTGTCGGCGATCGGGTCGAGGAGCGAGCCGACCGAGGAGGCGTGTCCCTGCCGGCGGGCGAGCCTTCCGTCCAGCCAGTCGGTGGTCATCGCGACGCAGAACACCGCAGTCGCCCAGTAGTCGTGGCCGGGGAAGCTCCAGGCGTAGAGCACGACCACGAGCGGGACCGAGGCGGCTCGCGCGACGGTGAGCTGGTCGGCGGCGGTCACGGCATGGAGAGAATACGGCCCGCTCATGTTCGACAAGGTTCTCGTCGCCAACAGAGGAGAGATCGCGATTCGCGTCTTCCGGACGCTTCGCGAGCTGGGCATCGGCGCGGTGGCCGTCTACTCCGACGGCGATCGCGCCGCGCTCCACGTCGCCTACGCGGACGAGGCGTTCCTCCTGGGGCCCACGCCGGCGGCCGAGAGCTACCTCGCGGTCGAGCGAATCCTCGACGTCGCGCAGCGCGCGGGCGCTCAGGCCGTCCACCCCGGCTACGGCTTCCTCGCCGAGAACGCCGCGTTCGCTCGCGCGGTCGAGGAGGCCGGGCTCGTGTGGATCGGACCACCTCCCGCCGCGATCGAGCTGATGGGCAACAAGACGGCGGCCCGCACGGCCATGCAGGCGGCCGGAGTCCCGATCATCCCCGGCACCACCGATCCCGTCGGTTCCGTCGAGGAGCTGTTGGCGCTCGGCGAGGAGATCGGCTTCCCGCTCCTGATCAAGGCTGCGGCGGGAGGCGGCGGCAAGGGCATGGAGATCGTCGAAGCGCCGGGCGACGCGGAGCCGGCGTTCGAGCGGGCGCAGCGGCAAGGGCAGTCCTACTTCGCGAACCCGGACGTGTACGTCGAGAAGCTCATCGTCGATCCGCGCCACGTCGAGGTTCAGGTGCTCGCCGACACGCACGGCAACGTCGTCCACCTCGGCGAGCGCGACTGCACGATCCAGCGTCGCCACCAGAAGCTGATCGAGGAGACGCCCTCGCCCGCGGTCGACGACGAGCTCCGGCAGCGGATCGGGGCGATCGGGGTCGAGGCGGCCCGCGCCTGCGGCTACCGCTCGGCCGGGACGATCGAGGGCCTCCTCACCCGGGACGGCGACTACTTCTTCATGGAGATGAACACCCGCATCCAGGTCGAGCACACCGTCACGGAGATGGTCACCGGGCTGGATCTCGTGCGCGAGCAGATCCTCGTCGCGCTCGGCGAGCCGCTCTCGCTGAGGCAGGAGGACGTCGAGCTGCGCGGGCACGCGATCGAGTGCCGGATCAATGCGGAGGACGCCGCGCGCGCCTTCCTCCCCGCGCCGGCGCCCGTGACGGGCTACCGCGAGCCTTCGGGGCCGGGAGTGCGCGTCGACTCGGGCGTCGCCGCCGGCTACGAGGTCTCCGGCGCCTACGACCCGATGGTGGCGAAGCTGATCGTGCACGGCGTCGATCGCGAGCACGCCCGGCGGCGGATGCTGCGGGCGCTCGACGAGTTCTGGATCGAAGGGCCGACGACGCTGATCGGGTTCCACAAGGCGCTCCTCTCGCATCCCTGCTTCGTCGCCGGCGAGACCTGCCACGGTGTCGTCGAGTCCGAGGAGCTCGCCGCCCGCGTGGCGGAGCTGGAGCTCGAGGACGCCGTGGCGCAGCCGAGCGCCGACTCGCGACCGGGTTCCGCGCGGACGGTCGAGCGGGTCCGCACCGTCGAGGTCGACGGGCGGCGGTTCGAGGTTCGCCTGCCCGAGCCCGAGCCGGAGTGGCGGGAGGTCGCCCGCCGGCGCCGCGAGCGCGGCCGGCAGGGCGCGCACCGGGCCGGCGGACGCGACTCCGTCGTCTCGCCGATGCAGGGCACCGTCCTCGCCGTGCGTGTGGCCGAAGGCGACGAGGTCGAGCCTGGCCAGGTGATCTGCATCGTCGAGGCCATGAAGATGGAGAACGAGGTCCACGCCCACCGCGGCGGCACCGTGAGCAGCCTCTCGGTCGAGCCCGGCCAGCCGGTCACGACCGGCCAGGTGATCTGCACGATCGAGAGCGACTAGATCGAGCGCTGGTAGGCGCGGAACGACCAGGTCGCGAATCCGGTCGTCACCGCCGCGGCAGCCAGGAGGAAGAGCAGGAACTGGCCGCTCGTCCACCACTCACCGCCGACTACGACGGCGTTTCGGGCCGCCTCGACACCCCAGTTGACCGGGTTGAAGCGCGAGACGCTCCGGATCCAGCCCGGCATCCTCTCCTGCGTGAGCAGGATCGTGGAGAGGAACATCAGCGGTAGGCCCACGAAGTTCGCAGTCGCGATCATCGACGCCTCACGGCGCATGAGCAGCGCGATCCCGTGCGAGAACCCGGCGAAGACCATCGCCAGCAGCGCAGAGGCCGCGACGACGAGCAGCCACCCCGCGGCGCCACCGTGGACGCGCACCCCGAGCGCGTAGCCGATCGCGAGCAGCAGAAGCGCCTGCAGCACCGCGGTGATCCCCGCCCGGACGACCTGCGAGAGGACGATCGCGACCCGCGAGGCCGGCGAGGCGAGAAAGCGGTCGATCACGTGTCGGTCGAGGTCGCTGATCATCGCCATCCCCGACCACATGCCGCCGAAGAACGCGTTCATGCAGACGATCCCGGGCGTGAGGAACTCGATGTAGGTCGAGGCGCTGCCGCGCAGCTGCGGCACGCGTGAGAAGAGCTGTCCGTAGAGGAGCAGCCAGATGAGCGGCTGGATGACCATCATCGCGATCCAGATCGGCTCGCGCATGAGATTGCGTGCCTGCCGCACGATCATCCAGCCCGTGTGCCGTAGCGTCTGAACGATCACCGGCCGGCCTCGTCCTCGGATGCGAAGTCGCGGCCGGTGTAGTGGAGGTAGACGTCGTCGAGGGACGGCCGCGCCGTCGTCACCGACGCGACCGCAATCCCGGCGTCGTCGAGCGCGCCGAGGATGACCGGGATCGCCTGCGCGCCGTTCGGTACGCGTGCACGCAACAGCTGACCGTCGACCTTCACCTCGCTGCCGATGCTCGCGACGATTCGCTCCGCGTCGGCCGCCCGCCCGTTCTGCTCGGCGAGCTCGACGCTCACCGACTCGCCCCGGAGATCGCGCTTCAGCTGCTCGGGTGTCCCCTCCACGACGACCTTGCCCTTGCTCACGATCGCGACGCGCTCCGCGAGGCGGTCCGCCTCCTCGAGGTAGTGGGTCGTGAGGAGGATCGTGAGGCTCTCGGCGCGCGCGAGCCGCTCGACCTCCACCCACATGGCCGCGCGTGCCTCGGGGTCGAGGCCGGTCGTCGGCTCGTCGAGAAACAGCACCTTCGGCTTGTGCACGAGGCCGATCGCGATGTCGAGGCGGCGCTTCATCCCACCGGAGTAGCCGCGAGCGACCCGGTCGGCGGCTTCCTTCAGTCCGACGAGGTCGAGCAGCTCCTCCACCCGCGCGCGCAGCGACGCGCCGCTCATCCCGTGGATCCGCCCCTGGAGCAGGAGGTTCTCGCGGCCGGTGGCCTCCCAGTCGACGCCGGAGTCCTGCGCGACATAGCCTATTGCGCGCCGTACGCGCGCCGGATGTGCCGCCACGTCCTGGCCGGCGACGAAGGCGCGCCCCGAGTCCGCTCTGGTCAGCGTCGTGAGCACGCGGACGGTCGTCGACTTGCCGGCGCCGTTCGGGCCGAGCAGGCCGAAGACCTCGCCGTCACGCACGGCGAACGAGACGCCGTCGAGCGCCTGCACCGTCCGATAGCGCTTCCGCAGCTCCTCCGAGACGATGGCATCCATCGCGTTCGAGTCTAGACGCGTGCAATCCGAGGTCCGACGGAGCGCGTAGACACCGGCAACCCCAGTCAGGAGGAATGGAATGCCGAAGAAAGTCGTCGTCGCTGCCATCGTCGGACTTGCGCTTGCGGCCGCCGGCGTCGCCGCGGCCGCTGCGGTCACGCATCAGAGCGCCGGCTCGACCGGAACGGTCTCGCTCCACCGGACCAACCTCGGGAAAGTGCTCGCCACGAAGTCCGGCATGACGCTCTACCTCTTCGAGGCCGACCGCCGCGGGCGTAGCGCCTGCTATGGCAAGTGCGCCTCGTTCTGGCCGCCGCTGTTGACGACCAGCAAGCCGACCGCCGGTTCCGGCGTCAAGGCCGGCCTGCTCGGGATAATCAAGCGGAAGAACGGGACGAAGCAGGTCACGTACGCCGGTCATCCCCTCTACCGGTTCAAGCTCGACAAGAGCGCCGGCCAGACGAAGGGCGAGGGCCAGGACTTCTTCGGAGGTCTGTGGTACGGCGTGAACGCCTCGGGCAAGGCTGTGAAGCACGCGCCGGCAGGTGGCGGTGGCGGCACGACCACCGGCGGGGCGACCACGACGAGCCCCTACGGCTACTGAGAGCTAGCGCGCAGCTCTGAACTGCGCGGTCCACCGGCGTCGCGTCGTTAGTGTCCGGCGCCGGTGGACCTCTACGAGTACCAGGGCAAGGAGCTCTTCCGGCGGGTCGGTATCCCGGTCTCCGAGGGCCGACTCGCCACTACTCCCGAGGAGGCGCGTCAGGGGGCGGAGGAGCTCGGTGGGCCGGTCGTCGTCAAGGCGCAGGTGCTCACCGGCGGCCGTGGCAAGGCCGGCGGAGTGAAGCTCGCGGACGATCCTGCAGACGCCGAGGCGAAGGCCCGGGACATCCTCGGGCTCGACATTCGCGGCCACATCGTCCACACGCTCTGGATCGAGAGGGCGTCGGATATCGAGCGCGAGTACTACCTCTCGATCACGTTCGACCGCGGCGCGAAGAAGCCGCTCTTCATGTTCACGACGCAGGGGGGCGTCGAGATAGAGCAGGTCGCGGAGGAGAGCCCGGACGCGCTCGTCCGCCTCCATGTCGATCCGCTCCAGGGCTTCCAGCCGTGGGTCGCCCGGCGGCTCGTCTACGGCGGCGGCGTCGAGGATCCCTCGGAGCAGAAGCAGATCGCGGCGATCGTCGAGAGGCTCTACCAGGCGTTCGTCGAGTTCGACGCGATGCTCTGCGAGATCAATCCACTCATCGTCACGCCCGAGGGCGAGGTGAAGGCGCTCGACTCGAAGTTCACCGTCGATGACAGCGGCCTCTTCCGGCATCCCGACGTCGCGGAGTGGCGCGACCCGACCGCCGCCGACCCGATCGAGACGTTCGCGCGCGAGAAGGGCGTCACGTACGTCAAGCTCGACGGGAACGTCGGCGTGCTCGCGAACGGCGCCGGGCTCGGCATGTCGACGGTGGACGTCGTCGCCCATGCCGGCGGACGTCCCGCGAACTTCTGCGACCTCGGCGGAGGCGGCAGCGCGGAGGGCGTCGTCGACGCGCTCGAGGTGATCACCCGGGACGAGCAGGTGCGCTCGATCTTCTTCAACATCTTCGGCGGGATCACGCGCTGCGACGAGGTGGCGCGCGGGATCCTCGCGGCGCTCGACCGGCTCGACATGTCCCCCTACCCGATCGTCGTCCGGCTCGACGGGACGAATGCGGAGGAGGGGCGGCAGATCCTCGCCGACGCAGGCCGCGAGAACATCCATCCCGAGGCGACGATGCTCGACGGCGCACGGAGGGCCGTGGAGCTGGCGGGAGCGGCAGCGTGACCGATCTCTGGAGCGACCGCGCGCAGGCCTATCGCGAGAGCGCGACGCACGCCTCCGGCGACGATCTCGACCTCGTCGTCGCGTGGTGCGAGCCGGGCTCCGGCGTCACGGTGCTCGACGTGGCCGCGGGCGGGGGCCACGTCGCGCGGCGCCTGAAGGAGGCCGGAGCCCAGGTCGTCACGGTCGACGCCGCGCCCGGGATGGAGCCCGACGTGATCGCGCCGGCCGACCACCTCCCGTTCGCCGACGCGAGCTTCGACGCCGTCGCCTGCCGCATCGCCGCGCATCATTTTCCCGACGTGCTCGCAGCGGTGCGCGAGATGGCGCGCGTCGCGCGGCACCGGGTCGTGATCTGCGACAACACGTTCACGAGCGAAAGCGCGGAGGAGGCGGACCGGCTCCGCGACCCGAGCCACGTCCGCAACTACGGCGTCGCGGAGTGGCACAGCTTCTTCGAGCTCGCAGGGCTGCAGCTCGTCGAGGAGGCGTTCATGCTCCGCGACACCGACTTCGACGACTGGCTCGCCCGCACCGAGACGCCTGAGCAGGATCGCGCGCGCGTCCGCGAGCTCCTCGACAGCCGCGTCCGAGAGGCCCGCCTCGAGTTGCCGACCGTCGTGCTCAAAGGGATCAAGCCGGCCTGATGGCGATCATCCTCGACAACGACACGCGCCTCGTCGTCGCCGGCCTGACCGGCTCCGAAGGCCGCTTCCACGGCCTGCGCAACCGGGCGTACGGCACGAACCTCGTCGCCGGCGTCACACCCGGCAAGGGCGGCCAGGACGTCGAGGGCGTCCCCGTCTTCGACACCGTCGCCGAGGCGGTCGACGAGGCGGGGGCGAACACCTCGCTCATCTTCGTCCCGGCGCGTTTCGCGGTCGACGCGATCTACGAGGCCGTGGACGCCGGAATCGAGACCGTGATCTGCATCACCGAGCACATCCCGGCGCACGACATGCTGCGTGCGTACACGTACTTCCGCGGCAAGGGCACCACGATGATCGGGCCAAACTGCCCGGGAGTCCTCTCGCCGGGCAAGGCGAACGCCGGGATCATCCCGGCCGAGATCTTCAGCGAGGGAAGCGTCGGGCTCGTCTCGCGCTCCGGCACGCTCACGTACCAGATCGGCCACGAGCTGACGCAGCTCGGTCTCGGCAACTCCACGATCGTCGGGATCGGCGGCGACCCGGTCGTGGGCTCGTCCTTCGTCGACGTGATCGCGAAGTTCGAGGCCGACGAGCAGACGGAGCTGATCGTGCTCGTGGGCGAGATCGGCGGCGACGAGGAGGAGAAGGCGGCCGCCTACGTCGCCGAGCACGTGACAAAGCCGGTGCTCGCCTACATCGCCGGCTTCTCGGCCCCGCCCGGCAAGACGATGGGGCACGCCGGCGCGATCATCTCCGGCTCGTCCGGCACCGCTCAGGGCAAGAAGGAAGCGCTCGAGGCGCGCGGCGTCGAGGTCGGGACGACGCCGACCGAGGTCGCGCAGATGGTCGCCGAGCGGATGAAGTCGCAGTAGCCTCGAGCACGTGAGCGAGTCGTCTCCTCGCGCCTCCGACGGCGATCGGGAACGCGCGGTGCACGTCCTGCGCGAGCACCTGGTCAAGGGCCGGCTCACGCTTGACGAGTTCACGCAGCGCGTCGAGGCAGCGCTCCGGGCGGATACGGTCGGAGAGCTCTCCGCGACGGCCGAGGCGCTGCCGGCGGTCCGCGAGCCGAGCGGGCGTCGCCGACCGGCGCGCATCACCGCTGCGTTGTTCGCGCACGTAGTCCGCCGTGGGCGGCTCCGGCTGCCGAAGCGCGCGATCGTCGTCTCCGGCTTCTCGGACGTCGACCTCGACCTGCGCGACGCCGAGATCACGAGCGGTCGCACGTCCGTCACCGCCGCCGTTCTCTTCGGCAACGTGGACGTCTACGTGCCGGAGGGGATTGCGGTCGACGTCACAGGGCTGACGGTCTTCGGGCACCGGCGGGAATGGGGCAGGGACGCCGTTCAGCCGGACGCACCGGTGCTGCGGGTTCGGGTCGTCGGCCTCTTCGCCACCGTGGACGTCTGGCGGGTGCCGACCAAGCTCAGGGGCGACTACGGCGAGATCATTCGCTCGGTGCGGGCGACCCAACGGGAGCTGTCCGGATAGCCGGACGCGCGGTTACGCTCCTGTGGTGATCTCGTTCGCCCGTGGAGTTCCCGCACCGGAATGCCTCGCGGTCGATGAGCTCGCGGAGTGCGCGCAGGCGGCCCTCGAGCGCGACGGTCGGTCGATCCTCAGCTACGGCCCCGGCGGTGGCTACGGCCCGCTGCGCGAGTGGCTCGCCGAGCGGCACGGCGTCGAGCCCTCGCGCGTCGTGATCACGAGCGGCTCGCTCCAGGGCTTCGTGTTCCTCGCCGAGCATCTGGTTCGCCCCGGCATGCGCGTGCTCGTCGAGGCGCCGACGTACGATCGGCCGCTCAAGATCCTGACCCGGCTCGGCGCCGAGATCGTCCCCGTGGAGATGGACGAGGAGGGGCTCGTGCCTGAGGCGGTCGAGGAAGCTCTCGACGAAGGGGACGCACCCGCCTTCCTGTACACGATCCCGACCTTTCAGAACCCGAGCGGGCGCACCCTCTCGCTCGAGCGGCGCCACCGTCTGGCCGAGATCGCCCGCGAGCGGCGGCTGCTCGTGCTCGAGGACGACCCGTACGGGCTCGTCCGGTACGACGGTGACCCGTTGCCCGGCCTCTTCGAGCTCGCGGAAGGGGAGGAGGTCGCCTACGCGTCGTCCTTCTCCAAGACGGTCGCCCCGGGCCTGCGCGTGGGCTGGTTCGTCCTTCCGCCTCGGCTCGCGGCCGAGATCGAGGCGCTTGCCGTCTCGACCTACATCTCGCCGCCGTACGTGACGCAAGCCACCGTGCTCGAGTTCCTGCGGCGAGAGAGCTTCGAGCCGAATCTCCGGCGGGTGAACGGCCTCCTCCGCGAGCGTCGCGACGCGATGCTCGCGGCACTTGCGCGCGACCTGCCCGCAGACTCGACCTGGACGAGGCCCGAGGGCGGCTACTTCGTCTGGGTCGAGCTCCCATCCGGGCCGCCGAGCAACGAGCTGCTGGCCGAGGCCGAGGAGGCTGGCATCACGTTCGTCGAGGGCAGCGACTTCTTCCCCGGAGGCCGCGGTGGGGAGCGCGCGCTCCGGCTCGCCTTCAGCTTCGTCTCGCCGGACGAGATCGCGGCAGGCGTCTCAGTGCTCGGGAGCCTTGCGCGAGCGGCGGCGCCGGCGGCGCTCTAGCTGCGCGAGCAGGATCCCGCCGAGCAGTCCGACGCCGAGCGCGAGCAGGATCAGCCAGACGAGCGACACGCGCGCCGTCGCGAGCACGAAGTGGACGTTCACCTGCTTCCGGTTCTCGAGCACGAAGGCGATCGCGTAGGCGACGAGCAGGCCGAGGACGATCAGCCGCAGGTACAGCCGCGGCTGCCAGCGGTCGGCAACCTCGCCGGTGTCGATCCGAGGACGGCGCCGGACGCACACCTCGGGATCTTATGACCGCGTCGCGTGGCTAGGCGGCGGCGTGCGAGACCGCCCGAGGCACGAGCCGCGGCTGCGGCGGCGGGGCGAGGCGTCCGACGGACTGGACGCGGAAGGTGGGGCAGATCGTCTCGCCGGGGAGGGCGCAGAGTCCGGCGCGCCGGAAATAGCAGTCAGCGCATGTTGGAGTGGAACGTTTGCTCATTACCCTCTTTGCTCTAGGAAGTCCCGGCCGCTCTCGAGGTGCGATGATAGGCGCCCCGGCCGCGGAAGCAAGCGTTGTCGCAGACGAAAACTGACGAATTTCCGCCAGTTTCGAGTAGCCGGGAAAACGAAGGGCTCCCCTACTTCGGAGG
>DASSVO010000040.1:0-13885 GCA_035706005.1 Gaiellaceae bacterium | reverse complement strand
TGCTGTAGGTGCCGGTCGAAGTCGTCGACCATGTCCACTGGTAGGAGTAGGTCGCGGTCGGCGTGCCGAGGTTGAAGCCCGACGGGGTCGCGGTCAGGGTCTGGCCCGACTGGACGGTGCCGCTGATCGTCGCCGTGCCCGCCGTCGGAGCCTTACCTTTGCCGCCCGCAAGCGGACTGACGTTCTGTGGACCATTGACCGGCAGACTGGCAAATGCGTGACCGCCTAACACAAGCGACATCGACAGCACGGCGAAGGCGAGGGCCATTCCCGTAGGTAGACGCCGGGTTTTTCCTGTGCGCCCGCGTTTCAAGGACGTAGAAAGCGCCCGCGCGGCCCGACCCAACATGCCAACCTCCCCGATCCCCAGATTTCGCACGTCGGCCGCAGGCTTGTGCGCTGCGGCGACTAAACGCCAGATCAGGTCAGTTGTCAAGCCTGAACGGAAGCAGAGTTGCCCGCTCCCTCAGGCTCGCACGGACAACTCGTCTAAGCTGAGATCCGTCCCCATCTCGCGCGGTTTCCGGCGGACGTGTCAACTCGCCCCGGACGACGCGCCGCTCTGCGCAGCTGGAGGCCCAGTGGCGTCAGGGACATCCCGCAAGTCGTCGGCGGCGTCAGTCCCTCCGATAGCTAGAGATCGAGCTCGACGAGCTTGGCGTACCGTTCGTTCCAGGCGCGCGCCGGTGGCTTGCGGCTGATATTCGGCCCGTCTAATGCGGAACTTTTGGTTGCGGTCGCTGTGATTCAGGGAGCGGTGGCAGGCTGAGGACCGCGCGCACGGTGGATGGCCACCACTGCTTTCCGTCGTGGGCTGTCGGGATTCGATCGGTGTTGAGGTGGTCGGCGATCTGGCGGAGGCTCTTGCCTTGTAAGCGCTCGTCGTGGATGCGTTTCGCGATCTCAGGTGGGACGACTGGTTTGCGGCCACGCGTCGCCGGCTCGAGTCGCGGTTGCGCCGTCCGCCGTCGCTCGACGGCGAGTCGCTCGAGTTCGTCCACGGGGATCAGCTTGGCGCCCCATGGCAGCTCGATCGTCTCGATGTAAGGGAGCAGTCGGCGAAGGGTGGAGCGGCTGATCCCGAGCGCCTGGGCGGCTTGGCTCCGGGTGTAAGCGAGCCGCTCGACGTGGGTCGCCTCCCGCACGACCACCCGAGGCGAGGTGGCGGCCGCTCGCAACCCCGCGACTGGACCACACGGAACCTGAGTCGGCTGAGAGTGGCGACGCGCCTTGTCGGCGCGTCGGTGCTGGCGGCGGCGAGACATACAACAAGCGTACACAAGTGATGGGACGGTTCTGCACCTCGGTGCATCTGCGTCTCGCTGGCTATTCGTGTACGGAGGAAGCGGCTATTCGCCTGCGGTCGAGGTGTCAGCGCCCGATGGAGAGGCCACGCCTCAGGCCATGCTCGAGCTCGATCACTCGCTGCATCGTCTGCAAGGCCGGCCGGTCCTGCTCACGGCCGAGGACGGCGAGCATGCGCGCATGGTCATCGGCGGAAGCGACCGAGGGACGTAGGCCCTGCCCCAGCGGCTCACGTACGGCGCGACGGCGCAGGTCGTCGTAACCGCGCGTGCCCGCCGGCTCCGGCACGATCTTCAACTCACCGGCGTCCGTGCGAAGCTCGAGCACGCCGCGACCGACAAGATCACGCTCCAGCGCCGGCTGCTTCCCGTCAGGGAGGTGCGCGTTCAACTCCTCCAATGCGAGACCGAGCCGACGCAGGTTCTCCTCCCGCGTCGACGGGACGATGTCGATCCCGTCCGTCAGCTCGGTCGAACCGTGGATCACCCGCCCCAGCCCCCCGATCACGACATAGGTCACGCGATGACGCTCCAGCGTCTGCAGCACCTCATAGGGATCAAAGTGCTCGGCCACCTAGCCTCCGCGCGCCTTCAGCATCGCCTGCAGCCGCTCCTGCGGCGTCCGCGCCAACGCCTCCTTGAGCTCAGCCTCGTCGCCGGGATCGGGCGGCTGGTAGAGCACGAGCGTCATCTCCAGGTCGAAACCACACGCCTGCAACAGCTCGCGCAGCGTCTCCAGGCTCGGAGTGACGGCGTCGCGCTCCCAGCGCGCAATCTGCGCCCGATCCTTGCCGCTTCGTTCCGACAGCTCCGTCTGCGAAAGCCCCGCGCGCGTGCGCGCCTGGCGGATCAGCGTCCCGCTCGTCATGCACGCATCGTACGCGTCTGGTGCGTTCCGCGCATCGGAGACATATCTGTTACAGTGCCGTGATGGCGCGAAGGATGGATGCGCACCAGCTCCGGCTCGATGTGGAACGGAAATCGAAGCCCGCTGCGCAGATGCGACCGTCCGAGCTAGCCAAGCCAGCTCCCCCAAGTCGCAGCCATCCACCGGCCAGGGAGCTTCTCGATACCCCGGGAGCGCTCCTGAACCGGTCCCACCTGCGCGAGCTCGGCCTCGAGCGGCGCGCCGTCGACGCCGTCTTCCGAGCTCTTCCCGTCGTCGCCCTGCCGGGTTACTCGCGCCCACTGATCCGCGCAGAGCAATACCTCGAGCTCCTCGAGCACCACACATATCGCGACGACCGAGTACGTTCGTCCCATGCCTAGCGTCTGGCTCGAGCGACGGACGACGAACGGCGGAGCGACCCGGTACCGAGTGAAGTACAGGCTCGGCGGACGTGAGAGCGCCAAGCGCTATGCCGGTTCGTTCGGGACGAAGCGAGAGGCGGTGCTGCGCCTCGCCTGGGTTGCCGGCGAACTCGCGGCCTCGCGTGTGCCCGATCCAGTCGGGCTCGAAGCCACTGCAGTCTCTGCGCCAACTGTTGAGGAAGCGTGTGAGCGGTGGCGCGCGGCGCGGGTCGACGTCGCAGAGGGAACACGCGTCCTTCACCGTGTCGCGCTCGGCCGCGTCGTCTCTGTGTTCGGCGACCGGCGGATCGACCGGCTCAGCGTCGACGACATGAATGAGCTCGTCCGCGAACTGGCACGGACAGGCCGCAAGCGCGAGACGATCCGCAAGAGCGTCAAGTACCTGGCGGCAGTGCTCGAGGAGAACGGCGTCGAGCCGAATCCTGCGCGGGACAGGCGCGTGCGGTTGCCGCACGAGGAGCCGGTCGAGCTCGAGCCGCCGACCGCTGATCACGTGGAGGCCGTCATGCGGCTCCTTCCGCGCCCCTACCGGCTGCCGCTTCTCTGGCTCGACTGGTCTGGCGCGCGGCTTGGATCTGTCGAGAGCATCCGCGTTGGCGACTACGACGAGCCGCGTCGGCGTGTGCGTCTGCGGGCCTCTACGACGAAGACGCGGGCGGCGCTCTGGGTCGACCTTCCGGACGTGCTCGCGGAGGCGATCGAGGCGACCCTGCCGCCGCGGGAGGATCGCGACACTGGCGCGCCGTTGTTCGCCGGCGTCGCTGCCGACCGGCTTCGAGTTGCGATCTCGCGGGCGTGCAGGGCGGCGGGCGTGCCGGTGTTCTCCCCGCATGACCTGCGTCACCGGCGGATCTCCCTTCTGCACCGGCAGGGAAGGACCTGGGCAGAGATCGCCCGCTTCGTGGGTCAGCGCAAGCTCAGCCTCACGGCCGACACGTACACGCACGTCCTCTCGGACGGTCGGGAGCTCGACTACTCGGTGCTCCTCGGCGAGCAACCGGCGTAGGGCCTGTTCTCAGCGGTGACAAGATCCGAGGGGGGCACCGAGGGGGGCACGCCCTGCGCGCTTCCGGCACGGCCGACATGCGTGTCCCGCTCAACCAGGCGGTTCACGCATGGCCGAGAGGGTCTTTATGGGCCCGCCTGGATTCGAACCAGGGACCAACGGATTATGAGTCCGCTGCTCTGACCAGCTGAGCTACGGGCCCGCGTGGCTAGGCCGAGCGTATCGCCCGTCGCAGCGAGACCCACAGCACGAGCAGGACGGCGAGCGGCAGCAGCCACCAGGCGGCCACGCTCGCTGCTGCGACGATCGCCGTCGCGCCAATCGCGGCCGCGACGAGCACGGCGACGAGCCAGTCGTCGCCGATCACGAAGTCCCACCAGAACCGGCCGAAGGCCGCGAGCCGGCTCATGCGCGCATCTCCGCGGTGCGGAGCTGCAGCCGCCGTTCTCGGCGCAGCAGTCGCACGAGCACGAGGGACGAGAGGACGACGAAGCCGAGCACGCCCAGCAGCGACGCGTCACCGCCCGGCCAGTCGGCACCGGCGCCCTCGGCGGCCCAGAAGATCCCGAACGTCGTCAGCATCAGGCCGACCGCGAACTTCATCGCGTTCTCGGGAACCCGGGCGAGCGGCGCCCGCACCGCGATGCCAACTCCGGCGACGAGCACGAGCGCGCCCGCGGCGCCCGCCGCGGCGAGCGGGATCGACCCCTGCGCGCTGCCGAAGGTAAGGACGATGAACACGACCTCGAGGCCTTCGAGCAGCACGCCCTTGAAGGCAAGTGTGAAGCCGTACCAGTCGACCCCCGCCCGCTCGTCCTTCCCGGCCCCGCGTGCCTCCGCGAGCTCACGGGCGAAGATCGCGTCCTCGTCGTGGAGCGCCTTGTAGCCGCTCGCGCGCAGGATCGCCTTGCGCAGCCACTGCAGGCCGAAGACGAGGAGCAGTGCGCCGACGACGAGCCGCAGCGCTTGGAGCGGGATCACCGTGAGGGCCGGGCCGAGCGCCGCCACGGCGATGGCCAGCGCGACCGTCGCGGCGCCGAGGCCGGCGAGGGCGGAGCGCCACCCGCGCGCGAGCCCGGCCGCGAGGACGATGGTCAGCGCCTCCACCATCTCGACCGCGCTCGCGAGGAACGCGGAGAGGACGAGGAACGTGTTGCCGGTGCTCATCACAGACCCCAGTGATCCCGCGGCTGAGGGTAGCCCGGAGAGTCATCCGCGCCGGCTGCTGCGTTGGCCACGTCGGCGGGGTACGTCCGCAGGCCCTTGAAGAGGAGCCAGGAGCTCGCAGCGAGCGGCAGGATCATGATCGCGAAAGTCCATTGCAGGCCCGACCGGCCGCCGCCGAAGACGTAGTCCGAGACGGCGCCGAAGAGGAGCGGGGCAAGCGCCATGGCGAGCGAGCGCAGCAAGGTGCGCACCGCCTCGGCGCGTCCCCACAGGAGCGGCGGCATGATGTCGAGCCGCGCCGCGTCGAGCGGCGGGTTCTGCGCGCCGAGGAAGAACGCCGCCGCGACGAGGTAGGGGACGGCCGTCACCGCGTCTCGCGTGAAGATCGCCGGCACGAACAGGATCGCGGTGAGCGCCGCCGCGACCGCCGGCGTCAGCACGCGCGCGTTCAGCGTGCCCCGCTTGAGCAGCCAGTCGCCGGCCGCGCCGCCGAAGAGGACACCGGCCAACGCCCCGGCGCCGACCACGAGCAGGAGAGAGCTAGCGAGCGCCTGGTCGATCCCGTACTGGTCCTTCGAGAACTCGAGGCCGAACGTCTGCAGGCCGGCGAGGAAGTAGTAGCCGCACGCGCTCGCGGCGATCAGGACGAGGTTGGTGCGCACGCGCAGCACGTACTTCGTGGCACGCACGAGCCCCATGCGCCTCGCCTCGGTCGGCCCGACCACGAGCTCGGGATCCGGCGCGAGACCGCGCTCGCGTGCGAGCCGCTGCGCATCGGTCGCCTGCGGTCCCTCGTCTGCCCCGGCCGCTTCGGGTGGGGGAGGGGTGGAGTCGTGAGCGAGCACGCCCGTGCCGCCGCGCTCCGGCTCCCTGAGGCGCATCACGACGACGGCGAGCGCGAAGGCCGGTAGGGCGAGGATGACGAATGCGGCCCGCCAGGAGAGCGCTCCGATGTTCCCCGTGACCGCGAAGCCGACGCCGGCGCCGAGGTACTCGCCCGCGAGGATGACGCCGTAGATCCGTCCGCGCTCCCAGCTTCCGAACCAGTCGCCCACGAGCGAGGCAACGAGCGGGCCGGCCGAGGCGGTGACGGCGCCGAGGAAGAGTCGTGTCCAGAGGAGGTCCGTGAAGCTCGAGGCCGTTGCGCTCCAGAGCATCGCCGCGCCCCAAAGGACGATCGTCGCCCCAAGGACGCGCGTCCGGCGCACGCGGTCGGCCAGGACGCCGAAAGGAAGCGTCGCGATCGCGCCGACGAGCGAGCTGACCGCGACGAGCAGGCCGATGTCCGTGTTCGTGATGTGCAGGCCGTGGCGGAGCTCGCTCGCGAGGGCGCCGACCGTCGCCGCGTCGGCGCCGCTGAGGCCGAGCACCGCGGCGAGGACGACGATGACACGTGTCCGCTCGGCGCCGCCGAGCGCGACCGTCAGGCGCCGCGCGAAGGCGCTCGCCGCCGCGGACCCGAGGGCTGCGGCGTCCGTGAGGACGCGCTGGGTACGCGATTCGTCGGCGCTCACGCCACCATGGTCGCAGGCGCATCCGCCTGCAGGAGGTCAAACGTCCCGGCGGACGAGCAGTACGACCGCGATCACGATCGCGGCTGCGCAGTAGGCGAGGAAGATGAGGGTGCCCGTGAGCGGCGTCAGCGTGTGCGCCGCGTGATGGAGAGCGAAGAGCTGCCGTCCGGCGTTGCTCGGCAGGTACTGACTGATCGCGTTGTTCCAGCTCGTCGGCAGGACGAACATGAGCGGCGGCAGCACGAAGAAGATCCCGGCGAACGCCGCGATGCCGCCGGCCGTGTTCCGGATGATCGCCCCGATCGCGAGCGCGAAGATCCCAACGAGCATGACGTAGACCGCGCCCCCGAGCACCGACCGTGCCACGCCGGGCTGCGTGAACGAGATCTGGAGGATGTCGTGGCGCGCGAGGATCGCCTGGCTCGCGAAGAAGCTCACGAGGACGGCCGGCACCATGAGGACGATCGAGACCACCGAGTAGTCGAGGAGCTTCGCCCACAGCACGAGCAGCCGCTTCGGTACCGCGGTGAACGTGGAGCGGATCGAGCCGGTCGAGTACTCCGCGCTGATCAGGAGCACGCCGAGGACGGCGATCGCGAGCTGGGCGACGTTGACGCCGGCGAGCGCGATGTCGAGTGGATGGCGGTCGGCCCGGTCGTGCGGCGACATCGACCCCCAGTGCGACGACGTGACGAGGGCGAAGACGACCGGGAATGCGATCGTGAGCAGGAAGCCGACGGCGAGCGACCACTTCGTCGACCGCACCGAGCGGAGCTTCGTCCACTCCGAGAGGAGGACGCGATGGAACGCCACGCGGCCGGTGGTCTCGAGCCGCGGGAGACGCACGCTGGGAGTCACCGCACTCATGCGACGACCTCCTCCATCTCGGCGGCGAACTCGAGGTCGTCCCGGGTCAGGTTCATGAAGGCCTCCTCGAGCGACGCCTGCTGCGGGGTCAGCTCGTGGAGGGCAATTCCCGCCTCGGCTGCCGCGTCGCCGACCTGCTCCGCCGTCAGCCCGTGCACCTCGAGCGCGCCGCGCTCGGCCGCCTCGAACGCGATGCCGGGACCGGCGAGAAGATCGCGCAACCGCTCGAGCTCGGGCGAACGGACGACCACGACCTTCTGCGAGGCCCGAGCGACGAAGTCGTCGACGCTCGTGTCGGCGATCAGCTTGCCGCGCCCGATCACGATCAGGTGGTCGGCGGTGAGTGCCATCTCGCTCATGAGGTGGGAGGAGACGAAGACCGTGCGCCCCTCGGCGGCGAGACCCTTGAGGAGGTTGCGCATCCAGTGGATGCCCTCCGGATCGAGACCGTTCACGGGCTCGTCGAGCATCACGGTCTTCGGGTCCCCGAGCAGTGCCTGAGCGATTCCGAGCCGCTGGCCCATGCCGAGCGAGAACTGGCCGCTGCGCTTTCGTGCCACCTCGTGCAGGCCCACGAGGTCGATGAGCTCGGTGACGCGACGCTTCGGGATCCCGTGCGTCTGCGCGAGCGCGAGGAGGTGGTTGTGAGCCGAGCGGCCGGTGTGGACGGAGCGCGCCTCGAGCAGGGCGCCGACCTCGTGCAGCGGCGCGACGTGGTCGCGGTAGTGCCTGCCGTTGACAGTGACGTCGCCGCGCGTCGGCGCGTCGAGGCCGAGGATCAGGCGCATCGTGGTCGACTTGCCGGAGCCGTTCGGCCCGAGGAAGCCGGTCACGACGCCGGGCTGGACCGTGAAGCTGAGTCCGTCGACGGCGCGCTTCTCGCCGTAGTCCTTCGTGAGATTGCTGGCCTCGATCATCGCTTGAACGTAGTAGCAGTTGGTGAGTTGCAGGTGAGGATGTGCGCGTGACCATCGGGTTCTTCCTCTCCACCCACACGATCGACGGCTGGCTCTCGTCGTACGGCTACCTCGTCGTCTTCCTGCTCGTGATGGTGGAGAGCATCGGCGTGCCCGTCCCCGGCGAGACGGCGCTGATCGGCGCCGCTCTCTACGCCGGCTCGACGCACAAGCTCCAGATCTGGTGGGTGATCGCCGTCGCGATCGCGGGCGCCGTGCTCGGGGACAACATCGGCTTCTCGATCGGCCGCTACGGCGGTGCGAAGCTGCTCCTCCGGTACGGCCACAAGATCCGCCTGCACGAGGGACGGCTCAAGATCGGCATCTGGCTCTTCCGCCGCCACGGCGGCAAGGTCGTCTTCTGGGGCCGCTTCGTCTCGATCCTCCGCACCTGGGCCGCGTTCCTCGCCGGCGCGAATCACATGGGCTGGCCACGCTTTCTCGTCTTCAACGCCGCCGGCGGCGTCGTCTGGGCGACGATCTACGGCGTCGCCTACTACGTGTTCGGCGGCTCGCTGAGGCATCTGAGCACGACGATCGACGTCACGATCGGCGTCGCCGGGAGCCTGCTCCTCGTGGCCTTCGTGATCTGGACGAGACGCAAGGAGGCCGAGCTGCAGGCGCGCGCAGAGCGAGAGGTCGCGGGCTCGCTCGAGGAGGAGCTCGGTGAGGAGGACTCGGCCGCGTAACCTGTGGGGGTGTTCCTCTTCACGAAGAAGGCCGAGCAGGTGACGCCCGAGGAGGCGCTGCCCGGGCGCGAGACCCCAATGGAGGTGCCCGGGCGGCACGAGGTGCTCGGCACACCGCTCCAGCCGCCGTTCCCGGAGGGTCTGGAGCAGCTCGTCGTCGCGATGGGTTGCTTCTGGGGCGCGGAGCGGGTGTTCTGGCAGGCGGACGGCGTCTACACGACGGCGGCCGGCTACGCAGGCGGATACACGCCGAACCCGACGTACGAGGAGGTCTGCAGCGGGCGAACCGGCCACGCGGAGGCAGTCCTCGTCGTCTTCGACCCGGCCGTTCTCCCGCTCGAGGGCGTCCTGCGCCTGTTCTGGGAGAACCACGACCCGACGCAGGGGTTGCGCCAGGGGAACGACGTCGGCACGCAATATCGCTCGGCCGTCTACTGGGCGAGCGACGCGCAGCGGGTGGCCGCGGAGTCCTCCTGCGCCATGTACCAGGGAGAGCTCGCGGGCGCGGGCTACGGCGAGATCACGACGGAGCTCGCAGCGGCCGGGCCGTTCTACTACGCGGAGCCGTACCACCAGCAGTACGTCGCCAAGAACCCGAACGGCTACTGCGGACTCGGCGGCACCGGCGTCGCCTGCCCCGTCGGGCTCAAGACCGCGTAGCGCAACCGAAGCCGTCCGGCGGTCGTTGTCCCCGGAGAACCCGAACCGAGGAGGGACGATCGATGCCGGATCGCACTCAGCGCCTGAAGGGGAAGGCGAACGAGGCCGCGGGCAAGGCGAAGGCCAACGCGGGCTACGAGACGGGCAGCAAGAAGACCGAGGCCAAGGGCGTCGGCAAGGCGCTCAAGGGCAAAGCCCAACAGGCCGCGGGCAAGGCCCGGAGCACGGCGAAGAAGCAGACGCGCTAGCCGCCGTCGGCCCCGGCGCGGTCGCCGCTCATGAAGAACGACGCGAACGAGCCGGCGACCGCGGTGACGACGAAGATCGCCCAGAGCTCGAGCACGACGTCGACGACCTGCCCTGCGCTCGTGACGGGGTTCTTGAGCGACGAGGACACCGTCAGGATCTGCACGGTCGAGAAGAAGAGCGCATCGCCGAAGCCGTGGATGCTGCTGCCCTTCAGGCCGCTCTCGAACGACCACATCAGCGTCCCGCACACGGCGTCGACGACGACCGACAGGCAGAAAGCGAGGATCACACGTGCGAGGAGGCGGCGATGACGCTCGCCCCAGGTGACCAAGCGGCGCACCTCCTCGCCCAGCATCGGTTGCGAGGCTAGGCGACCCGGCGGTCGGCATTGACAGGGCCTCGGCGGCGCTGTTGAGTCCGGTCATTCCCACGCAACGTGGCGAGGGGTCGACAGGGAGGATCGATGAAGCGGTTTCTGATGCTGGTCGCGGTGGCGACGGTCGCCGCGGCGATGTACGTCGCGGCCGCGCCGGGGGGTCAGCAGTCGACGCCGACGGCGAAGCAGTTCGCGGCGCTGAAGAAGCAGGTGGGGAAGCTGAGCAAGAGCCTGACGGCGGTCAAGAAGGACGAGGGCAACGTGAAGAAGCTGGCCGTCGCCGAGGCCGGGCTGATCCTCGCGTGCATGTCGCAAACGGTCCCCGTCGACCAGTTCGGCGACGGCACGAACCACACGCAGGGCTTCCTCTACTCGACTGATGCGCTCGAGGGAAGCGACACCGTGACGACGGCGCTCGATGCAACGGCGTCGACCGACACGAACGCCGTCTGGTTCGTGGGCGGCGATTCCACTTGCCAGACCGCGCTGCAGCGCGGCGAGCTGCTCCGGCACGACGCAGCGGAGGCCGGGGTCTCGCTGCGGCCCGCGTCGGCAGGCCACGCGTTCGTGGCGCACCGGCCCTGAGGATGAGCAGGGAGGGCGGTCGCGTCGCGGCCGCCCTCCCGGGCACGCGTCAGGCGGCGAGCTCCTCTGAATAGAGGCGGTAGAGGTCGGGCTCGCAAGCCTCGAAGCCATCGACGACGTCCGGGTCGAAGTGGCCGCCGCGGCAGCGCCGGATCTCCTCCACTGCAGCCTCCCAGCTGACCGGAGCCCGGTACGGGCGCTTGTCGGTCATGGCGTCGAGCGAGTCGACGACTGCGAAGATCCGTGCCCCCAACGGGATGCTCTCCTCCGAGAGCCTGTCTGGGTACCCGTTTCCGTCCCACCGTTCGTGGTGGGAGCGGATGACACGCGCGCCTTCCTGGTTGAGCAGCGGGACGTGGGCGAGCAGCCGCTCGCCGAGCTCTGCGTGCTCCTGCATCCGCCGGCGCTCGCCCGGCGTCAGCTCCCCCGGCTTGAGCAGGATCACGTCCGGGATCCCGATCTTGCCGACGTCGTGGAGCATGAAGCCCCATTCGAGGCTCGGGTCGTCGAGCAGCCCGGGCGAGACCTCGAGCGTCAGCCTCGTCGCGTAGGAGGTGACGCGGCGGGAATGCCGGCTCGTGCCGAAGTCCCGCGACTCGAGCGCCGACGCGAGCACGGCGACGGTCTGCGCGTACGCCTCGTTGAGCAGCTGGTGCTGGCGGCGGCCGATCTCGATCAGCCGGTTGAGGTCGGCGGCGTCGACCACGTCGGCGCCCCTTTCCATTCCGCTGAAGCCGACCTCCCGGATGAGCGGCGAGACGAGAGCCAGCAGCTCGAGCGGGCTGAACGGCTTGCGCAGGAACGCCTCGGCTCCCGCCGCCTTCGCCGAACGGCCCGCTTCGTCCGAGCCGCTGATCGCGACGATCGGAATCTTGCTCGTCTGCGGCGTCTCCCGCAGCCGCTCGAGGTAGAAGATCCCGTCGATCCCGGGGAGCCCGATGTCGAGCAGGATCGCGTCCGGGCGCGACTCGGCGAGCACGCGCTCCGCCTCGATCACGTCGTATGCCGAGTCGACGTCGAAGCCCTCCAGCTCGAACGTCGTGCGGACCAGCTCACAGAGAAGCCGGTCGTCGTCGATTACCAAAACGCGACGTGTGCGGCGCATCAGAAAACCCCTATCCATTCGGTTGCGGCACGTTTCCCTTCCCCGAGCTCACTCTCGGCAGCGGCCGGGAGGTGCATGAGCGGCGCCCCACGGCGGAAACGGACAGGGAGCGGGAGGACTTTCTACCGAAATCTCCCGCAGGCTCAGGCTGCGAGTTCACCCTTTAGGGTGAGGGCGGGCCTGCCGATATTCGCCGCATGGGAGAAGCCGGCCTCGACGATCTCCGCCACGAGCTAGCGCGCCTGGAAGCCGAAGAGGCGCAGCTCTCGGCGGTACGCGATCGCCTGCACCAGCAGATCGACTTCGGGTATGGCTCGGAGACGGCGCGCGCCCGGGAGCGCGAGGTCTCGGAGGAGCGGCAGGAGCTCCACCGCCGCATCGACGCGCTCCGCGAGCTCGTCCGCTCGCGTCAGAGCGTCTAGACGGTTACTGCAGCCGCTCGGCGAGATAGCGGATCGCGAGCGGGTAGCGGTACTCGATCCCGCCGTGCCCCGCGTCGAAAAGCTCGAAGAAGACGTCGGTGATCCCGAGCGACTCGAGCTCCCGCCGGAATGCCTCCGCGCCGAGGTCGAGGAACCACTCGTCATGCTTGCCGGCGTCGATATAGATCGCGCGCTGGCTGCGAAGCGCATCGGCGTGCCGGCGCGCCATCCGGACGGGATCCCAGGCGAGCCAGCGCTGCCAGACCTCGTCGCGAAGCATCCCGGTCGCCGTGTCGAACGGGAGGTCGACCGAGCCGTCCTCGTTCGCCGAATAGCACGCTGCCATCGCGTAGGTGTTGACGAGGTAGAGGTCGGATCTCTTCGTGAGCGCCGGCCGCGAGCGGAAGTCGTCCCAGAAGTTGTCGTACGAGCCGTCGTAGTCGTCGCGGAGCGCTCGCGCGGTGTTGCGGAACTCCGGCAGGTAGCAGAGCTCGAAGAGCGCATCGCCGGAGTGCGTCGCGAGCCCGCCGAAGACGTCGGGCCGGAGCATCGGCACGACCATGGCGCCGTAGCCGCCACTCGATTTGCCGGTGAGGCCGCGGTGGCCGGGCTCGGCGAGCGTCCGGTAGCGAGAGTCGACGAAGGAGACGATCTCCTCGCAGAGATACTCGCCGTAGCGGCCCGTCCCGGGAGAGTCGATGAACTGCGAGCCGCCGTACGAGGTCCAGCAGTCGACGAAGACGACGATCGCCGGCGGGCAATCCTCCTTCGCGAAGAGGCTGTCGATCCGCTCGAGCGTGGTCGGGCGGTACGCCGAACGGTTCCGCCACATGTCGATCTGGCCCGTCATGCCCTGGATGAGGTAGATCGACGGAAAGCGCCGGTCGGGCTCGGCATCGTAGGCAGGCGGGACGTAGACCCAGAGCGGCCGGACGTGCGGGTCGCCGAGCGGGTTGTCGCGCAGGACGTCGCTCTCGATCTCGAGCTCGTCGAAGCGTCCCACGTAGTCCCGCGACCAGGGTTTCACGCGGCTCTTCTATCAAGCTGCCGCCCGTGAGGCGCCCGGCTACACTCATTCCGATGGCCGAATACGGGACGATGCGGGTCAAGAGCGGCCTCGCCGAGATGCTCAAGGGCGGCGTGATCATGGACGTCGTCGACGCCGAGCAGGCGAGGATCGCCGAGGCTGCGGGTGCCTGCGCCGTGATGGCGCTCGAGCGCGTCCCTGCCGACATCCGCCGCGACGGCGGCGTCGCGCGCATGTCCGACCCGGACAAGATCCAGGAGATCCAGGAGGCCGTGACGATCCCCGTGATGGCGAAGTGCCGGATCGGCCACTTCGCCGAGGCGCAGATCCTCCAGGCCCTCGAGATCGACTACATCGACGAGTCCGAGGTGCTGACGCCCGCCGACCTCGAGCACCACGTCGACAAGTGGCAGTTCACCGTCCCCTTCGTCTGCGGCTGCACGAACCTCGGCGAGGCGCTGCGCCGGATCGCGGAGGGCGCGGCGATGATCCGCACGAAGGGCGAAGCGGGCACCGGCGACATCGTCAACGCGGTCACGCACATGCGCGCGGTGTTCGGCCACATCCGCCGCCTCGGCGCGCTGCGCGAGGAGGAGCTGTACGCCGAGGCGAAGGAGCTGCGCGCGCCGTACGAGCTCGTCAAGTGG
>DASSVO010000039.1:0-30737 GCA_035706005.1 Gaiellaceae bacterium | reverse complement strand
CGCGCCGACGTAGAGGAAGAAGGGCCTGTCGAGGCCGTGCCGCGTCAGCACTCCAGTGTCCGGCTCGACCGCTCCCGGTGCGTCGGCTGCCTCGTGCGTCACCGCCACCCGCGCGGGATCGACGCCCAGGGCCCGCACGAGTGTCTCCCGCGTGTGCTCGGAGACGGCGATCAGCCGCCGCGCGCGTCGTGCCTTCACGAGCTCGACGCGGTACCCGGCGCGCAGTGCCGGATTGGTGATCCCGGCGGCGTGGAGATAGTTGAGGTCGTGGATCGTGACGACGAAGGGCGTCCTCGATAGCAGGGGCACCGTCACGTTCGGGTAGTGCATGAGGTCGAGTCGCTCCCGCGCGACGAGGCGTGGCAGGAGGAGCTGCTCGCGGAGGGTGAACCACGGGATTGCGGCCTCGACCGTACGAAAGTTGGGCCCGGGCGCCGCGTAGGCGGCGAAACGCTCGCGGTTGAGGAAGAGGACGTATTCGTTCTCGCGGTCGATCTTCGCCAGCTCGCGGACGAGGGAGAAGGTGTAGCGGCCGACACCCGTCCCGTCGTTGCGGGCGTCGATTCCGATCTTCACTGCTGCAACGCGGCGTCGGCCCAGCGAACGGGCCGTCCTCGCGCCTCGACCGACACCTCGTCGAGCCAGGTGCGCATGCGATCCAGGAATCGCTCGCTCGAGAACTCGAGCGCCCGGCTGCGCAGCGCCCGCCCGTCCCACGAGCCTGTCGCCACTGCACGTATGCCCTCCTGCAGCTCTCTCAGCCCGGCCTGCTCGATCAGCACGCCGTCGACCCCCGGGCGAACGATGTCCTTCGCGCCGCCGGCGTCGAGCGCGACCACCGGCGTTCCGGCGGCGAGTGCTTCGACCATCGTGATGCCGAAGTCCTCCTCGCCGACGTGGACGAAGCCGGATGCGCGGCCGAAGAGCTCGGCGAGCTCGGCGCGCGACACCCACCCCCGCAGCTCGACATTCGGCGGCATCCGTTCGCGCAGCCGGGCCTCGAGGGGGCCGACGCCGACCATCGTCAGGCGATACGGCAGGTCGCGGAACGCTTCGAGCACGAGCTCCGGTTGCTTGTACGGGACGAGTCTGTGCGCCCAGAGGAAGTGCCCGGGCTCCTTCTCGGCCGTCGCGTCGAACTCGTCCACGTCGACCGGGGGATGGATGACCTCGGCGTCTCGGCCGTAGAAACGCTGGATGCGCTCGCGAACAGCAGTCGAGTTTGCGGCGAACGCCGCCGGCCCGCGGGAGGCCGCGAGATCGGCGCGGCGCAGGTAGCCCCGGAAGAGCCGTAGACCGAGCCCGCTGAGCCCGCCGACCGGCCCCGTGTCCGTCTCGGGAAGCCACGCGTAGCGCATCGGCGTGTGGCTGTAGCAGACGAAGAGCGCGTCGCCACGCGGGGACGCGTTGATCGCGCAGGCGTGGGAGGAGGCGATGACGACGTCGTACGGCGACAGGTCGAGCGACGCGAAGTAGTGCGGCATGTAGGGAAGGAGATAGCGCCAGCGCCCGGTCTCGCGGCCGACCTGGCGGACCCCCGGAATCGTGCTCAGCCGCGACTCGTGGACGATCCGGCGCGCGAGCTCCTCCGGAAGGACGTCGCGAGCCGCGGCGAAGGTGAGGATGTCGGGCTCGCGGTCGCCCCGAAAGAGGCCCGATCGGATCGCTTCGACGACCCGCTCCGAGCCGTGCATCCCCTGGAACCAGTCGTGCACGATCGCCGTCGGTTCGTCGAGGAGCACGCGGCGGAGACGATAACCGACGCTCCACTCGTCGGCCCTCCCGAGAATTACGTGGGTTTTCTAAGACTTCGCGGTTACAGCCGATTGCTCGACTAGCATGGCCTCTCGGTGCGGCCGAGGGTCTCTGAGGGCAAAGCAGTACGCATCGGCCTCCGGTCGTCCATTCTGGCTTCCATCGTGGTCGCCGCCACCGTGGCGCTGGCCCTGACCGCTGCCGCCGCCACGGGCGCGACGGCGAAGACCGCACGACACGTGATCGCGACGCCCGGGACCCTCCCGCTCCGCACCGCGCTTCTCGACCCGCTCTTCTCCGGCGACGATCGGCAACAGGCCTTCACGATGGCTCACGGAACCGGAGCGACGTACATCCGGCTGTCGGTCGAGTGGAGCGCGATCGCGCCGGACAAGCGCCCACCCGACTTCGTAGCCACGGATCCGACGTCGCCCGGCTACAACTGGGACGGATTCGACTCGATCATCTCGCAAGCAGAAGCTGCGGGGCTGACTCCGATCCTCGACATCGGCGGCGTTCCGGACTGGGCGTACGCCGTGCGGCCGAAGGCGCCCAACGGAGGAACGCCCAGGGCCGCCGACCTCGGCGACTTCGCGACGGCGCTGGCAACCCACTACGACGGAGAGACCCCGGGGGTGCCAGCCGAGCACGTTTTCCAGGTCTGGAACGAGCCCAACCTCAGCCTCGACCTGAACCCCGTCAGCGCGAGCACCTATCGGGGACTCGTCAATGCCGTAGCCAACGCGGTCCACGCGGTCGACTCGAGCAATCTCGTCGTCGCCGGCGCCCTCGACCCGTTCGGGCACAAGAAGTCGAAGAAGCAGAAGTGGTACTCGACGGCTCCGCTCGCGTACATGCGCTCGCTGCTCTGCCTCTCCAAGGGCACGCATCCCCACGCCACCTGTCACACCCCGATCCACTTCGACGTCTGGTCGCACCACCCGTACACGTTCGGCGGGCCCTTCGGGCACGCCAAGAACCCCGATGACGTGTCGCTCGGCGACCTGCCGAAGATGCGGGCGCTGCTGCTGGCGGGCCGGCGGCTCCACCACATCGTCTCGGCGAAGGCGCCCCAGTTCTGGGTGACGGAGTTCGGCTGGGATACGAACCCGCCGCGACGGCATGCAGCCTCGCTCAGCCTCGCCGGCCGCTGGACCGCCGAGTCGCTCCACCAGATGTGGCTTTCCGGCGTCTCGCTCGTGACCTGGTTCCTGCTCGAGGACTACGGAGGCAAGAGCCCGTACCAAAGCGGTCTCTACTTCCACTCGAAATCCCTCGATAACGCGCGGGCGAAGCCCGTGCGGACGGCGTTCCGGTTCCCGTTCGTCGCCTACCTGGGCAAAAAGGCCGTGAGCGTCTGGGGCAGAAACGCGACGAGCACGAAGACTCTCGTCACGATCCAGCTCGCACATCGCTCGAGCGGCCCCTGGCGCACGGTGGCCACGCTCCGCACGAACGCGTCCGGGATCTTCAAGGCGAACCTGAGGCTGAAGGCGGCGAAGACGGACCGGCTGAGAGCGATGACCCCAGGCTCCGGAACGTCGCTGCCCTTCTCGCTCACGGTGCCGCACGCGCCGCACGTGGGCCCCTGGGGCAACTAGTCGTTCGGCGCAAAACCCTCGCTCGTACCCCGGACGGCAGGGTCTCGAAACACCTGTAAGAACTCCGAAAAGGTTGGCTCGACCGTCGGAGATCGTCGCTAGCTTGTCCGGCGATGGGGGTCACCAAGCGCTATCTGGCCGCCGCAGGCGCCGTCGTGTGTGTCGCGGCCGTAACGGCATCCGGCGTCGAGGCCGGCGGGAGTCACGCGACCCACGCGGTCCGCACCTATTCGACTGGCGGGACCGCGCCGCTCGCCACGGCAGTTGTCGATCCGTGGCTCTTCAACAGCGGGCAGCGGCCGAAGGCTTTTGCCCTGACGCGTGCCGCCGGAGCGAGTTACGTCCGGATCTCGGTCGACTGGAACGGGATCGCGCCCTCCAGCCGGCCCTCCGACTTCGTCGCCACCGACCCGACGTCCCACGGCTACACGTGGGCCAACATCGACGTGGCGGTGAAGGAGGCCGAGGATGCGGGACTGACCCCGATCCTGGACGTCGCGGGCACGCCGCACTGGGCGTACGCGAAGAAGCGGCAGGGGATCAATGCGGGGACGCCGAGGGCCTCGGACCTCGGGGCGTTCGGAAAGGCGCTCGCGACGCACTTCGACGGCAAGCACGACGCCCCGGCGGAGCATGTCTTCCAGGTCTGGAACGAGCCGAACGTCAGCCTCTACCTGAGCCCGGTCAAGGCGAGTGCGTACCGCTCGATGGTCAACGCGTTCGCGGACAGCGTTCACGCCGTCAACCGGAACAATGTCGTCATCGCGGGTGACCTCGACCCGTTCGGGCACCCGAAGAGCAAGAAGCAGAAGTGGAACTCGGTGGCGCCGCTCGCGTTCATGCGCTCGCTGCTCTGCATCTCGAAGGGGAAGCATCCTCATTCGACCTGCCGGAACCGGATGCACTTCGACGTCTGGTCGCACCATCCGTACACGTTCGGCGGGGCCTTCGGACATGCGAAGAATCCGGACGACGTCGAGCTCGGCGATCTGCCGGAGATGCGCTCGGTGCTGCGGGCCGCGCTTCGGTTCCATCACGTCACCTCGGCGCACGGCGTGCGGTTCTGGGTCACGGAGTTCAGCTGGGACACGAAGCCTCCACGGCGGCACGCCGCCCCGATGGCGCTCGCCGCCCGCTGGACGGCCGAGTCGCTCTACCAGATGTTCCGCTCCGGCGTCTCGCTCGTGACCTGGTTCGGCCTCCAGGACAAGGGCGGCCACAGCCCGTACCAGAGCGGCCTCTACCGCGCCTCGAAGTCCCTGTCCAGCGCTCGCATGAAGCCGGTGCGCACCGCCTTCCGCTTCCCGTTCGTCGCCTACCTCGGCCGCGGCTCGGTGAGCATCTGGGGGCGTGACGCGACGAGCGACAAGCAGCTCGTCACGATCCAGCGCCGCGCCGGAACGCACGGCCACTGGCGCACCGTCGCCAAGATCCGCGCCAACCGCAACGGGATCTTCAAGGCCAAGCTGAAGCTGAGGGCGACGAGCAAGGACTGGCTCCGCGCGAAGGCCAACGGCTCCGGGACGTCGCTGTCCTTCTCGCTCAAGGTTCCGCGCGCGCCGCACATCGGTCCCTGGGGCTAACCAGCAGTAGCCGCGGGCAACGCGACTGCATGCCGCCCACGGTGGTCTCCGCTCGGTACGTGGTCATCGCCGCCGCCGTCTGCGCGCTCGCAGCCGCGACGGCCTCCGCCGGCTTCGCGGGCAACACAGTGCGGAGGTACTCGACCGGTGGGACCGCGCCGTTCGCGACGGCTCTCGCCGATCCGGCGCTCTTCAACAGCCGCCAGAGAACGACCGCGTTCACGATGACTCGTGCCGCGGGTGCGACGTACGCGCGGCTGGCAGTCGAATGGCGGGTGATTGCGCCCGCTACCCGCCCGGCCGGCTTCGTGGCCGACGACCCGAGCTCGCCTGGTTACTCGTGGGGCGGCCTCGACGCCGCCGCGAAGGCTGCCGACGCTGCGGGCTTGACGGCGATCCTGGACATCAGCGGCGTCCCCAGATGGGCGTATGCGAGGCGGCCGAGTCGCCCGAACGGCGGCAGCCCGAGGATCGCCGCACTCGGCGACTTCGCCTCAGCGCTCGCGAAGCATTACGACGGCAGCACGCCGGGCGTACCGGCCGAGCACGTCTTCCAGGTCTGGAACGAGCCGAACCTCAGCCTCGACCTGTATCCCGTCAAGGCGAGGACCTATCGGAGAATGGTCAACGCGGTCGCCGACTCCGTCCACGCCGTGGACGCGGCGAACCTCGTCGTCGCCGGAGCGCTGGAGCCCGTCGGCCACCCCAAGCGGAAGAACCAGAAGTGGTATTCGACCCCGCCGCTGGACTTCATGCGCTCGCTCCTCTGCCTCTCGAAGGGCGCGCATCCGCATTCGATCTGCAGCACGCCCGTCCACTTCGACGTCTGGTCGCACCATCCGTACACCCACGGCGGCCCCTTCGGCCGCGCACAGCTTCCCGGCGACGTGGAGCTCGGCGACCTGCCGAGGATGCGGGGGGTGCTGAACGCGGGCATCCGCGCCCACCACGTCCTCTCGACCCACCGGATGCAGTTCTGGGTGACGGAGTTCGGCTGGGACACCAATCCGCCGCGCAGACACGCGGCCTCGCTCGGCCTGGCTGCGCGCTGGACGGCCGAGTCGCTGTACCAGATGTGGCGTTCCGGCGTCTCCGTCGCGACCTGGTTCCTGCTCCAGGACTACCGGAGCCCGAGCCCGTACCAGAGCGGCCTCTACTTCCGCTCGCCGTCGCTCCGGACGGCGCAGGCGAAGCCGAGCCTCACGGCCTTCCGTTTCCCGTTCGTCGCCTACCGGCACAGGAGCAGCGTGAGCGTCTGGGGCCGCGACGCGACGACCGACAGGAGAGACGTGACGATCCAGCTCCGCCACGGCAAGAGCGGGCCCTGGCGGACGGTTGCGGTCGTCGGGTCCAACGGCTACGGCATCCTCCGCGCGAACCTGAGGCTGCGCGCGTCGAAGAAGGACTGGCTCCGCGCAACCGCTGCAGGATCCGGGAAGTCGCTCGCCTTCTCGCTCACCGTCCCGCATGCGCCCAACATCGGTCCCTGGGGCTCCTAGCGCGCCACCCCGGGCGGCGTCCCGCTTCCGGACTAGGGTGAGCCCGGTGTCGCCCGCCGCCTGCCTCGTCTGTGGCTCGCCGTATCACGAGACGAGCTACGGGCCTTCCCGGTTCGCCGAATGTCCCGTCTGCGGCCTCGCGCGGGTGCTCGGCTACGACGGGGGCGCCGATTACTGGGACTCGAAGCAGATCCTCGACCCGTACTGGACGGATGCCAAGCGTCGGTACTTCCTGTCCGCGCTCGCCACATTGCCGCGGGGACGGCTCCTCGATCTCGGCGGCGGCGTAGGCGAGTTCGCGGGTGTCGCCGCCGACGCGGGGTGGGATGCGTACTCCTTCGACACGTCCCCGGAGGCGACGGCTGCAGCGCGGGACAGGATCGGTGAGCGCGCCCTCCAGGAGGCGGCCTCGGACTTCGACGTGGTCACGCTGTGGTGCGTCATCGCCCACGTGCCCGATCCGGGTGACCTGCTCGATTCGGTGCGAGCGACCCTGCGCAAGGGCGGGACGCTCTGGCTGACGACTCCCAACTTCGCGTTCCAGCGTCGCTACGCCAGGCTCCTGGCCGCCGCGGGCCGGCCGCTCGTGTTCGGGTGGAGTGACGATCACCTGTGGCATTTCACCGCCGCTTCACTGCGGCGGCTGCTGGAGGAACACGGCTTCCGCGACGTGAGATTCCACTACCGGGGCGTGATCGAGTGGTGCGCGACCGGTCATTCGGGCTCGAGGCCGCTCATCGCCGGCAAGCGCGCCTGGAACACCGCCGTCTATGCCGGATACCGGCTCGGCCTGCCCCTGGCCACGAGCGAGCTCCAGGTGACGGCCAGGCTTGACGATCGAGCCTGAACGGGCGCTAGCGTTTCGGCCGTGATCGCGGCTGTCGTCCTCTTCTGGGGCTCGCTTGCCGCGCTCGCCTGGACGCACGCGCTCTACCCGGTCACGGTTGCGCTCGGCGCCCGCCTCCGCACCCGGCCGGTGGCGCGCGACGACGCCTACCTCCCGCGGGTAGCGGTCATCGTGACGGCGTACAACGAGGAGGACTCGATCGAGCGGCGGCTGGAGAACCTCCGTGCCCTCGACTACCCGCCGGACATGCTCGAGCTCGTCGTCACGTCCGACGCGTCGAGCGACCGGACGGAGGAGCTCGCCGAGGCGGCCGGCGCCACGGTGATCCGGAACCCGCGCGGCGGCAAGGTCGCGGCGCAGAACGCCGCGGTCCGTGCGACCGAGGCGGAGGTCGTTGCCTTCTCCGACGCGAACGCGACGTGGGCTCCCGACGCGCTCCGCAAGCTCGTCCGCAACCTCGCGGACCCGCGGGTGGGGTACGTCTGCGGCCGCCTGCGGCTCGAGACGCCCGACGGCTCGAACAAGGAGGGCGTCTACTGGCGCTACGAGCTCGTGACCCGCGCGGGCGAATCGCAGCTGGGCTCGGTCACGGCCGGCAACGGCGCCATCTACGCGCTCCGACGCTCGGACTACGTCGAGGTCGACCCCCGCTTCGGGCACGATCTCGCGCTCCCGTATCTCGTGGTGCAGAGCGGCAGGCGCGCGGTCTACGAGCCCGAGGCGCTCGCCCTCGAGCGGCCGACGCCAACGAACGAGACCGAGTACCGGCGCAAGGTGCGGATGTTCGAGCACTCCTGGCTCATCGTGCTGCGAGGACGGATGCTGCGCCGGCAGCCTCCCGGTTACCTCGTGGCGCTGCTCTCGCACCGGCACCTGCGCTATGCGAGCGGCCTGCTCCACCTGATCCTGCTCGCGAGCTCGCTCGCGCTGCTCGGGCACGGCGTCGTCTACGCGGTCTTCCTCGGCCTGCAGCTGGGCCTGCTCGCGGCGGCGCTGGCCGGCGTCGGACTCGCCCGCTACTACGTCCTCATCACGTGGGCGACGGTCGTCGCCCTCTGGAACTACCTCCGCCGCGGCGTGCCCGCGACGTGGGCGCCGCAGCGGGAGGAGCTCGCCTGAACAGAGCTGCCGACGTCGCGATCGCGGGCGGAGCGCTGCTCGTCGCCTCGCCGCTCCTCGCCCTCGCCGCGCTCGCGGTGAAGCTCGAGGACGGCGGCCCGGTTCTCTACCGGCAGACCCGCGTGGGCACGAACGGCGCCGACTTCGAGCTGCTCAAGCTGCGGACGATGGTCGTCGGCGCCGAGACGATGGGCGCCGGCCTCGCCGTGAACCACGGCGATCCGCGGATCACACGCGCCGGCCGCTTCCTGCGGAAGCTCTCGCTCGACGAGCTGCCTCAGCTCTGGAACGTCGTCCGCGGCGAGATGAGCGTGATCGGTCCGCGGCCGACGCTCCGCTATCAGGTCGAGCAGTACGACGAGCGGCAGCGACGCCGGCTGGACGTGAAGCCCGGCATCACGGGCTGGGCGCAGGTCAACGGCCGCGCCTCGCTCCCCTGGGCCGACCGGATCGAGCTCGACGTCTGGTACGTCGAGCACCGCTCGCCGCTCCTCGACCTCAGGATCCTCGCCCGCACGCCGTCCGCCCTCTTCCGCGGCACGTACAAGGGCGAGACGGGAGGTTGGAAGTCGGCGCCGTGAGGAGCGGGGGCTATCCTCGATGTCGGTGGCGCCGCTGAACATCCTCGTGACCGGGGCGTGCGGCGTCACGCCCAGGGCAATCGTCCGCTCGCTCCGCGCGAGCCCCGTGCTCTCCGGCGCGACGCTCGTCGGCGCCGACCGCGGCGGCAACTGGTACGGCTTCTACGAGGGCCTCTACGACCGCGTGTACCGCGTGTCCGAGCCGAGCGACCCCGGCTACGCGGAGCTCGTCGCGGAGATCTGCCGCGCCGAGAGCATCGACGCCGCGCTCGTCGGGCCCGAGGCCGAGGTCCGTTTCTGGAGCGGGCGGGAGTTTCCCGTGCCCACGCTCCTTCCTCCGCCCGGCCTGGTCGAGATCGCGATCAGCAAGGCCAAGCTCTACGAGGCTCTCCGGGAGACGGGCCTCGTGCCCCGGTATCGCATCGCGAGCCGGGACGAGTTGCTCGCGCGGCGCGAGCTCGACCTCAACGGAGGCCCGGTCTGGCTGCGCGACTACTCGGACGGGTCGTCGAGCGGGATCGGCTCGATCCAGGTGAAGGAGCCGGAGGAGGCGTATGCGTGGGCCTACCTCAACCCGGGGATCGCCAGCTACATGGTCGCCGAGCACCTGCCGGGCCGGAACATCGCCTGCTCGTTGCTCTTCCACGAGGGCGAGCTGCTCAAGGCGGGCTGCTACGAGCGGCTGGAGTACTTCATGGGGCATCTCGCCGTCTCGGGCGTGACCGGCAACATCAACCGGGGCCGCCTCGTCAACGACGAGCGGGCGCGAACCCTCGCCGAGCAGGCGGTGCGCTTCGTCGGCGAGCTCACGGGAGAGCCGGCGCACGGCCTGCTCACCGTCGACCTGCGCGAGGATCGGACAGGTGCGCTCAAGGTGACGGAGATCAACGTCCGTCACGTCGCGGCGACCTCGGCTCTCGCAGCAGGGGGAGCGAACATGGCCGAGGCGCAGGTCCTCGCCACGCTCGGCCGCCTGGAGGAGATCGGCGAGCCCGTTCCCCACTTCCCGGACGACAACGTCATCCTGCGCGACATCGACGGCGCTCCGCTCTGGCTCACCGACTACCGGGAGCTCGCCGTCGGGGAACACGCATGATCCGGCGCGTTTTGCTCCTCGCGGCGGTTGCGGCGTTGCTCGCCGGCTGCGGCGGCAGCCGGAACAGCGCGGCGCCGACCACCACGCAGTCCAAGCCGCCGAAGCCGAAGCCCAAGTCGGCGCATCGGGTGGCCCGACACCATCCGAACCTCAGCGTCACCATCCTCGACGGCGATCGCCGTGTGCGCGTGCGCGGCGCGCGCGTGACGCTCCGGGGCTACAGCGAGCGAGCCAACCGGCACGGCGTCACGGTGTTCAAGGCTCCGCGGCGGCGGTTCGAGGTCAGGGTCTCGGCGCGCGGGTACACGCCCGCCACCTTCCGCGTCAACTTCCGCCATCGCTACCGCCAGACCCTGCGCATCTACCAGCCGGGCCTGCAGTGGCCGCTCTACGGCGCGACCAAGGAGCGCACGCAGGCGCCGGCGCGCATCCGGCTGCGGCCGCCGTTCCGCCTCGTGTGGAGCCGCGGACTCGGCCATCTGATCGAGTTCCCGGCCGTCGTCTGGAACGGCTTCGCGTACATCGGGAACCAGTACGGCACGGTTCAGGCGCTCTCGATGCGCTCGGGCAAGCTCGCCTGGCGGCACGACACACCCGGCGGCCCCCGCATGGCCTCCTCACCGGCCGTGGACAAGGACGAGATCGTCTACCACACGATGGCCGGCCACGTGTACGTCCTCGATCGCGCGAACGGGCACCTGAAGTGGAGCTGGAACGCCGGCTCCGCCATCGAGTCCTCGCCGGTCGTCGTGAACGGGACCGACTACTTCGGCACCGCCAACGGCGAGATGTACGCGCTCGATCTGCGACGCCACCGGCTGAGGTGGAAACACGACCTCGGCGCGAAGATCACCTCGAGCGCCGCCATCGCCGGCAGACGGCTCTTCATCGGCGACTACGGAGGGCGGCTCTGGGCTCTCTCGCCGGCGACCGGAGCGACCCGCTGGGTCGGCCACGTGAACGGGAGGATCTACGGGACGCCGGCCGTCGCGCACGGACGGGTCTTCGTCCCGTCGTCCACCGGGAACTCCCTGACCGCGTTCACGACGAGCGGCCGCTACCTGTGGCGCGTCACCGCGGGCTACTACGTGTACTCGTCCCCGGCGGTCGCGCGCGGCGTCGTCTGCTTCGGCTCCTACGACGGCTGGTTCTACGGCGTCTCGGCTGCCTCGGGCCGCATCCTGTGGCGCGTCCCGACCGGCGGCGCGATCTCGGGCGCCGCGGTCATCGTCGACGGCGTTGCGTACGTCGGCAGCTTCTCGCACCGGATCATCGGCGTGAGGGTCCGCACCGGGCACAGGGTGCTGGCCTTCCCGCACGGTCAGTACGTGCCGGTCTCGGGCAACGGGATGCGGCTGCTCCTGAACGGTTTCTCGCGCATCTATGCCGTCGAGCCACGGCGCTCCCACCACCGGCGTCTCGCCCGCTGAAGCCCGGTCTGAAGCCGTTTCCTAAGAGCGTCCTCATCCCCGTCGGCTATCGTCGCCCCTCGTGACTGCGCCTGCTCCCCCTTCGCGCGGCTTCGATCCGGAGGCCGAGCAGGAGGTCGACTTCGCGAAGTACGTTCGGCTGCTCGCCGTTCGCTGGTGGCTGCTCGCGGCGGGACTCGTCGCCGGCGCCGTGATCGGCTATCTCGTCTCGCTCGGCGGGACGCAGGTCTACGCCGCGACGGCGACGCTGTACCTCGGCCAGCCGTACTCCGCCAGCGGCTCCGTAGCGCTGCAGTCGCCCCAGACGAACCCGTCCACCGTCGGCACCGTCGTCCATACGCAGCAGGTCCAGCAAGGGGTGGCCGCCCACTGCAAGGCGAACGTGAAGGACTTTCGCAAGGGGATCTCGACGAAGACGGTCACGGGCTTCCTGTCGAAGAACGGTCAAACCCCGCTCGTCCAGCTCACGGTCCAGGCGAAGAAGGCAAGGGTCGCGCAGTGCGCCGCGAACGGGCTCGCGGCGGCCGTCGTGACGAAGCTCGGCACCTACGCCAACCAGAAGATCTCGGCCCTGAGCAAGCAGATCGAGTTCGACAACGGGGACATCAAGGCGATCACGACCGCGATCTCTAACCCGTCGATCTCGGCGACCGACAAGCTGCTCCTCACGACCACGCTTCGCTCCGACCAGCAGGACAAGATCGCCGCGACCCAGCTTCTCTTGCAGGCGAAGCAGGTCGAGAAGCCCCGGGTCATCGTGGGCGCCGCCGCGAACAGGATCACCGCGCGCAGCCGCCGCAACACGGTCGTCATCGCCGCGCTGATCGGCCTCATCCTCGGCGCGCTCGCGGCCCTCCTGTGGGACACCGTCGTGCCGCGGCTCGCACCTCGTAACGGCGACTGACTTAGGCTCTCCGCGTGTTCGAGGGGAAGCGCGTCGGAGTCGTCGTCCCGGCGTTCGACGAGGAGGCGCTGATCGGCGCCACGATCGGCGGGATCCCCCCGCTCGTGGACCGGATCATCGTCGTGGACGACGGCTCCACCGACCGCACGAGCGAGCGTGCGCAGGAAGCCGGCGACGCGCGTGTGGATGTCCTCTCGCACGAGAGGCGGAGCGGCGTCGGCGCCGCGATCCTCACCGGCTACCGCCGCGCGCTCGCCGAGGGGCTCGACATCGTCGTGGTGATGAACGGCGACAACCAGATGGACTCCGACGACCTGCCGACGCTCGTCGCGCCGATCGCGCGCGGGGAGCTGGACTACGCCAAGTCGAACCGGCTCTTCACCGGCAAGGCGTGGGAGCTGATCCCGAAGACCCGCTTCTTCGGAAACGCCATCCTGTCGATGCTCACGAAGGTCGCGTCCGGCTACTGGCACGTCGCCGACTCGCAGTCCGGGTACACGGCCATTTCGAGGGAGATGCTCGAGCTGCTCGACCTCGACCGCGTCTACACGAGCTACGGGTTCCCGAACGACATGCTCGTCCACTTCAACGTCTGGAACGCGCGCGTCCGCGACTTCCCCTCGCGCCCGATCTACGGCATCGGCGAGCAGTCGAAGATGCGCTACCGGCACGTCGTCCCCCGGATCGCCTGGCTGCTGCTGCGCGGCTTCTTCTGGCGGCTCTGGGAGAAGTACGTCAAGCGCGACTTCCACCCGCTCGTCTTCTTCTACGTCATGGGATTCATCGCGACCGTGGCGGGCGTGGGCCTCGGGTTCGTGGTCGTCGGATTCCGGATCGCGGGCGACTCGATCCCTGTCGCGACGGTTGTCCTCGTCGCGTTGCTCGTCATCTCCGGCCTCCAGTTCACCCTCTTCGCGATGTGGTTCGACATGGAGAGCAATAAGGACCTCAAGTAGGGAGCGATCACCGGTCTCGCGGGCGCAACCGGCATCAGTCCTGCTCGCAAGACATGGCCCGCAGGACACGTCTTGGTGCCAGGCACGCGGCCATGTCCGAATGAGGCAGGTTGGCGGCTCAAAACCGCCTCGGGAGCCCGCGCGGGGTCCGTTCCAGCCATGTCCCGGTGCCTGGCACCGAGACGTGGCTGCACGGGACAGGTTTCGTCCCAGCTAGCATCGACCGCGTGCCGACTGCTCTTGTAACAGGAGGTGCCGGGTTCCTCGGCTCGCATCTCTGCGACTACCTCCTCGAGCGCGGCCAGCGCGTCATCTGCGTCGACAACCTCGTCAGCGGCTCCCTCGCGAACATCGAGCACGTCCGCAACGACGCGTTCACCTTCGTCCCGCACGACGTCGCCGAGCCGATCCGCGTCGACGGGCCGGTCGACTTCGTCTACCACTTCGCCGCACTCGCGAGCCCGGAGGACTACCTCCGGATGCCGCTCCACTCGCTGAAGGTCGGCTCGTACGGGACGCACCACGCGCTCGGCCTCTCGAAGTTCAAGCGCGCCCGCTTCCTCCTGGCCTCGACGAGCGAGGTCTACGGCGACCCGCAGGTGCACCCACAGCCCGAGACGTACTGGGGACACGTCAACCCGATCGGGCCGCGCGGCGTGTACGACGAGGCGAAGCGCTACGCCGAGGCCCTGACGATGGCCTACCACGGCCAGCAGGGTGTCGACACCGCAATCGTCCGGATCTTCAACACGTACGGGCCGAGGATGCGGCCGAACGACGGGCGCGCCGTCTCCAACTTCGTCCGCCAGGCGCTCGCGACGGAGCCGCTGACCGTGTTCGGCGACGGCTCCCAGACGCGGAGCTTCTGTTACGTCGACGACCTGATCCGGGGAATCGTCCTGCTCGCTGAGAGCGGCGAGCACCTGCCGGTCAACCTCGGCAATCCCGACGAGCGGACGCTGCTCGAGCTCGCGGAGATCGTCAAGCGGATCACGGGCGCGTCGAGCGAGATCGTCTTCGAGGCGCTGCGGATCGACGACCCGATGCAGCGCAAGCCGGACATCACCCGCGCGCAGCAGCTGCTCGGCTGGGAACCCGAGGTCACGCTCGAGGAAGGGCTCTCCCGCCTGCTCCGCTCGTTCGGCCACGAGCCCGTCGCCGCCTAGCCAAGCCCCGGTGGAGCCGCTCCTCGTCCGCGTGCTCAGGCGCGAGCCCGCCGAGCGGACGCCCGTCTGGTTCATGCGGCAAGCCGGCCGCTCCCTGCCCGAGTACCGCGCGCTGCGGGAACGCCACGGCTTCTTCGAGATCGCCGGGACGCCGGAGCTCTGCGCAGAGGTGACGCTGCAGCCGGTGCGGCGCCACGGGGTCGACGCCGCCGTCCTCTTCGCGGACATCATGTCGCCCATCCTCGGCATGGGCGTCGACGTGGAGCTCGTCGAGGGTGTCGGGCCGGTGGTGGAGGAGCGGATCGACTCGGCCGTGGCCGTCGAAGCCCTTCGCGTCGCGGCACCGGAGGAGTGGGCGGCGCCCATCCTCGAGGCGGTGCGCCTCGTGCGGGCGGAGCTCGAGCCGGAGCGCGCGCTCGTCGGCTTCTGCGGCGGGCCGTTCACCGTGGCCGGCTACCTGGTCGAGGGCAGGCCGAGCCGGGACTTCGTCCGGACGAAGACGCTCATGTACCGCGAGCCCGCGACCTGGCACGCGCTGATGGAGCGGCTCACGGAGCAGTTCGCCCCGTATGTCGCCGCGACTGCTGCGGCGGGCGCCGACGCGATCCAGCTCTTCGATTCCTGGGTCGGCGTGCTCTCGGTCGCCGACTACCGCGAGTTCGTCGCGCCCTACTCGGCTCGGGTTCTCGCGGCTTCCGGCGTCCCCACGATCCACTTCGGCACCGGAGCGACGACGCAGCTGCTCGCCGAGATGGCGGCGGCCGGCGGCACGGCGGTGGGCGTCGACTCGCGTATCCCGCTCGACGCCGCCTGGTCGGTCGTCGGCGAGGAGCGGTCCGTGCAGGGGAATCTCGAGCCTGCCGTGCTGCTCGGCCCCTGGGAGCGTGTCGAGTATGCGGCGTTCGACGTGCTCCGTCGCGCAGGCGGCCGCCCCGGACACGTCTTCAACCTCGGGCACGGTGTCCTGCCGCAGACCGATCCGGACGTCCTGACGCGCCTCGCCGAGGTCGTCCGCAGCTACGGTCGGCAGTCGTGAAGGCCGCGGTCGTGCTCATGGCGTACGGCTCGCCGGAGCGCCTCTCGGACGTGCCGGCCTACTACGCCGACATCCGCGGCGGCCGGCCGATCGCGCCCGAGCACCTCGCCGACCTCGTCGAGCGCTACCGGCGGCTCGGGATCGAGGACTCCTCGCCGCTCAACGCGATCACCGAGGAGACACGCGTGGCGCTCGAGGCCGAGCTCGGCTTGCCCGTCTTCACCGGGATGAAGCACTGGACGCCGCGGATCGCGGACGCGGCGAAGTCGGCGCTCGCCTCTGGCGCCGGCGAGATCGTCGCGCTCGTCCTCGCGCCGCACTATTCGGCGCTCTCGATCGCGGGCTACCGCGAGCAGCTCGAGCGCGCGCTGGCCGGCCGCGCCGAGCTGCGCTTCGTGGAGAGCTGGCACGACGAGCCCGGCTTCGTCGAGCTGCTCGCCGACCGCGTTCGCGCCACCGACGCGCACGTCGTCTTCACGGCCCACTCGCTGCCGGCGCGAATCCTCGAGTCCGGGGATCCGTACAAGGATCAGCTCCTCGAGACGAGTCGCCTCGTCGCGGACGCCGCGGGCTTGCACGAATGGAGCTTCTCCTTCCAGAGCGAGTCGCCGACCGGAGAGCCGTGGCTCGGGCCCGACATCCTCGATCACCTCGAGGCGCTCCGGCGGCAGGGCGTCGAGCACGTTCTCGTGTGTCCTGTCGGCTTCGTCTCGGACCACCTCGAGATCCGCTGGGATCTCGACGTCGAGGCGCAGGAAAAGGCGGCCGAGCTCGGGCTGCGCCTCGAGCGGATCGAGATGCCGAACGCCGACCCCGCGTTCATCCGCACGCTCGCCGGGATCGTGAAGCGCACGCTGTCGGTACCGTCACCGGCGTGAGCTCACGTACCTGTCCCGACTGGCCCGAGCTGATGGAGATCGCTCCAGAGCTCCAGTTCAAGCACTACACCGTCGCCGAGGCCCGGCTGCCGGCGGACGCCCTGATGCACGTGCCGGACATCGCCCTCTCCGAGATCGCAATCTGCTGCGACCTCGAGCGGCACGTCTTCCACGCGGGTCACACCGACCCGCGGGTGGCGGACGCGCTGCGGGCGAGCCACTGGTTCGAGGTGCGCGACTGGGTCGCCGCCGGCAGGCCCGGAGCGCTCTAGGAGAAGACCTCGTTCGGCAGCTGCTCGCCGTGCAGGAAGGCGAGGACGTTGTCGACGAGCACGCGCGTCATCCCCTCCCGCGTCTCGACGGTGGCGCTCGCGATATGCGGCGTCAGGACGACGTTCGGAAGGTCGAGCAGACGCTCCGGCACGCTCGGCTCGACGGCGAACACGTCGAGCCCGGCGGAGATCCGGCCCGACACGAGCTCGTCCACGAGCGCCTCCTCGTCCACGATCGCTCCCCGTGCCGTGTTGATCAGCGTTGCGCCGTCCTGGAGCAGGCGGAGCCGCTCCGCCGAGATGAGCCCCTTGGTCTCCGCCGTCAGCGGCACGTGGAGCGAGACGACGTCCGACGTGCGCAGAAGCTCGTCGAGCGGGAGGCCGCCGCTGCGGCTGTGGTGGACGACGCCCATCCCGAATGCCTCGGCGCGGCGGGCGACCCCCGAGCCGATCCGTCCCCGGCCCACGAGGCCCAGTGTCGAGCCGGCGAGGTCGCGGCCGAGCAGCTCCGGCTGCGCCCAGCCGCGCTGCCAGCGCCGTTCGCGAACGAACCGGTCCGATGCGACGAGATGACGGCGGCAGGCGAGGATCAGCGCGAGTGTGAGATCGGCGACCGCGGCGTCGAGGACGCCCGGCGTGTTCGTCACCGCGATGCCGCGCTCGCGGCAGGCGGCGACGTCGACCGTGTCGTAGCCGACGCCGTAGTTCGCCACGAGGCGCACGTCGGGGAGAAGGTCGAGCTCCTCCGCCGCCACCCGGGCCACGACCGCCACGAGCACGTCGAGACCCGGAAGCGGCTCGGGCGGCGGCCATTCCGCGAGCAGCTGCACCTCCGGAAGCTCGGCCCATGCCGGTCCGGGCAGCCCCTGCGTCGCGGCGATGTTCACGCGCGGAGTATCTCCGCGAGCGGCCGTGTGTTCAGGACGGCCGCCGCGCTCGCCCGCCCGCGCCGCGCTGTCGTAACGGACAGCCGCATGTTGTCGAGCCCCTGCACCGAATGCGCGTCGGTCGAGCAGACGACCGGAACCCCTGCCTCGACCGCGAGTCGCACCTCCTCGTCGCGCAGGTCCAGCCGGTCGGGGAGGCCGTTCGTCTCGAGGGCGACGCCCGTTTCGAGCGCCACCTCGATCGTGCGCTCGAGATCGAGCGCGTTCGGCGGGCGGTGGTTGAGGATCCGTCCCCGCGGATGGCTCAGGCAGCGCACCGCGGGATGCCGCATCGCCTCGGTCACGCGCGCCGTCAGCTCGTCGCCGGGGAGCCGCTGGCCGGCGTGGAGGGAGAGCTGCACCCACTCGAGCTCCGCGAGGACGTCGTCCGGCAGGTCGAGGGCGCCGTCGGCACGGATGTCGCACTCGGCGCCGCGCAGGACGCGAAAGGGCGTGAGCTCTTCGTTCGCGGCCGCGATCTCCTCCGCCTGGCGGCGTAGCGCGTCGGCGTCGAGGCCGGGCACGACACGCACGTTCGGGGTGTGGTCGCAGATCGCGAGGTACTCGTAGCCGCGGTCGCGGGCCGCCGCCGCCATCTCGAGCACGGACGCCTTCCCGTCGGACCACGTCGTGTGGCAGTGGAGGTCGCCGCGGATCTCGGTTTCCTCGACGAGCCGCGGTGGCTCGCCGCGGAAAGGCGCTTCCCGCAGCTCGGGCGGCAGCCAGGGGACGCCGAGCTGCTGGTAGAGCGCTTCCTCCGTCGGGGCCTCGGGGAGCGGCTCGAGGGCCGTGACGTACGCCTCGGAGCCGGTCGCTCGAAGGACCTCGGTGCCGAAGCGATTGGGCGGCGCGGCGACGAGCTCGACGGGGATCCCGTCGACCGTGACTCCGACCGCGTGCCGGTCGTCGCCCTCGAGCACCGCTACGACCGCGGGCAGCGCGAGGAAGCGTTCGAGGGCGTCGGACGCCTGCGAGACGAGGACGAGGCGGAACACGAGCTCGCAACCGCGTCGCAGCTCTCCCGCAGCCACCGCTCCGAGCGGCGCTGCGATCGCAGCGGCGAGCGTGGACGCCCGGTTGCGGGTCAGGCCGCGCCGTGCCGGCTGCGGCTCGCGGGACAGCGCCGCGAGCACCTTCGCCTCGGTTGCAGGCCCGATCCCGGGCGCGTCGCGCAGCCTGCCGGCTTCCGCGGCTGCCCGCAGCTCCTCCGCCGACCTGATCCCGAGGGCGCGCCCGAGCGCGACGAGCCGCTGCGGACCGAGCCCGAGGTAACGGCCGAGCGCGACGAGCTCCGGCTCGACCTCGCGTTCGAGCTCCTCGAGCTCGGCGATCCGGCCGGTCTGGACGAGCTCGCGCAGGCGTCGCTCGATGCCTGGGCCGATGCCGCGGAGCTCGCGTACGCGGCCAGAGCGGACGAGCTGCTCGACGGGAGCCGGGGTCGCCCGGATGAGCTCGGCGGCACGGCGGTACGCGCGGACGCTCCAGTTGGTCGCTCCCGAGAGGTCCAGGAGGGCGGCATAGGCATCGAGAGTCCCCGCGATCTCGGCGTTGTCCACGGGGTTAGTGTCTCCCCATGCCGACCATCGTGATCCCATTCGCGGGAGCGGAGGGGAAGACGCGCCTCCATTCCTCGCGCCGCATCCGCGGCGCGCTCGCCCAGGCGATGTTCTGCGACGTCCTCGCGGCGTGTCTCAGGGTGGGTCGCACCCGCGTCGTCACGCCGGACGAGGAGGCTGGAGCGGCGGCGCTCGACGCGGGCGCCGAAGTCGTCCCCGACCCGGGCCGCGGCCAGGGCGCGGCGGTGCAGGCCGGACTGGACGGAGTCGGCCTCGACGGCATCCTCGTCGTCAACGCCGACGTCCCCTGCGTCGTCCCGCACGACCTTCGCTCGCTGCTCGCGGCCACGCCGGCGGGCTGTCTCGCGCTCGTCGAGGCCCTCGACGGCACGACGAACGCGCTCAGCCTCCCCGCGCCCGAGGCGTTCGCCCCGCTGTACGGCCCGAGCAGCTCGGATCGCTTTCGCGAGCGGGCGGCCTCGCTCGGACTCGAGTCCGTGTCCGTCGTGCTGCCGAACCTCGCGGACGACGTCGACACGATCGACGACCTGACGCGGCTCCAGCTGCGCGCCGGTCCGCGTACGCAAGCCTGTCTCCTGCAGCTCGAAAGGAGCGTCGTCTGAAGGTCGTCGTTCTCTCCGGTGGAGTGGGCGGCGCGCGCTTCGTCCGCGGCGTCGTCGACGTCGCCGGCGCCGCGGCGACGACCGTGATCGGGAACGTCGGCGACGACGTCGAGGTGCTCGCGCTCCACGTCTCGCCCGACCTCGACTCGATCCTCTACGCCCTCGCCGGCCTCGCCGACGAGCGGCGGGGCTGGGGTCGCAGCGACGAGTCCTGGCGCGCCCTCGAGACGGTCGGCGCGCTCGGGGGCGAGGACTGGTTCGCGCTCGGCGATCGCGACCTCGGGCTCCATCTCGTGCGCACGCAGGCGCTGCGTGCGGGGGAGCCGCTTTCCGCGGTCACCGCCCGGCTCGCGGCGGAGCTCGGCCTCGCAACACGGCTGCTCCCGGCGACCGACGACCGGTTGCGGACGTGGCTCGAGACGCCGGCAGGGACGTTCCCGTTCCAGGAGTGGTTCGTCGCACGCGGTCACCGGGACGAGGTCGACGCCGTGCGCTTCGAGGGGGACGAGGCGGCGCGGCCCGCGCCCGGCGTGCTCGAGGCGATCGCGGACGCCGACCTCATCCTGCTCGCCCCCAGCAACCCGTACGTCTCGGTCGGGCCGATCCTCGCCGTCCGCGAGCTGTACGAGGCGCTTGCGCAGCGGCAGGCGCCCTGCGTGGCCGTCAGCCCGCTGATCGGCGGCCGCGCGGTGAAGGGACCGGCCGACCGGATGCTGCGACGCCTCGCGGGCGGCACGTCGCCCCGGCACGTCGCGGGCTGCTACTCCGGCCTGATCGACGCGCTGGTCGTGGACGGAGCGGACGCCGACGACCTCGACGGGCTCGCCGACGTCCGACCGATCGTGACGCAGACCCTCATGCGCGACGGCGACGCCCGCCGCCGCCTGGCCGAGGTCGCGCTCGGGGCGGTGCCCGCGTGAGGGTGGCTATCGTCGGCGGGACCGGGGACTTCGGGCTCGCCCTCGCGCAGCGGCTCGTCGAGGCCGGCGACGAGGTCGTGATCGGGTCGCGCGACCCGAAGCGCGCGGGGGAGAAGGCACGCGAAGTCGGGGCAGCCGCAGGAGCGGCGAACGAAGCCGCAGTCGGCACCGCCGACCTCGTCGTCCTCGCGACGAATGCCGATGCGGCCCTCTCCACCATCTCCGCGATCGCTGATGCCCTGGGCGAGACGCCGCTGCTCAGCGTCGCGAGCGAGCTTCGATTCGCGCCCGGAGGCGCGCGGCCCGGTTCCGACCCGCGCTCGCTCGCGGAACGCGCCCAGGAGCTCGTCCGGGGCGCGGTCGTCGCCGGTCTCCACTCGCTGGCGGCCGGCAAACTCGCGCACGGCCGCCCGGACGAGGATGCCTTCGTCTGCGGGGACGACGCCGCTGCCAAGTCGCTCGCGATCGAGCTCGCTGCGAAGGTGGTCGCCGGCCGGGCTCTCGACGCCGGGCCGCTCGCGAGCGCGCGTGCGCTCGAAGGGATGACTGCGGTGATCGTCAACCTCAACAAGCGCTACAAGGGCCACGCCGGCCTTCGCGTCACCGGCCTTCCCGGCGTGTGAGCGGGTTCTCCGTCACGCCGGTCGAGGGGCTGCCGGAGCTGCGGGAGGGAGACGACCTCGCCGCGCTCATCGCCGAGCGAATCGAGCTCGTCGACGGGGACGTCGTGGTCGTCGCGCAGAAGGCGGTGTCGAAGATCGAGGGTCGCGTCGTCGCGCTCGCCGACGTCGAGCCGTCGGAGCGGGCGCGCGAGCTGGCGGGGGACGAGGCCGACCCGCGACGGATCCAGGTCATTCTCGACGAGGCCGCTGAGCTCGTCCGCGTCCGGCCGCCGCTCCTCATCGCCCGCACGCGGCACGGGTTCGTCTGCGGCTCCGCCGGCGTCGATGCCTCGAACGCGCCCGCGCCGGAGACGGTCGTCCTCCTCCCGGTCGATCCCGACGCCTCCGCGGCGCAGCTGCGCGAAGAGCTGCGCGACCGGACCTGCGCCGAGGTCGGGGTCATCGTGACCGACTCCTTCGGCCGTCCGTGGCGTGCAGCGACGACTGACGTCGCGATCGGAGCCGCCGGCGTGGCGGTCGTTCACGATCTCGCAGGCGAGCGGGATCCCACCGGGTACGAGCTGCACGCGACCCGGATCGCCGTCGCCGACGAGATCGCCGGCGCGGCCCAGCTCGTCTTCGGCAAGCTCGACCGCGTCCCTGTTGCCGTCGTCCGCGGGCTCGACGTGCGCGGCGACGACCGGGCCGCCGACCTCGTCATCCAGCCCGAGACCGATCTCTTCCGCTAGAACCCACGCCGTGAGTGACGCGATCGAGCAGGCGAATGCCCTCCTGCGGGAGCGGGGCTACGCGGAACGCGACCTCGCCGTCTACACCGGTCCGCGCGGGAAGGCCCTGCTCAAGGGGAACAAGATCCTCAGCCCGCTCAGCGACGACGCGGAGGTGGTGCTCCGTGTCGTCCAGGAGCTCGTGCCCACCGATGCCGAGCTCGGCGGGAAGATCCTGCGTCCGGCCGAGCTGCGCGCGAGGCTCTGAGCGTGCCAAAGGAGGACGAGCCAGCGGAGGCCGAGCTTCGGCGCCGGGACCTCGCCTCCGACCCACTCGAGCAGTTCCGGCACTGGTTCGCCGAGGCGGCCGAGGTGCTCGAGGTGCCCGAGGCGATGGCGCTCGCCACCGCGACCCCGAACGGCGCACCGTCGGCCCGGATGGTGCTGCTGAAGGGGTTCGACGAGCGCGGGCTCGCCTTCTACTCGCACTACACGTCGCGCAAGGGGCGAGAGCTCGAGGCCAACCCGCAGGCAGCACTGCTCTTCCACTGGTCCCCGCTCGGCCGGCAGGTGCGGGTCGAGGGCGGGGTCGAGCGGACGCCCGAGGACGAGTCGGACGCGTACTTCGCGACCCGTCCGCGCGGCGCGCAGCTCGGTGCGCTCGCCTCGCGCCAGAGCGCCCCGCTCGCCTCCCGGGCCGAGCTGACCGACAGGCTCGCGGGGATCGAGGGCGACCTGGCCGGCGGTCCCGTGCCGCGGCCGCCGACGTGGGGCGGCTTCCGGCTCGTCCCGAGGGCCTGGGAGTTCTGGCAGCACCGCGACAGCCGGCTGCACGACCGCTTCCGTTACGAGCGGGAGCCGCGGGGAGCCTGGCGGCTGGAGCGGCTCTTCCCGTAGCGCCCGAGGCTTCGCTGGAGCGAGGCGAGCCGCTCGTCCCAGGCGGCGCCGACCGACACCATCCATTCGACCGCCTCCTCGAGCGGCGCCGGTGTCACCTCGTAGCGAGTCTCGCGTCCCGCCTTCGTCGCCTGAAGCAAGCCGGCGTCGGCCAGCGCGGTGAGCTGCTTCGCGACCGCCTGGCGGGTGACCGGCAGCTCCGCGGCGAGCTCGGTCGCAGTCGCAGTGCCGCGGGCCGCCACCGCCTCGACGAGCGAACGTCGCCCGGTATCGCCGAGCGCGGCGAAGACGCGGTCTACGCCGCCGCGGCCGCCGTCCACGCGAACGCGCGCAACTCGAGCGCGGGGGCGAGCTCGGGTGAGGACTCGACGACGTGGACCCGCGTCCCCTCGACGAGGGGCTCCAGCTCGATCGCGACGGTGCCGCCGTCGTCCCAGTCGAGGACGAGTCGCTCCGGCTCCTCGGCCTCGCGCACCACTGCCCGCCGTTCTTCGCCGTCGCCCCAGCGGAAGACGCCCTCGCCGCCGGGCCGCGCGTCGAGCTCGGCCTCGGTCGCGAACCACTCCTCGAGCCGCTCCGGCTCGGTCAGCGCCTCCCAGACCTCCTCGGGCGTCTCCGGCACCACGATCTCCCGCTCGATCTTCATTTGCGCAACCTCCTAGTTGCGTATTAATGTGCAACCGATGAGTAGCGTATCGAACCACCTGGTGCCTATGGTGGTCGAGTCGGACGGTCGCTTCGAGCGCTCGTTCGACATCTTCTCGCGGCTCCTGCGGGAGCGCATCATCTTCCTCGGCAGCGAAGTCGAGGCCTCGTCCGCGAATCTCGTCGTCGCCCAGCTCCTCTTCCTCGAGGCCGAGGATCCGGACAGCGATGTGCGCCTCTACCTCAACTCCCCGGGAGGGGACGCGTACGCCGGCCTCGCCATCTACGACGCAATGCAGTACGTGCAGCCGGACGTGCAGACCTACTGCGTCGGGATGGCGATGTCCGCGGCGGCGATGCTGCTCGCGGGCGGCGCGCCGGGCAAGCGTTTCGTCCTGCCGAACTCGAAGGTGATGATCCACCAGGGCTCGGGAGGGTTCCGCGGAACGCCCGCCGACATCCAGATCGCCGCCCGGGAGATCCTCTCGCTCACGCGCCGGTACGCCGAGCTGATCGCCCACCACTCCGGCCGGGACGTCGAGCAGGTCGTGCGCGACATCGACCGGGATCGGTTCCTCGCACCGGACGAGGCCGTCGACTACGGACTGGCGGATTCGGTCCTCGCCGCGCGCAACGGCGGCGCCGGCTAGCGAGCCCTCAGCGAGGCCCCTCAGCGAGCGGAGTCGGGCGGCGCCCAGACGACGCTGTCGCCCAGGATCTCGTCGATCCGCGCGAGCGTTTCGGCATCGAGCTCGACACCGGCGGCGCCGGCGTTGTCCTCGACCTGTTCGGGACGGCTCGCGCCGATGATCGCAGAGGCGACGTTCTCCTCTCGGAGCACCCAGGCGAGCGCGAGCTGGGCCATCGACAGACCGAGCTCCTCCGCGACCGGGCGCAGCCGCTGCACGCGCTCGAGGAGGCGCTGGTCGAGCACACGTTGCATGAATCCGCCCATCGACTGCGAGGTCGCCCGCGTCCCTTCGGGCAACGGCTCGCCCGGCTTGTACTTTCCGGTGAGCACGCCCTGCGCGAGCGGTGACCAGACGATCTGGGAGATGCCGAGCTCGCGGGAGGCCGGGATGACGTCGCGCTCCGGCCCGCGCCAGAGCATCGAGTACTGCGGCTGGCTCGAGACGAAATGCTCGACGCCGTCCATCGCCTGTGCCTCTCGGATCTTCTCCTCGGGCCACTCGCTGACGCCGAGGTAGCGCACCTTTCCCTGGCGCACGACCTCCGTGAACGCGTCCATCGTCTCGTCGAGGGGCGTGTCCCAGTCGTAGCGGTGGCACTGGTAGAGGTCGACGTAGTCGGTACGAAGCCGGCTCAGCGACGCGTCGAGCTGCGTGAAGATCTGCTCGCGCGAAAGACCGCTGCCGCCGTCGGGCATCGGCCAGTAGAGCTTGGTGGCCAGGACGTACGAATCGCGCGGCCGCTCGGCGAGCACCTCGCCGAGGAACTCCTCGGCGGCGCCACGCGAGTAGACGTTGGCCGTGTCGATGAAGTCGATCCCGACCTCGAACGCCTTCGCCACGCACGCCTCGGCCCTCTCCCGCTCGACGCCGCCGCCGTAGGTGAGCCAGGAGCCGAGCGAGATCTCGGACACGACGAGATCGCTCGCTCCGAGCTGCCTCCTCCGCATGGCTTCGACGCTAACGGTTAGCGTCCGGGCTATGCCGCACCTGGACGCGATCGGCATCGTCTCCTCCGACCTCGCTCGCACGCGCGCGTTCTACGGGCTGCTCGGGATCGAGTTCGGCGAGGGCGACGACCACGTCGAGGCGACGATGCCGAACGGTCTCCGCCTCATGGTCGACACAGAGGAGGTGATCCGCAGCTTCCGGCCGGAGTGGACCGGGGCCGCCGGGAACCAGCTCTCGCTCGCGTTCGCCTGCGGAAGCCCGGCGGAGGTCGACGAGCTGTACGCCCGCGTCGTCGCGGCGGGCTTCGCAGGAGAGAAGGAGCCGTGGGACGCCTTCTGGGGCCACCGCTACGCGCAGCTCAGCGATCCCGACGGCGTTCCCGTCGACTTGTTTGCAGCGCTCTGAACCTCGTCGAGGAGGAGGTCGAGCTCGCGCCCGACCTGCGCCTGAAGCTCCTCCGGCCGCCGAGCGCGGACGAGCTGATCGACGAGGCGGCGTTCGACGAGGAGGAGTTCCTGCCGTACTGGGCCGAGCTCTGGCCGAGCGGCCTCGCGCTCGCGCGCCTCGTCGCGCAGCGAGAGCTGCGGGGCCTGCGGGTGCTCGAGCTCGGCTGCGGGCTCGGGCTGCCCTCGCTCGCCGCAGCGCTCCGCGGCGCGGACGTGCTCGCAACGGACTGGGCCGAGGACGCGATCGAGCTGCTCCGGCAGAACGCCGAGCGCAACGGCGTCTTCCTCCGTGTCGCCCGTGCCCGCTGGAGCGAGCCGGAGCCGCTGCTCCGCGCGGCGCCGTGGGATCTCGTGCTCGGCGCCGACCTCCTCTACGAGGCACGGAACGCCGAGCAGCTCGGCGAGCTCCTCCCGCGGCTGGGCGGCGAAACGCTGCTCGCGGAGCCCGGGCGCCCTCACGCGAAGGACTTCCTCGAGCGATTCCGCGCCGAACCAGTGGGGGAGCGGATCTACCGGATAGCCTGAGCGCCCGTGTTCGCTGCGCTCGCCCTCGCGTTCTCACTTGCCCTCGCGCCGAAGCCGCACATCGTGTGGAAGCCGATCCCGTACGGGCCGAAGCGGAAGGCGGAGATGGCCGCCTATGCACAGAAGCACTACGGCATCCATTCGTGGCGCCTCCACCCGAAGGTGATCGTCGAGCACTACACGGCGAGCAACAGCTTCTCGGCTGCCTGGAACACGTTCGCGGCCGACACGCCGGATCCCGAGCTCGGCGAGCTGCCTGGGACGTGCGCGCACTTCATCGTCGACCGCGACGGGACGATCTACCAGCTCGTGCCCCTGAACGTCATGTGCCGGCACACGGTCGGGCTCAACTACGTCGCGATCGGAATCGAGGACGTGGGCACCTCCGACGCCGAGATCCTGCACGACCGGGCGCAGCTCCGTTCCTCGCTCCGGCTCACGGCGTGGCTCGTCGGTCGCTTCCACATCAGGATCCGCAACGTGATCGGGCACAACGAGAGCCTCTCGAGCCCGTACCACAAGGAGCTGTACAGGCCGTGGGCTCACCAGACACACGGCGACTGGCGTCACGCCGACATGGACGTGTTCCGGGCGAAGCTCCGCACTCTTCTCCGCGCCGACGCAGGGCGGTAGACTCGCACGCATGCCGCGCTACATGATCATCCGCAGCTTCGAGGTCGGCGAGGAGCAGATGCCGCCCATCGGCCGCCGCTCGCGGGAGTTGACCGAAGGCGAGTTCCCCGAGATCACGTGGGAGCACAGCCACGTCGTCGTCGACGACGAAGGGCTCGTCCACACGTACTGCGTGTACGCGGCGCCGAACGAGGAGATCGTCCGCGAGCACGGGAAGAAGCTCGGGAAGCACACGATCGACGCGCTGCACGAGATCGCGGGCGACGTGTCGCCGGCGGACTTTCCGCCGGTCCCTGCCTAGCTCTCGCCGCTTCCGAGCCCTAACAGTTGCGCGTCGTCCACATGGATGTACGCCTGCTGCGCGACTGCGAGCCGCTTGCGCAGGAAGCGAACCTGCTCGACGTTCTCCTGCGGAGTCATGTCGAGCGCCTCCTTGTAGAGCGTGACCGCGAGCGCCTTCGCCCAGCCGCGCTCGGCCTCCTCGGCTGCTGCGACGAAGTGCTTGGCGGCGTGCTCGAGCTCGCCGGCGCCGCGCCAGTGGCGGGCGAGCGCCGCTCCGGCCTCGCCGACCTCCGGCGTCGACGCTTCGATGAACTCTGCGATGTGCCGATGGCCCTCGCGGCGCCGGGCGCGAGGCTGGAGGTCGTACGCGACGTCGCGGATGAGGACGTGCTTGAACGACCACTGATCCTCGCCCTCGATTCGGGTCACGGAATCGCGGCGAACGAGGTCGCGACGTTCGAGCGCGGCCAGGGCGTTGCTCAGGCAGTCGGGATTGCGTGCGATTCGCTCGAGCGCGCCTCTCCAGAAGCTCCGGCCGATGATCGAGGCGTCGAGGATGACGTCGCGCTCGTCGGCGGGAAGCGCGTCGAGGCGCGCGGCGACGAGCCCCCGGATCGTCGTGGGCAAGCTGTCCGGCGCATCGGATCCGCGCTCACTCAGCACGGCCGCGAGCTGCTCGATGAAGAGCGGGTTGCCTTCCGCCGACTCGGCCACCTGGGCGGCCTTCGTGTCCGCGCCGAGCAGGTGAAGCGCGAGCTGCGCAGCGTCCGAGCCCCCCAGGGGCTCGAGAGGAAGTGCGTTGTAGGCGAGCAGCCCACCTCCCCACGCGGGTCGCGTGTCGAGCAGCTCGGGTCGCGCGAGCGTGAGCAGCAGGACGGGTAGCCCCTGCAGGCGTGCGGCGAGGAGCTCGATCAGGTCGAGGAGGGTGGAGTCGGCCCAGTGGATGTCCTCGAAGACGAAAGCGGTCGGCTCGTCCCGCGCGCCGGCCTCGATGAACACCCGCACCGACTGAAAGAGGCTGTCGCGATCGGGAGCCGTCGTCTTCGTCTCGAACCCGAGGAGGATCGCAATATGCCCGGCGACGGCCTCGGCCTCCTCCTTGCCGACGAGCCGCTCCACGAGAGTGCGCAGCTTCTCCGTCGCCACCGCGACGTCGTCGCTGTCGAAGATGCCGGCGAGCTCCTTTACCTGCATCGCGAACGCGCCGTATGCGCTGCGCTCGCGATAGGGCAGGCAGCGGCCGCGGATCACCCGGCCGCCGCGCGACGAGATGCGCTCGGTGAACTCCGCCGACAGCCTCGACTTACCGACTCCGGGCGCGCCGAGGACGGTGATCAGGTGCGGCCGCCGTTCGCGCTCGACGCGTTCCCAGGTCGCGTCGAGCAGTCCGATCTCGCGGTCCCGCCCGACGAACGGCGTGCTCGAGAGGTGCCGCTCACCCGTCGCCGAAGCGGGCGTGACGGCGCGCCAGGCCTGGAGCGGCGTGGACTTCCCCTTCGCCGTCACCGCCTCGACCGGCTCGTATTCGATCGCGCTACGCGTGGCCCGGTATGTCTCCTCGCCCACGATGATCTCGCCCACCGGGGCGTGCTGCTGCAGACGGGACGCGGTGTTCACCACGTCGCCGGCGACCATCGCCTCGCCGAGCGCCGGTCGTGCCGAGAGGGTCACGACCGCCTCGCCGGTGTTCACGGCGCCTCGGATGCGCAGCTCGAGCTGGGGCTGCTCCGCGTTCAGGGCAACGACCGCCTCCCGGACGGCCAGCGCAGCGCGCACCGCTCGCTCGGGATCGTCTCCGTGGGCGGTCGGGGCTCCGAAGACGGCCATCACCGCATCGCCGACGAACTTCTCCACGACGCCGCCGAAGGACTCGAGCTCGTCGCGCACCGTCCCGTGATACGGCGCAAGGATCGCCCGCACGTCCTCCGGGTCGAGCCCTTCCGAGCGTGACGTGAAGCCGACGAGGTCGACGAAGACGACGCTGACGATCCGCCGCTCCTCGCGCGGAGCCGTGCCCGCGTCGAGCGGCGCTCCGCAGGCAAGGCAGAAGCGGGCGATCTCCGGGTTTTCCTGACCGCAGGAACGGCAGATGGCCATTCCCGCATCCTGGCAGCGTTTCGGCTCCACAGCAACGGATTCGGGCGTTCGGGCGTTGTCGGTTTGATGACGACCAAGACCATCCTCGGCGTCGGCGCGCTCCTCGCGGTGGCGGTTGCCCTTGCCGGCTGCGGCGGCAGCAGCAGCGCGAGCGGCACGACCGGCGGCGTCGCCGGTGCCCGGCACGCGCACGGCTCCGGGAACTTCCGGGCGAGCGTCCACGGCTTCGAGGCCCGGCTCCAGACGAGCGTGCAGGCGTTCCAGAGCGGCAACCTGACGAAGGCGATCGCCTCCGGGGGCCCCGTGCTGAACGACTGCATGGGCGTGGTGGACCGCAAGCTCGCCCCGCACGCCTCGACTCGGGCCCAGCAGCAGGCCGTGACCCACCTCCACGCCGCGTGCGCGGCCGTCACGCAGGCTGCGAGGGCCGGGTCCTCCGGCAGCACGACCAAGGCGAAGCAGTTCGCGCGGCAGGCGCTGCAGCAGGCGAAGATCGCGGCGCGGCTCTCGGGCTGACGTCAGCCCGAGCTGAGGACGAGCCCGATCTTCGTGTGTGCCTTCAGCCGCTTGTCACGCTTGGGCTTCTGGGAGATGACGCGTCCCTTCCTCACGTTCGCCGAGGCGGCCGTCGTGATCTTCCCCGGAGAGCAGTAAGCCCGCTTCAGCGCGCGCTGGGCGGCCTTCAGGGTCTTGCCGACGACGTTCGGCACGACGCACTGCCGGAGGGCGAACTTCGCCTTCACGACGGCGTTCGCGTTGGCCGTGAGCGTGCAGAAGCCGTGGCCCTTGCAGGCGCCCGCCCAGCTCACGAACCTCGAGCCCTTGGCGGGTATCGCCCTGAGAGTGACGGCTGTTCCGTACGCGTAGCCGTGGGTGCAGGCGGTGCCGCACAGGATCCCGCCGGGCGCGCTCTTCACCTTTCCCTTGCCCGACTTCGAGATGGCGATCGTGTTGAGGAACGCCGTGCTGGCCGCCTGCGCGAGGGAGGCGACGTTCGCGGCGTGGACGTCCTGCACGTAGGCGAAGCGGAATCTCGTCGAGCCCCCCGCCGGCACGGTGCCCGTCTGGCGCAGCGTGAGCTCGCTGGCCGCGCTCGAGACTGAGGTGAACGTCGCCCCGGCTGCCGGCCGGTCGTACACGATCGCGCCCTGTCCGGTGGAGGAGTCGCCGTCGACGGCGCCGTGCATGCGGACGAAGATCGTGGCGGGCGCGGAGGCGGGCAGGGACACGGCACCGCCGGTGACGTGTGTCGAGAAGCTGCTCTCCCCGGGAAACTCGTACTCGACCTGCGACGAGTCGCCGCTGCTTCCCCTGAAGTGCTGGCTGTTGTCCCAGAGCAGGTCGAGCGAGTGGGCGTGCCCGTCGCTGCTCGTGAACGTGTCGGTGATCCAGCTGACGTGCCCGTCGTGATCCTGGGCGATCGTGCGGTTGTCGGTCACCCCTGCGGTCGCGAACGAGGGGCAGCTCGCCGTCGTCGGCGGGTAGGCGGACGCC
>DASSVO010000038.1:0-66717 GCA_035706005.1 Gaiellaceae bacterium | reverse complement strand
ATCGGCTACTCGCTCGTCGACGACCTCATGTCGGGGATGGGGCTCGCGATCGGCTACTCGGTCGGCCTCGCGCTGCCGTTCGTCGGCGAGAACCTCATGAACTGGCTGTTCGACGGGATGTTCCCGGGGAGCGACCAGCTCTGGCCGCGGATGTACATCGCGCACGTGCTGATCTTCCCCGTGCTGATCGGCCTGCTGCTCACCGTGCACCTGCTGCTCGTGGCGATGCGGCACCACACCCAGTTCCGGCGCCGGAAGGCGCAGACCGAGCGCACCATCGTCGGCGTGCCCGCGTGGCCGGGCCAGGCGCCGCGGTCGCTGGGACTGATGGTCGGCACGGCCGGGTTCCTCTTCCTGCTCGGCGGCCTCGTCCAGATCAACCCGATCTGGCTCTGGGGGCCGTATCACACGTACTCCTCGACGAACGGCGCCCAGCCCGACTGGTACCTCGGCTGGCTGATCGGCGGCTTGCGGCTCGTGCCGAGCTTCGACCTTACGATCGCCGGCTACACGCTCGTGCCGAACCCGTTCTGGGGCGGCGCCGCCTTCCCGCTCGTCGTCTTCGGCTTCCTCTACTTCTGGCCGTGGCTCGAACGTCGGTTCACCGGCGACCAGGCCTTCCACAATCTCCTCGACCGGCCGCGAGATGCACCGGTGCGCACCGGGATCGGGGTCGGGATGATCAGCTGGGTCTTTCTCGTCTTCCTGGCGGGCTCCGCCGACCGGGCCAACGTGACGTTCGGGCTCGACTACGTGCAGCAGATCTGGGTCTACCGGGTCATCGTCTGGGTGCTTCCGGTCGTGTTCGGGCTGGTCTCATGGTGGCTCTGCAAGGAGCTGCAATCAGGCGAGCGCGTGCTGGGCGATCGGCACCGGGCCGAGGCGGAGGCACGGCTCGCCCGGCTGCAGAGCTAGGCCGCGAACGCGGCGACCCGGTCGCCGAGCGCATCGAGGTCGACCGAGCGGCTCGTGTCGACGCGAATCGTCTCGCCCGGCAGGTCGAGCGGCTCGTAGCTGCCGTCCTCGATCAACTCGCGCATCGGCCCGATCCGCTCGCTGTCGACGTGGCCGGGATGCCGTACGCGGTTGGCGTAGCGCTCCAGCAGCACCTCGAGCGGCGCATTGCACTGCACCTGGACGAATCGGGCAGGGAGCGCAGCGACTCGCGCCGCGACCTCGCCGCCACGGACGAAGTTGGCCTCGAGCACGACGCCTCGCACCGGCTCGGAGAGCCTCCTCGGCAAGCGCGAGCATGACGCCGAACGTCGGCGGGCCGAGCCGCTGCGACCAGGCGAGGTCGCCCGTTCCGAGCCCGTCGAAGAGCGCCTCCTTGATGGTGTCCTTTGCGATGAGCGGCAGCCGGAGCCGCGCCGCGAGCTCGCGCGCAACCGTCGTCTTCCCCGCCGCCGGCGGTCCGGTGACGACGATCAGGAGTGGCGTGTCCGACAAAGTCATCTTGCGCGCTCCGCTATGCCCGAGGGCAAGCTCGCGGAAGACGCGAAACGTGTCCCTAGCTCTCGCTCAGGAGCCGTCGCAGCACGTACCGAAGAATCCCGCCGTGGCGGAAGTACTCGCGCTCGCGTGGCGTGTCCAGCCGGACACGGGCGCGGAACTCCTTGTCGTCCGCCCGCACGGCCACCTCGTCGGCCTCGCCGCCCTCGGCTCCCGAGATCGAGAACTCCTCGCGGCCGGTCAGCCCGAGCGACTCGGGATTCTCCCCGTTCATGAACTGCAGCGGCAGGATCCCCATCATCAGGAGGTTCGAGCGGTGGATCCGCTCGTACGACTCCGCGATCGCGGCGCGCACGCCGAGCAGGTTCGGCCCCTTCGCCGCCCAGTCGCGCGACGAGCCGGAGCCGTACTCCTTGCCGGCGATGACGATCGTCGGCACGCCGTCCGCGCGGTAGCGCTCGGCGACCTCGAAGATCGTCCCCTCCTCGCCGTCGGGCAGGTGGACGCTCCACGTGCCCTCGCTGCCGGGCACGAGGAGGTTCTTGAGCCTCACGTTCGCGAATGTGCCGCGCACCATCACCTCGTGGTTGCCGCGGCGGGCGCCGTAGGAGTTGAACTCGCGCCGCTCGACGCCGTGCTCGATCAGGTATTGCCCCGCCGGCGAGTCCGGCCGGATCGCACCCGCCGGGGAGATGTGGTCCGTCGTGACGGAGTCGCCGAGCATGACGAGGCAGCGCGCGCCCTCGACGTCCGCGACGGGCTCGGGCTCGCGCGGCATCCCCTCGAAGTACGGCGGCAGGCGCACGTACGTCGAGTCGGGATCCCAGGCGTACAGCTCGCCCTCCGGCGTGTCGAGCCCACGCCAGCGCTCGTCCCCGGTGAAGACGTCGGCATAGGTGGAGGAGAACATCTCGCCGTGCACCGACTTCCCGATCACCGCGTCGATCTCGTCCCGGCTCGGCCAGAGGTCGCGGAGGAAGACGTCCTCGCCGTCCGAGCCCTGCCCGAGCGGCTCGTTCACGAGGTCGACGTCCATCCGCCCGGCGAGTGCGTACGCGACGACGAGCGGCGGCGACGCGAGGTAGTTCGCCTTCACCTCGCCGTGGATGCGCGCCTCGAAGTTCCGGTTGCCGGAAAGCACGGCGCAGACGACGAGGTCGCCCTCGGCGACGGCCGCGCTGATCGGCTCCGGCAGCGGGCCGGAGTTCCCGATGCACGTCGTGCAGCCGTAGCCGACGGTGTTGAAGCCGAGCTCGTCGAGGTACCGGTCGAGCCCGGACGCGCGGTAGTACTCGCTGACCACCTTCGAGCCCGGCGCGAGGGAGGACTTGACCCACGGCCGCCGCTCGAGCCCGCGCTCGACCGCCTTCTGCGCGAGCAGGCCGGCGGCGATCATCACGGACGGGTTCGACGTGTTCGTGCAGGACGTGATCGCTGCGATCACGACCGAGCCGTGCTCGAGCGCGTAGTCCTCGCCCTCGACGTCGATCTGCTTCTTCTCGAGCGTGGCGGTGCTCCCGGGCGCGGGGACGGGGACGGCCTCGGAGTCGACGCCGTCGCCGGTCGGCGGGTCGCTCGCCGGGAACGAGTCGGCGATCTCCTTGTCGTAGCTGCCGTTCGCGTAGGCGACGCCGAAGGTGCCGAGCGACTCGACGAACGCCTCCTTCGCACGGTCGAGCGGGACACGGTCCTGCGGCCGTCGCGGGCCGGCGAGGGACGGCTCGACGTTGTCGAGGTCGAGCTCCACGACCTGCGAGTACTCCGGATGCTCGTCCGGCTCGTGCCAGAGCAGGTTCTCCTTGCAGTAGGCCTCGACGAGCGCGATGCGCTCCTCGCTGCGGCCCGTGAGTCGCAGGTACCCGACCGTCACGTCGTCGACGGGGAAGAAGCCGCACGTCGCGCCGGTCTCCGGGCTCATGTTCCCGAGGGTCGCGCGGTCGGCGAGGGCGAGCGAGGAGACGCCGGGGCCGAAGTACTCGACGAGCTTCCCGACGACACCCGTCTTGCGCAGAATCTGGGTCACGGTCAGCACGAGGTCGGTGGCCGTCGCGCCCTCGCGCAGCGCGCCGGTGAGCCGGAAGCCGACGACCTGCGGAACGAGCATCGAGAGCGCCTCGCCGAGCATCGCGGCCTCGGCCTCGATGCCGCCGACGCCCCAGCCGAGTACCCCGAGCCCGTTGACCATCGTCGTGTGCGAGTCCGTGCCGACGAGCGTGTCCGGGAAGGCGACGCCGTCACGCACCTCGACGACGCGCGCGAGGTACTCGAGGTTGACCTGATGGCAGATGCCGGTGTTCGGCGGGACGACCTTGAAGTCGTCGAACGCGCCCTGGCCCCAGCGGAGGAAGGCGTAGCGCTCCTTGTTCCGCTCGAACTCGAGCTCGACGTTCCGCTCGATCGCGAGCCGCGTTGCGAACTCGTCCACCTGGACGGAGTGGTCGATCACGAGCTCCGCGGGGATCTGCGGGTTGATCGCGTTCGGATCGCCGCCCTGGTCGCGCATCGCGTCGCGCATCGCCGCGAGGTCGACGACGGCGGGGACGCCCGTGAAGTCCTGCAGCAGGACGCGCGCCGGGTGGAAGGAGATCTCGCGCGACGGCTCGGCCTCGGCGGCCCAGCCGGCGACCGCCTCGACCTCGTCCTTCGTGCCGTTACGGAGGACGTTCTCGAGCAGGATCCGCAGCGTGTAGGGGAGGCGGGCCGCGTCGGGCGGGAGCTTGTGGATCCCGTAGCTCTCACCGCCGACGTGCAATTGCTCCATGTCTTCGATCTTAGAGAGAGCCGATCAGCTCGCGGGCGGCGAACTCGGCGAACTCCTCCTGGTTCTCCCCGATCTGATGGACGTAGACGTGCGTGAAGCCTGCCTCCTCGTACTTCCGGATCAGCTCGAGGTACGGCTCCGGGTCGGGCCCGGCCGGCGTCGAGGAGGCGACGTCCTCGACCGTGACGTTCGCGGCGGACTCCTCGAAGTCGCGGGGCGCGGGCAGCTCCTGGCCGCCCGGGCCGGCCAGCGCGAGGTTCGGCCACATGCGGTGTGCGCGCTCGTGTCCCGCCTCCTCGTCCGCGTCGTACGCGACGTGGATCATCCCGACCTTCGGCTTACCGCGCCCGCCGGCCGACTCGAACGTCTCGGCGAGCTCCTCGTCGGGCGCGGTCGAGATGAACCCGTCACCGATCCGCCCGGCGACCTCCGCGGCCTGCGGCTTGGCAGCGGCGACGTAGATCTCGAGCCGCTCGTCGGGAACCGTGTAGAGGCGGGCCTCCTCCACGGTGTAGTGCTCGCCGCGATGCGTGATCTCCTCGCCGGTCCAGAGCGGGCGGATGACCTCGACCGCCTCCTCGAGCATCTCGAGCCGCTCCCATGGCAGCGGCCAGCGCGCTCCCGTCACGTGCTCGTTGAGGTTCTCGCCCGTGCCGACTCCGAGAAAGAAGCGGCCGGGCATCATGCAGGCGACCGTCGCGGCTGCCTGCGCCACGATTGCCGGATGGATGCGGATGAGCGGGCAGGTCACACCGGTACCGACGCGGATCTTCTCGGTCGCCTGCGCGATGCCGCCAAGCGTCGACCAGACGAACGGGCTGTGGCCCTGCTCGCCGACCCAGGGATGGAAGTGGTCGGAGATGAGCGCGAACGTGAAGCCGGCCCGCTCTGCGCTCTGCGCCTGGCGGACGAGCTCGTTCGGCGGGTGGTCTTCCGAGGAGAGGGCGAAGCCGAGCTCCATCCAGCCCGAGTACCTGTTTGCTGCGGCGCCAAACGAGGCACCGAATCCTCGTGGACTTCGCGACCGTCGCCGAGCTTCAGACGCTACTGGAGGGCGTGGCCCTTCCCAACGAGCGCTCCGCCCTCCTGAAGTACGCCCTGCGGGAGGGGGCGAGCGGAGAGCAGCTGGCGCTGCTCCAGCGGCTGCCCGAGCGGCGCTACGACAACATCGACGAGGTGGCGGAGCAGCTCCTCCGTGTCCAGCCAGCCGACGAACACGAGGTGCCGCACTCGCCCCGCGAGGAGAGCGGCGACCCGCCCGGCCGCGAGGCGTACACGCAGCCGCACCCGGAGAGCGGGCAGGTGCCCGACCTCGACACCGTCAGCGGCGGCTGAGCGCCCTCATGCGCCGCGGCTCGCGGAGCCCGGGCTCTCGCCGGGCTTCGTCGTCGCCTTCGTCCCCTGCTGCTCGACGCGTCGCCGCTGCGACTCGACGACGTACTTCGGATCGCGCGCCGACTGGAAGCCCGCCTTGAACACGGACCAGCGGAGGCACAGCTCGCCGGCGCAGACGAGCGCTCCGCCGAGGACTGCGGCACCGCGGCTCTTCCGGCCGCGTTTCGCGAGCACCGCGGCGCCCGTGGCCGCGAGCCCCTTCGCCGCCCAGGAGAGCTTCCCGGCCGGCCCCTGGTGGTAGACCTCGCCGACCGTTCCCAGCCGGAGCTCCATCAACTGCATGAGCGCGCCTTCGGCGAGAACACCGGCGATCGCGACCCGCCGGGCGGGGCCGGCGTCCTCGGGGGGCACGAACACGCACGCGGCGGCCCCGGAGCTGGCAGCCGCGCTCGCGCCGAAGATCCACGGCAGCTCGTGGCGCCCGTCGTGCCACACCGGCACGGCCGTATCCGCAATGAGGACGCCGGTGTACGTCGCGAGTGGCGGACCCGCCAGCGCGGCGACGATCGACGCCGCGATCCGCACCGGCTTCCAGCGGCCGAGGAGCTGGAGCAGCGCCGCGGTCGTCGAGGCTCCTCCGCTTACGAGCAGGACCCAGGAGCCGAGGTTCATCGGCGACGTGACCTTGACGACGCGGAGCATGTGGTGGAAGCGCTCGGGCCGTCCGAGGTCCGAGACGAGGAGTGCAGGGGAGACGAGATCTGCGGCGGCGCCGACGTAGAGCGCCGTCCGCGCCAGCTTCTCGTTCCCCGTCAGCCTCGCCGCCGAGCTCAGCACCGCGGAGGCGCCGGCGAGGCCGCCGGTGAAGAAGTAGGTGGGGATCTCCCACGTCCAGACCGGCTCCTTGATCACCGGACGCCCGTAGTACGAGCGCATGTCGTTGCCGGCCGCGGTGATCGAAGGCTTTCCGTCGAGCCGGAACGCCTCCGTCATCTCCGGCCTCCGAGGAGCGTCAGGGCCGTCACGCCCGCGAGCAGGGCGCCCGCCGCGGCGAGCATGTTCGTCCACATCTCCGGCAGGTCGCGCGTCGTCACGACCGGATCCGGCGGCAGCCCGTAGACCTCGGGATCGTCGAGCAGGAGGAAGAAGGCGCCGAAGCCTCCCACGCCGTCGTCCGGGTCGCGGCCATACAGCTGCGCGCCGTTCCAGTTCTCGGCCTCGAGCTTCGCCAGCCGCGCGTCGGCGCGCTCGCGGAGCTCCTCGAGCGGGCCGAACTGGATCGACTTCGTCGGGCACGCCTTGGCGCAGGCCGGCTCGTGGCCACCCTTCAGACGGTCGTAGCAGAGCGTGCACTTCCAGACGCGGCCGTCCTCCTTGCGGCCGAGGAACGCCGGCGGCGGGTCGGTCGTGGCCGGCAGGTGCCGCTTGTCGAGGACGCCGAAGGGACAGGCAGGGACGCAGTAGCCGCAGCCGTTGCAGATGTCCTGCTGGACGACGACGGTGCCGAACTCGGTGCGGAGGAGGGAGCCGGTCGGACAGACGTCGAGACACGCGGCGTGAGTGCAGTGCTTGCAGACGTCCGATTCCATGAGCCAGCGAAGTCCCGTGCTGCCGTCGCCATTGTTGAAGAGCGGCTTCTCCTGCTCGATGAACGCGACGTGGCGCCACGAGTTCGCGTCGAGCTGCGAGGTGTGGTCGTACGACTCGCCGGTCCAGGCGCGGCCGTCCTCCGGGATGAGGTTCCACTCCTTGCAGGCGACCTCGCACGCCTTGCAGCCGATGCAGACGGAGGTGTCGGTGAAGAAGCCGACGCGCTCCTTCTTCTCGTCCCCGTATGCCTCCCAACCGGCGGGGATGCCGGTGGGCTCCATCAGGCTCCCGAGAGGACCGTTCACGTCGTTTTCCTCACTTCCTCGGGCTCGACGCGAGGCTCCTGCTCGCGGCGCGAATGCGCCTGGTCGCGCAGCTCGGCGACGAAGCGGGGCAGCTCCGGGCCGCGCGGCCGGCGGCCCGGCCGGATCCCGCAGGTGAACGCCTTGACCTCCTGGATGTGGACGTTCGGGTCGAGCGCCATGTGCGCGAGGTCGTTTGCGGAGTCGCCGGTGACGAGGCCGCGCTTGCCCCAGTGGTACGGCAGCCCCACCTGGTGGACGCTGCGGCCGTCCTTCCTGCGGAGGGGCCGCATGCGCTCGGTGACGAGCACGCGCGCCTCGATCGCCGACCGGGACGTGTAGATCGTCGCCCAGCCGCCGTGCTCGAGCCCGACCTCCCGCGCGAGGTCGGGATGCACCTCGCAGAACATCGCCGGCTGGAGCTCCGCGAGGTAGGGGACGGAGCGCGTCATTCCGCCGGCGGTGTGGTGCTCGGTCAAGCGGTAGGTGGTCACGACGTACGGATAGACCTCGGCGCCCGGCTCGTCGGCGACCGGGTTGTACGGATCCTCGGCGAGGTCCTTGTTCTGCTGGCGGCGCGGGTTCGCCCGCTGCGAGTACAGCGGGTTGTCGAACGGCGACTCGTGCGGCTCGTAGTGCGTCGGGAGCGGTCCGTCCTCGAGACCCTGCGGGACGTACAGCCACGAGCGGCCGTCCGCCTGCATGACGAACGGGTGAGCGCCGGCGATCGCGTCCTCGGCCTTCGCGTCGTCGGGCGGCACGTAGTGCGGCTCCTTGTCCTCCTTGAAGTCCGGGACGTCGAGGCCGGTCCACTTGCCCTCGCTCTCGTCCCACCACACGTAGCGCTTCCGCTCCGACCACGGGTTCCCGTCGGGATCCGCCGAGGCGCGGTTGTAGATCAGCCGCCTGTTGGCCGGCCAGGCCCAGGCCCACTCGGGCGCGACGTAGCTCTCCTGCTCCCAGTGCGGCTTCTTGCGCGCCGTCTGGTTGATCCCGTCCTTGAAGCAGCCGCAGTAGATCCAGCAGCCGCACAGGGTGGAGCCGTCGTCCTTCAACTCCGGATACCCGCTGAGGAACTTGCCGCTCTCGATCTCCCAGCCGTTGACCTCCTGGAGGACGGCCTCGGCGTCGGGCTCCTGGATCGCCGAGTGGGTCGGGTACTCCCACCGCAGGGCCTTGATGAGCGTGTCGCGCTCCTCCTCGGAGTCCTCGAGCCTCTGCTTGATCCGGCGGCCGAGGTGGAAGTAGAACCAGAGCTCCGAACGGCAGTCCTCCTTCGGCTCGACCGCCTGCCAGTGCCACTGCAGCAGGCGTTGCGTGTTCGTGAAGGAGCCGTCCTTCTCCGTGTGCGCGGCGGCCGGGAGGAAGAAGATCTCGGTCGGGATCTCCTCGGGCTTCAGCTCGCCCGACTCGACCTCGGGGCTGTCGTACCAGAAGGACGCCGACTCGATCTCGACGACGTCGCGCACGACGAGCCAGTCGAGCTTCGCGAGCCCGAGCCGGTGGGCCCTGCCGTTCGCGTGGCCGACGGCCGGGTTCTCGCCGGCGATGATGTAGCCCTTCACGTTTCCCTCGAGCATCTGCTGGACGGTGAAGTAGGCGGAGTTGTCGCTGTCGACGCGCGGCATGTGGTCAAACAGCCAGTCGTTCTCGGCGGTCGCGTGCTCGCCGAAGTAGGCCTTCATCAGGCTGACCCAGTACGACTCGAACTTCCCCCACCAGCCCGTCGGCGACGTGTTCGAGTCGACGAAGTTGTCGAGGGTGTGGTAGCTCAGCGTGTGCGGCATCGGCAGATAGCCGGGCAGGATGTTGAACAGCGTCGGGATGTCGGTCGAGCCCTGGATCGACGCGTGGCCGCGGAGCGCCATGATCCCGCCGCCGGGACGGCCGATGTTGCCGAGCAGCTGCTGCACGACGGCGGCCGAGCGGATCATCTGCACGCCGACGGTGTGCTGCGTCCAGCCGACCGCGTAGCAGAAGGCGCTCGTCCGCTCCCTGCCGGAGTTCGCCGCCAGGGTCTCGCAGACCTCGACGAAGTCCTCCACCGAGCAGCCGCAGGTCTCGGCCACGAACTCGGGCGTGTAGCGCTGGTAGTGGCGCTTCAGGATCTGGAAGACGCAGCGCGGATGGTTGAGCTCGGGATCCTCGGCCGGCGGCTCGCCGTGATGCAGCCCGCCGCCGGCGGCCCCGTGGCCGGACTGCTCGCCGCTCGGCTCGAAGCCTTCGCCGCGCTGTCCGGCTGCACCGTGAACCTCCATCCCTTCGTAGCGCCACGACTCGATGTCGTAGCGCCCGGACTCCGGATCCCAGCCCGAGAACAGTCCGTCCGCATCCTCGGGGCCGACGAAGCGCTCGTCGATGATGACGGGCGCGTTCGTGTACTTCTCGACGTACTCCCGGAAGTAGAGGTCGTTCTGCAGGAGGTAGTTGGCGATGCCGCCGAGGAAGGCGATGTCGCTACCGGCGCGGATGCCGACGTGCTTCGTCGCCATCGCGCTCGTGCGCGTGAAGCGCGGATCGACGTGGATCACCTTCGCGCCGCGCTCCCTGGCCTCCATCACCCACTGGAATCCGACCGGGTGGTTCTCGGCCATGTTCGAGCCCATGATCACGATGCAGTCCGCGTTCTGCAGGTCCTGCTGGAAGGTCGTCGCGCCGCCTCGTCCGAACGAGGTGCCCAGACTGGGCACCGTGGAGCTGTGTCATATGCGGGCCTGGTTCTCGACCTGCACGATGCCGAGCGCCGTCATCAGCTTCTTGATGAGGTAGTTCTCCTCGTTGTCGAGCGTCGCGCCGCCGAGATTGCCGATGGCCATCGTGCGGTTCGCGGGTGCGCCGCCCTCCGTCCGCTTGCGCCACGTGTCGGCGCGCGTCCTGACGATCCGCTCGGCGATCATGTCCATCGCGTCGTCGAGCGACAGCTCCTCCCACGCGGTGCCGTAGGGCCGCCGGTACTTGACCTTGTACTCGCGCAGCGGGCTCTGGACGAAGCTCTTCGACGCCTGTCCCTTCGGGCAGAGCCGGCCACGTGAGATCGGGCTCGCCGCATCGCCCTCGATGTGGGTGACGTCGCCGTCCTTGACGTAGACGAGCTGGCCGCAGCCGACCGCGCAGTAGGGACAGATCGAGTGGACGACGTGCTCGGCCTCGTCGAGGCGCGGCACGAGGCGCTGGGAGCGCGGCGATTGCACCGACTTGCCCAGGCCGAGGGGATCGCCCTCCCGCAGCTGCCGCAGCGCAGGCCACGAGTCGAGGAGCTTCGCGAGCGCCATTGCTGTTGTTTCTTCCGATCCACGCGAGCGTGTAAACGGGGTGCGATGTACATCGCAGTCGCGGGGATTCTTGAGGTTTTCCCCCGCCGCAAGCGGGCAGGCGAAAGGAGCAACGCAATACGAACTAAAGGACACGACGCAGAAAGGGGTCGTTGCTTTATGAGCACGATCGACGAGCGCAGACAACACGCTTCTGCCGGCGTCGCGCTCCGCGAGGAGGAGGCGTGGCGCGACGGCTTCGCCCGCCCGCGCGTGTTCCTCCAGCCGATTGCGGCACCGTCCGCGCTCGGCCTCGCGGGTTTCTCGGTGGCGACGTTCATGGTGGCAGTCATTCAGGCCGGATGGTGGGGGGCATGGTCCGACATGCCCGTCATCGCCTTGTTCGCCTTGACCTTCGGCGGCATCGCGCAGTTCGCCGCCGGAATGTGGTCCTACAAGGCACGCGACGTCGTCGCGACGCTCGCACACGGTGCGTGGGGAGCGTTCTGGATCGCCTTCGGGCTCCTGAACATCTTCATCCTCGTCGGCAAGCTGCCGGCGCCCGCACCCGGCGTGTCGAACACGGCTCTCGGGCTGTGGTTCTTCGGTCTCGCCTACATCACGTTCATCCCGGCAGTGGCCGCGATGGGCCACAATCTCGCCGTCTCGGCAGTGCTGTGGACGCTCGCGGCCGGCTCGGCCCTCTCGTGCGCCGGCTGGTTCATGGGCGGAATCGGCAGTGGCTGGCTCGGCGCCGGGGGAGTCCTGTTCGTAATCTCGGCAGGCCTCGCGGCCTACGTGGTGACGGCGCTATGCCTCACCTCGGTCACGAAGCGCACCATCCTGCCGCTGTTCGAGTACAAGAAGGCGGCGAACGTCCCGGGCAGGCAACCGCTCGAGGCAGTCGAGCTTCCGTGGGCGGAGCCTGGGATCAAGCAGGGCCAGTAACACAGCAGCCACATCGCCTCGCCCGAGAGACGAGGGCCCGCCCGGACGGCGGGCCCTCGTTCTGCGTGGAACGATTGGCGCTGTCGCCAGGCGGGGATACGCGCGGCGTGAAGCACGTCGTCGCCTGGGTCGCGTGGTGGCTCACCCTCTTCTGGCTCTGGTTCCTGCTCGTCGGCGAGTGGAATGTGCAGGAGCTGGTGGCTGCTGCGGTCGCGTCGACGATCGCCGCGAGCCTCGCCGAGTACGCGCGCACGCGAACCGGTTTCCATGCGCGCGTGCCGCTTCGCGGGCTCGCCGATCTGCCTCAGGCCTTCGGCATGGTCGTGGCGGACTTCGGCATCGTCGCGTGGGCGCTGGTCACGAGCGCCGCCCGCCGTCGCGTCGTCCGGGGCCGCCTCGTGTCGCGGGAGCTGGAGGGCGGAGTGGCCGCCGCCTGCGGCGTCGGGCCCCGCGCGCTGAGGGTTCTCCTCGCCTGCTACAGCCCGAATGCGTATCCGATCGACGTCGATCCCGAGACAGGCACCGTTCTCCTCCACGATCTCGTCCCGAACCGCAGCTCGGAGCGTCCCGCGTGAATGCGTTCCTCGTCGCAGCAACGGTCCTGATCGCCGCGCTTGCGCCGCTTCTGGTCGTCGCTTCGGTGCGCCCCCCCATCGACGGGCTCGTCGCGCTGGAGGCAGTCGGGGCAATCGCCACGTTGATCCTGCTCTGTCTCTCCGTGGGCCTCGGTCAGTCGACGTTCTTCACGGTGCCGATCATCGCCGCGGTCACGTCCTGGATCGGCTGCCTCGTGTTCGCCCGCTTCCTCGGCCGCTGGACCTGATGCAGTCGGCAGACCTCGCCGTCGACGTTCTGCTCGCGCTCGGGGTGCTTGCCGAGCTCTTCTGCGTGGCGGGGATTCTCGTCATGCGGACGACGCTCGACCGCTTGCACTACGCCGCCGCCTGCACGACGGTCCCCGCCTTCCTCGTGCTCGCGGCCGTTCTCATCCGCGAGCACCTGACCTCGGGAGGGATCCAGGCGATCGCAGCGGTCGCGTTGCTCTTCTTCCTCAATCCGGCCCTCGTGATCACGACGGCTCGCGCAGCCCATCGGGCGGACGACCCCGACTCGAGCGCATGATCGTCGCCGGAACTCTCGTGCCCCTGCAGGTTGTGGCGTTCGCGCTCGTCGCTCTCGGCGCTCCGCTCGTCGTCCTCACGCGCGACCCGCTCCGTCAGGCGCTCGTCAACGGCGTCTACGGCGTCTCGCTCGTGCTGCTCTTCGTCGTGCTCGCGGCGCCCGACCCTGCGCTTTCGATGCTCGTCGTCTCGGGCATCGCCTACCCGCTCGTGATCCTCGCCGCCGTCGCACGCGTGCGTGGCGAGCGCCGTCGATCGAAGAAGACGTCGGATGACTAGGCGCGTGCGGATGGCGGTCCTCGGACCGGCCCTGCTCGGGCTCGGCGCGCTCTTTGCCTGGGCGATCGCAGGACTGCCGGCGTTCGGCGACTACCGCGGCCCATATGGCTACGTGCTCAACCGGATCGTCGTCCCGCTGCGTCATACGACGAACGTCGTAATGGCGACGACCTTCGACGTGCGCGGGGTCGACACGATGGGGGAGGAGTTCATCCTCTACGCCGCGGTCATCGGCGTCACGCTCCTGCTGCGGGACGAGTCGGGGGCCCGCCGGGTGGAGCGAAAGACGCGGCGGCTCCGAAGCGACGCCGTCCGGCTCGTCGGTGTCGGCATGGTCGGCGGCGGTCTCCTCGTCGGCCTCTGGCTCGTGGCGTTCGGCTACATCACCCCGGGCGGTGGCTTCCCGGGAGGCGTCGTCCTGGCCGGCGCGATCCTGGTGCTCTATCTCGTCGGTAGCCATCGCGACTACCGCCCATTTCGCAACGAGCACGCGCTCGATCCGTTCGAGGGGATCGGGGCAGGCGGCTACGTCGTAACCGGCCTTGCCGCGCTCGCGTCCGGGCTGCCGTTCCTCGCCAACCTCTTCGGCAAGGGCACGACCGGCACGCTGCTCTCGGGCGGCAGCATCGGCATCCTGAACGCGGCAGCGGGGCTCGCGGTCGCCTTCGCGATGCTGCTGCTCTTCGCGGAGTTTCTCGAGACCTACGTCATCCCGCTCGAGCCGGAGGACGCGGCGTCTTGAGCTATCTCCCGTATGCGGTCGCTGCCTGGCTCTGCCTCGTCGGTCTCGCCGGCGTTGCGACGAGCCGGAACCTCATCCACCTGGCGGTCTGCCTGACGGTGACGCAGTCGTCGAGCTACGTTCTCCTGCTCACGGTCGGATACGTGAAGCACGGGCGAGCGCCAATCTTCAAGGGCATCAAGCTCGGCACGCCTGCCGTCGACCCGGTCGTACAGGCCCTCACACTGACGGACATCGTCGTCAGCGTGGTCGTGGTCGCGCTCATCCTCGCGCTGGCTCTGGACGCGCACCGGCTGTCCGGGACCGTCGACCCGGACGGCCTCGCGGACGTCAAGGGATGAGCTGGATCCCGCCCTTGCTCGTCGCGATCCCGCTGGTCGCCGCCGCCGTGACGGCCGGTCTGGACCACATCACGCCTCGGCCCGTCCAGGACGCGATCGTCATCGCCTCGTCCGCGGCCACCGCCGCGCTTTCCTTCGTCCTGCTCTGGGAGGTGTACAGCCACGAGGCGGTCCACTGGTTCGGCGGCTGGCAGCCGCGCCACGGAGTCGCGCTCGGGATCGACTTCGCGGTGGGACCGCTCGCCGCCGGGATGTGCGCGGTCATCGGCCTCGTCGTCACTCTCGCGCTTCTCTACTCGCTCACGTTTCTGCCCGAGGCCGCTCGGCTCTACGACGCTCTGATGCTCGTCGCGCTCGGAGCGATGTGCGGCTTCGCGATGTCGGGCGACCTCTTCAACCTCTTCGTCTGGCTGGAGTTGATGGGCGTTGCGGCGTATGCGCTCACCGGCTTTCAGGTGGAGCGGCTGGGGCCCGTCCAGGGCGCCGTCAACTTCGCCATCACGAACAGCCTCGGCGGCTACCTCTTCGCCGTCGGGATCGCCCTGCTCTATGCCCGCACGGGCGCGCTGAACCTCGCCCAGATCGGGACGACCCTGTCGCACGGGCCGGCCGGCGGGCTCGTGATCGTCGCCATGACCCTCCTGCTCTGCGGGTTCCTCGTGAAGGGAGCGGTCGTCCCGTTCCACCTCTGGGCGGCCGATGCCTACGCGGTCGCGCCGGCGCCCGTCTGTGCGGTGCTCGGCGGCGTGATGACGGACATCGGCCTCATCGGCGTCGCCCGCCTCTACTGGACCATCTTTGCGGTGCCCTTCGGGCACGGCCACGCGGTGGGGGACGTGCTCCTCTGGCTCGGGATCGTCACCGCCGTGCTAGCGGGGACGATGGCGTTCCTCCAGCGGCATCTGAAACGGATGCTCGCCTATTCCGTCGTCTGCCACATCGGGATCATGCTGGCCGGGATCGGCCTGCTCGGCTCATCGGGGCTCGCCGGCGCCGAGTTGATGTTCCTTGCGCACGCGCTCCTCACCGCGGGCCTGTTCTTCGTCGGGGGGATCCTGCACTCCGACCACGGCCTGATCGACGAGCTGCACCTGCGCGGGCGGGCGCGCGGCTGCTGGGTACCCGCTCTCGCGTGGTTCGCGGGGACGATCGGCCTCGTGGGGACGCCGTACGTGGGCATCTATCTCGGTCACGGGCTGATCGACGAGAGCGCCACCGAGCTCGGCCGGCCGTGGGTACCCGCTCTGCTGTGGCTCGGCTCCGCGCTCGCCGGAGCAGCCCTCTTCCGCGCGGGCGCCCGCATCTTCCTGGGCTGGGGCGACGAGGAGGACGAGCTGCTCGGGAAGGCGATCGAGGAGGATCCGCTCGAGCGGCACGTCCTGCGTCCTCTGCTCGTCGCCGTCGCCGTGGCCGCAGTCGTCCTCGGGATCGCCATGAGCGTCGTCCCCGGTCTCGGCCAGCGGGCCGAGTACGCCGCCGAGCGCTTCCGCGACACCAGCGGCTACGCCGCGCGCGTCCTCCACGCGAAGGCGATGTCCCCGCCTACGAGCCTGCCGGTCACCATCCGCCACACGTCGCTCGAGTCGATCCTCTACGGAGTGAGCGCAACGATCCTCGCGCTCGGGCTCGGGGTCGTCGGTCTCTATCGACGGCGACTCCCCCGCATCGTCGCGGTCGCGGCCGAACGGACCATCGCGCCGCCGATTCGCGTCCTCCATGCGCTGCACAGCGGGGTGGTGGGGGATTACGTGACCTGGGTTGCGGTGGGCACGGCCGTCACGGGAGGTGTCTGGGCCCTTCTTCTGCACGGGTAGCGACCGCTCGCGGGCTGGCGCTACCTTTGAGCCGGTGAGGCGGGAGGAGATCCAGCCGGGCATCGCCCGAACCGTCGAGCATGCCGTCCCCGAAGAGGCCGAGGAGCTCTGGACGGAGGACGGCCAGGAGCACGTCGGCTGGTTCTGCGTCCGGACCGATCCGTTCCCGTGCCCGGCCCCCGGCTGCGCGTTCGTGGCCGTGTTCATGACGGCCGCGCATCTGGTGCTCGTCTGGGAGGAGCAGGACGACCCGAACCTCCTCCGTCACGCGCAACGCGCGAAGGAGGTGGGCCGCAACCCGCGGATCATCTCCTACGAGGCCGACTTCGGGCCGAGCGCCTCGTACTACGCGTGGGAGGCGGCGGGCCGGCCGGTGCACGGCGTCCGCGGCAAGTAGCCATGGATCTCAGCCGCTTCGGCTCGGCTCCGGCGTGGTCGCTCGGGGTCGAGGAGGAGCTGATGCTCGTCGACGCGGAGACGCTCGAGCCGGCGCGGGACGGGTTCTCGCGCGTGTTCGGCGATGCGACGGAGCGGATCAAGCCCGAGCTGTTCGAGTCGTTCGTCGAGATCACGACGACCGTCGTCGAGACGCCGGACGAGGTCGAGGCCGAGCTGCGGGAGCTGCGCAACGAGGTGGGAGAGCGTGCGGCCGGGGAGGGGTTCGCGGTACTTGCCACCGGCTCGCATCCGACCGCACGCGGGCGCGTGCCGATCGTTCCTGTCGACCGCTACCGGCGGCTGAAGGCCGAGCTCGGGCCGCGCCTCTACCGCCAGCAGGTCTGCGGCCTCCACGTGCACGTCTCGGTGCCGGATCCGGACACGTGCCTCCGCGCCTTCGAGGGCGTCGTGCCGCGGCTGCCGGGGCTCCTCGCCGCCTCCGCGAACTCGCCGTACTGGGACGCCGCGGACAGCGGCTGGCGCTCGATCCGCTCCCAGATCCTGCTCGAGATGCCGACCGGAGGCACGCCCCCCGTGCTGCGCAGCTGGGACGACTGGCAGGCGGCGAGCAGGGACGACAGCACCCGCCGCCACTGGGATGCCTGGCCGCGGCCGGAATACGGGACGCTCGAGGTCCGGGTCATGGACCAGCCGACGTCGGTGCGGCGGACGGCTCAGATCGCCGCCGAGGTGCAACAACTCGTCCGGCAGGCCGCCGAGGCGGACGGCGAGCCCTACGACCGCGACGAGTACGCGGCACAGCGGGACGTCGCCGGCCGAGAGGGCGGAGGGGCGGAGGCGGAGCGCCAGCTGGAGCTCGGGCCGGAGGCTGCCGTGCGGGAGATCGCCGCGGCGACGCTAGGCTGAGGTCGATGGCGACGCGCAACGAGACGATCCAGGTCGCCGGCGTCCGCTGCGAGCGGTGCGTGATGCGCCTCGCCCATGCGCTCGAGGGCCACGAGGGCCTCGAGGGCGCGAACGCGAACCTGATGGGGCAGGTGTCGCTCGCCTGGGACGACGAGCAGACGAGCCGCGAGGCGATCGTCGAGCGGCTCTCGAAAGCCGGCTTCCCCGAGCTGGCAGCGGTCTAGCTAGCGGTCCTCGTCCTGCCGGCGGTCGGTCGGGACGCCGTGCAGCTGCTCGAGCTCCGGGTGCTTGTCCAGCGGCCCCTTGCCGGGCTCCATCGACTCGCCGTCCTCGAGCGAGGTCGGCTCGCTCTCGGGGTGTTCCTCGGTCTCGGGTCTCTCTTCCATGGCTCTTCGCTACCCGCCCGCCCGGAATAGCAACGTCCTAGGCGCCGTTCGGGAGAGAGTGGCACTCGCTGGTACGGTGGACCGCATGGAGGCGGAGCCGGAGGAGGGACAGCGGCTCGCGACCGAGGCGCGGGACCGCGTGAGGTTCGAGGAGGACGCGCTCGCGCTCTCCGACCAGGTCTACCGCGTGGCGCGCCACCTCGCCAACTCGCGCGAGGACGCCGAAGAGCTCGTGCAGGAGACGTACGCGCGGGCGTTCCGCAGCTGGCGCTCGTTCCAGCCCGGGACGAACATGCGCGCGTGGCTCCTGCGGATCCTCACCAACCTCAACATCGACCGGGGGCGGAGGCAGCAGCGCTCGCCGCAGATGCAGCCGCTCGAAGCGAACGACTATTTCCTCTACGACCGGCTCGCCGAAAACGGGGACGGCGTCTCCGACGAGGACCGGGTCGTGGAGCGGTTGTCACAGGACGACATCGTGTCGGCCCTCTCGGCGGTGCCGCACGACTTCCGTGACGTGATCGTGCTCGTCGACCTCGGCGACTTCAGCTACGCGGACGCGGCCCAGATCCTCGACATCCCGGTCGGCACGGTGATGTCGAGGCTGCACCGGGGGCGCCGCATCCTGAAGCGGGAGCTCGCCGAGGCCGCAGTGGAGGAGGAAACATGAAGGATCCCTGCGCGCACTGCGAGGAGATGATGCAGCCGTACCTCGACCACGTCCTCACCGAGGCGGAGCGGGTCGAGGCGGAGGCGCATCTCGACGAGTGCGAGTACTGTCGCAGGCGCTATCGGTTCGAGGAGAGCCTGCGCGTCTACGTGCGCAAGGCGGCGAACGAGCCGATGCCGGCGGAGCTCCGGCAGAAGCTCGCCGCCCTCAGGATCCCGCTGGAATAGCGCGCTCCTCGCCGGCGACGGCTCCCGCCGGGCGAAGCCCGGCTCCGCCGACGCCTGCCGCCGCTGGCGGCAGGAGGCTGCGCGCGCGCCGCTGGTCCGTACAGCGGCGTACTGTCCTGCGCGACGCGCGCTTGCCTCCTTTGCCAGCGACGCCCGAGGAACGCGCTATGCGACGTCGACGTCGCCGGGCGGGGTCAGGTCGTCGCAGGCGACGAGCCTCGCGGGCAGCGACTTCGCGCCCTCGTCGGGCACGTCGTCCCAGACCGAACGGGCGAGCAGGACCGGATGCAGGCGTACGCCTCCGTACGTCGCGGCGACCGCGTCGCCGTCGTTCGCCCGCCACTCCGCGACGACCCGGTCGACCGCGCGGGCGTCGAGGTCGGGACCGTCGGCGAGGACGACCAGCGCCGCTTCCGCGTCCGCGGGGAGAGCGGCGAGGCCGCAGCGAAGCGAGGCGCCGGGGCCTCGCTCCCAGTCGGGGCAGGAGACACTTTCGACGGGGAGTGGGTGCGCCCCGCTCACGACGACGATCTCGTCGACGCAGCTCTCCCGCAGCGCAGCCAGGACCCTCGGGAGCAGCTCGACCTGCTTCGGCGGTTCCGTCCCGTAGCGGGACGAAGCGCCCGCGGCGAGCACCACCGCCGCGATCACGCCAGCGCTGCGAGCGCGCGGCGCACGAGCGCCTGCGCGAGCGGCACCTTCCACTCCGTTCGGGGGAGCGGGGTCGCCTGCTCGAGCTCCTCGAGGCCCCCGATCCGCCACGGGATCGGCGCCACGCCGGCGAGCGCGATCCGCGTCGAGCCGTCGGCGTGACGCGCTGCGGCCACGCCGACCTGCGGGAACGACCATCGCTTGCGGTCCATCGCCTTGAGGTACGCGCTCGCCTCCACCGGCGGCAGCTCGACCTCGAGGAGGAGCTCGCCGCCCTCGAGCGTCGTCGTGCTCCGGTCTGCCTCGTCCGGAAGCCGGTAGAGCTCCTCGACTGCGAACTCGCGGCGGTCCGTCCGCAGCCGAGCGCCGAGTGCGACGAGCGCGGCCGCCACGTCGGAGGGGTGCGCGGAGGCGCAGAAGCCGTTCGCGAAGATCGCGTGCTCGCGGTGCTCGCCGTCGCGCGCGTGACAGCGCTCTCCGCCGTGGAGACGGCACGGGTAACCGAGCCGCCAGTACCAGCAGCGCGTCGCCTGCAGGAGATTGCCGCCGAGCGAGCCCATGCTCCGGAGCTGGGGCGAAGCCGCGAGCCGGCATGCCTCGCGCAGCGCCTCCGGGATCGCGGGCTCGACCTCGATCTCCGCGAGCATCGTTCCTGCGCCGATCACTCCCTCCCGGATGCCGCGGGGCACGACGCCGCGCACGTCGACGAGTCGCTCCGCATCGAGCAAGCCCTCACGTAGGAGCGGCACGACCTCCGTCCCCCCGTGGACGATCACGCCGCCGTCGAGCTGCTCGACGCTAGACGGCCGCAGGAGCTCCACGCTTCTCCTTCTCGCGTTGCCGGGTCTCGGCCTCGCGCAGCGCGCGGAGCATCTCCTCGCGGGAGATCGGCAGCTCGTGCACGTCCGCGCCGGTCGCGTCGCGGATCGCGTTCGCGATCGCGGCTGCGATCGGCACGATCGGCGGCTCACCAAGCCCCTTCGAGCCGAGGTTCGTGAGGTGCTCGTCGGGCCGGTCGACGAACTCGCAGACGATCTCCGGCGGCACGTCGGCGATGGTGGGCATCCGGTACGCGTCGAGCGAGGTGGTGAGGATGCGCCCGGTCTCCGGGTCGAGCAGCCGGTCTTCCGAGAGCGTATGGCCGATCCCCTGGATGACGCCTCCCTCGACCTGGCTCGAGGCGCCGAGCGGGTTGACGATCCGGCCGACGTCGTGGATCGCGGCGACGCGCTCGACGCGCACCTCGCCGGTCTCGACATCGACCGCGACCTCCACGACGTGGACGCCGAACGTCAGGACGCTCATCCCGGTCGGGTTGGGGCCGCGAGCCCCCTTTCCGAGGATCTGCGCCTCCTCGAGCAGGCCTACGACTTCGTGGACCGGTGCAGAGAGATTGCCGTCCGCGGAGAGCACCGCGCCGTCGCGGATGTCGAGCACGCGTTCCTCGAGGTGGTAGCGCTGAGCGGCGATCTCGATCACCTGCCGCTTCGCGTCTGCCGCAGCTGCGCGCACCGCCGGCCCCATCGACGGCAGGGTCGAGGAGCCCGCGGAGACCGAGGCGTACGGCCCGCGGGCCGAGTCTCCGAGCACGACCTCGACGTGCTCGATCGGCAGGCCGAGCTCCTCGGCTGCGATCTGCGCCATTGCGGTGCGCGTGCCGGTGCCGATGTCCTGCATCGCCGTGATCACGGTCGCGCGTCCGTCGGAGCCGAGCCGCACCCAAGCGTAGGAGGGAGGTCCGCCGCCGCCGTACCAGATCTGGCTCGCCATCCCGACCCCGCGTTTCCAGACGGCATCGGATCGTGCATGCACCTCGTGGCGCCGCTCCCAGTGCGGCTCCGCGCGGCGGTAGCAGTCCTCGAGGTTCTTCGAGGAGAACGGCGTCCCCTCGTTCGAGCTCGCGTAGTTGCGACGCCGGAGCTCGAGCGGGTCGACGTCGAGCTTGGCGGCGAGCTCGTCGATCAGGCACTCGAGGCCGAACGTCCCCTCGACGAAGCCGGGCGCCCGGAACGCCTTCATCGGCGGCGTGTTGAGCTTGGTGCCGTAGGTGACCGTGCGGACGTTCTCGCAGTCGTAGAGCATCTTCATTGGGCCCTCGGTGGAGGCGTTCCAGCCCGACCAGCCGAGGGAGTTCGTGAACTCGCCGTCGAGGGCGACGATCGTCCCGTCGCTGCGTGCCCCGGCGCGAAGGCGCTGGATCGTCGCGTTGCGGTTCCCGGCGGAGGTGTGCTCCTCGCGTCGCGTGAGCGCGCAGCGGACCGGGCGGCCCGTCCGCCTCGCCAGCTCGGCCGCCACGAACGTGTACTCGTCGGGCCCGTTCTTCGAGCCGAAACCGCCGCCCATGAACTCGCACACGACGCGCACCTTGTCCTCGGGCAGGCCGAGGGTCTCGGCGACCGCCTGACGGACGCCCCAGATGAACTGTGTCGAGATGTAGACGTGGAGCGTGTCGCCCTGCCATTCGCAGACGGCCTGGTGCGTCTCGAGCGAGTTGTGAAGGACGGTCTGCGTCCGGTAGGTCGCCTCCACCACGACGTCGGCCTCGGCGAGCGCCCGGTCGACGTCGCCTCGCTCGGTGCGGCGCGGCTCGTCGTTGAGGAGCCCCCGCCGGACGGCCTCGTCGGGATCGAGCACGACCTCGAGCTCCTCCCACTCGACCTCGATCGCCTCGACCCCCGCCCGCGCCTGGTCGAAGGTGTCGGCGGCGACCGCGGCAACGGGCGCGCCGGAGAATCCCGCCTCTGCCTCGAGCCCGTGCGCTTCGCCGGGGCCGATCGCCGCTCGCACGCCCGGTAGCGCCAGCGCGGGCGCGAGGTCGATCCGCCGCACGCGGGCATGGGCGTGCGGGGAGCGGAGGACTGCGGCGTGGAGCATCCCGGGCAGCCGGATGTCGGCCGTGTAGCGCGCCTCGCCCCGCACGCGCTCGGCCCCGTCCTTGCGGGGCGCCGGACGGCCCACGACGGTGAGCGGCCCCGCGGGCCACTGCTCGAGCGGATCCTCCTCGACGACGATCCACACCTCCTCGAAGCGCCCTTCGACCTCCTTCTCGGTGCGGATCAGCCTTGCCAACTGAGAATCGCCTCCTCGATCTTCGGATACGTGCCGCAGCGGCAGATGTTCCCGGCCATCGCGTGCCGGATCTCCTCGCGCGTCGGCTGCGGGTTCGCCGCGACGAGTGCGGCCGCCGACACCACCTGTCCGGGCGTGCAGTAGCCGCACTGGACCGCGTCGGCGCGGACGAACGCCTCGACGAGCGGATGCTCCCGCAGACCCTCGATCGTCGTCACCTCTCCCTCGACCGCGTGCGCGAGGGTGATGCACGAGAGCCGCGGCACGCCGTCGACCTGAACGGTGCAAGCGCCACAGTGCCCCTCGTTGCAGGCGACCTTCGTCCCCGTCAGGCCGAGCTCCTCGCGCAGGACGTGGGCGAGGCTCGCCCCGACCGGCGCGTCGAGGACGTGGTGCTCGCCGTTGACGGTGAGGCGGAGCTCGCTCATACGGAGGTCACTGCCACGGTGTCCGCAATCTGAATCAGCCGAACGGCGGTGCGTGCGACGAGCCGGCGCTCGCTGTCGTCCTCGGCTTCCGGCAGCGTGCGCCACAGGTCGCGTGCCGCCTCGAGCAGCTCGCGGATCTGCCCGAGCTCGCTCCGGTGAGCGCCGTTGGGCTCCTCCGTCGCGTTGAGCGCGAGCCCGAGCGCGCCGAAGGCGTCCGGCTGCCGGACGAAGAGGAGCGGCATCGCCATCGAGAGGTACTGGTGGATGCGCGCCTGTGCGAGTGGCTGCTCGAGGATGTCGGAGCCGCGCGGCTGCGAGGGCTCGAGGGGCTTCTCCCCCGCAGCGATGCGGATCGCGTTGCCGGCGAACATGTCCCGCAGCTGCTGCTCGTCGAAGCCGGAGGCTCGCGCGACGCGGAGGGAGAGCAGAAGCGAGCCCGGCTGCTGGCCGTACGGGTAGTCGGAGGCGTAGACGATCTGCTCGGGCGGGACGAGCCGCAGTAGTCCGAGCAGGTCGATCGCGCTCCACACGGAGGTGTCGAAGAAGACGCCGCGCTTGCCCGAGAAGCGATGTGCGAGGTTCGCGAGATCTGCGATGCCGGCGTGAGCGAGGATGAGCTGCGCGCCGGGATGCGAGTCGACGAGACGCTCCAGCTCGGCCGCGATCGGCGGCAGTCCGCGGCCCGCGTGGACGAGGATCGGGACGCCTCGCTCGGCTGCGAGGGCGAACACCGGTGCGAGCCGCTCGTCGTTCAGCAGGAACTTTTGGGCCCGCGGGTGGAGCTTGATCCCGCGTGCGCCGAGATCGAGGCAGCGGCGAGCCTCCTCGATCGGTCCCTCGTCGAGCGCGAGGCGGACGAACGGGATCAGCCGCCCCTCCGAGCGCGCTGCGAACTCGAGTGTCCGGTCGTTGCCGGCACGGAACCCCGGGTGTCGGTCGGGCTCGTCGAGGCAGAACACGAACGCCCGCGAGAAGCCGTAGCGGTCCATCGAGCCGACGAGCTCCTCATAGCGGCCCACCATCCCGTCGATGTCGGTGCCGAGGTGCGTGTGGGCGTCGAAGATGTCGAGCTCGCCGGGAAGGTCGGCGCGCAGGCGCTCGTCCCACGTCGCTGCGACCTGCCGTGCTCGCTCGAGCGCCTCCACAGGCGGAATCTAGCCGCCCGCCGCCGGGCCGCGCGGAGCGCGCGGAAGTGTGCCGATTCCGTGCCGAATCGGCAAAGGACACTGTCGGCGCCGCGCGGCGGGCGGTAGCAAGGGGGCCGTCAAGTCGTCCCCGATCGGAGGCTCCATGAAGCGATTCCACGTGCTCGTCCTGCTCACGGCCGTTGCCCTCTCGCTCGCTGCGGCTTCGGCGCGCGGCAGCGGCTCGGGCAGCCTCGTCGTCGCCGAGGTCTACGCCTCCGGCGGCAACAGCGGCGCCGTGTACGCCAACGACTACGTCGAGCTGTTCAACCGAGGCGCGGGTGCCGTCGCCATCGACGGCTGGACGGTCCAGTACGCCTCCGCCTCGAGCACCACGTGGCAGGCGACCGCGCTCAGCGGCACCATCCCGGCCGGCGGCCGGTACCTCGTCCAGCTCGCCTCCGGCGGAACGAACGGCGCGCCGCTGCCGACGCCCGACGCGACCGGTACCTCGAACCTCGCCGCCACGGGCGGCAAGGTCGCGCTCGTTCACGATGCGACTGCGCTCTCGTGCGGCGCGACCGCCGGAAGCTGTTCGGCGGTTTCCACGGTCGAGGATCTCATCGGCTATGGCAGTGCCACCGACTACGAAGGAACTGCTACCGCTCCGGCTCCGAGCGCGACGACGGCGATCGCGCGCGCGGGCGGTGGCTGCACCGACAGCGACGACAATGCGGCCGACTTCGCCACCGCGGCGCCCGATCCGCGGAACTCGTCTGCGCCGGCGAGCGCCTGCGAGGTGTCGCCGCCGCCGAACGGAACAAGCGCGTCGGCCGGGGTCGACGTCGACGTCCAGCCGGTGCTCTCGATCGCGCTCGATCATCCGACGCTGAGCTTCCCGGCGGCGGTGCCCGGCACGACGCCCGCCCCGCTCCCCGAGAACGTCACGGTGACGAGCAACGACCCGAGCGGCTACACGCTCACCGTCCACCGGACGGCGTTCTCGCCGCACGATCTGCCGCTCGGCATCGGCGTCGGGGACGCCGGTCTCGTGGCCGTGCCGGTCGCACCTGCGGCCGACCTGCTCCTGGGAAGCGCGAGTGGCCCCAGCGCAGGCGGTGGCGACGCCTGGGCCACGAGCGTCGGGTTCGTCTCCCCACTGCCGGTCGTCCCGGCCGGGCACTACTCCGCGACGCTCACGTTCACGGTGATCGGCGGGTGAAGAGCGCCGTTGCGGCTCTCGCCCTTGCAATGGCCGCGGCATCCATCCCGGGTGCCGCGGCCGCTCCCGGCCCCGGCATCGGGCTCAGCGCGAGCCCGCTCCGCCTGAGGCTCGAAGGCGCATCGGCGGCCGCTATCGGGGTGCGGAATCCCGGCCGTAGGACGTTGATCGTCGACGTCTCGCGCGCCGGCTTCGCGCGCTCCCTGCGTGGGAAACCGCGGGTGCGACCGGCGCGCGGCGCGGCGACCTGGCTGCGGTTGCGTCCGCGCAGGATCCGCATCGCACCGGGAGCGAAGGCGATGCTCCACGTCCGTGTCGCGGTGCCGCGGCGCGCCGAGCCGGGAGACCACCCGGCCCTGGTGCTCCTGACGACACGCCCCCTCAGCGTGCGGCGAGTCCGGGTGCGCGTACGTGTCGGCGTCCTCGTCGTCCTCCACGTCCGCGGCCGGGTCGTGCGACGGCTCGACACGCGCGCCCTCACGGTTCGCCGGGTCGGAGCGCGGCAGCTGCTCGAGCTGCGTCTCGTCAACCGCGGCAATGTGACGGAGCGGCTCGGCGGCGCCGCGTTGCGGCTCGTGCTGTTCCGGCACGGCCGCGTGCTCTCAAGGCTGAGGCCGCGACGGCGCGAGCTTCTTCCGCGCAGCACCGGCATCGCCGAGTTCACGTACCGCGGGCGTGTGCATGGAACGGTCGTCGCGCGAGTCGAGCTGCCGACGTCCGTGGGCGGCCGGCGGCGCTCGTTCCGCGTACGCCTGTGAAGATCCCAGAGGCGTAAGCCGATAGAGCGCCCATGGACAGACGCGTTGTCTGGATCTTCGTCGGTGTCGGCACCACGGTCGGCGGGTTCCTCCCGGAAGCCTGGGGTGGGAGCGCATTCGGCGTCGCCTCGCTCGCGCTCGGCTGCCTCGGCGGCCTCGCCGGGCTCTGGCTCGCCGTCAAGCTGACCGGCTAGGCGGCCGAGAGGATCCGGCGGAGGAACTCGGGCTCGGGCACCGCCCCGTCCCACTGCGGTACGCCGTCGACGACGATGCGCGGCACCGCCCAGACTTGCATCTCCTGCGCGAGCTGCGGGAACTCGTTGGCCTCGATCGCGGTCGCCGCCACCCGCTCCGAAGCGAAGCCGCACCGAAACGCCAGCAGCACGGCCGGCGGGCAGTGCGGTCAAGTCGGCGTGACGAAGACGTCGAGCGCGAGGTCGCGGTCGAGCTCGCCCAAGGCCGCGAGCGACTCGGGACGCAGCGAGGGCTCGGCGCGGCCGGCCTCGACGATCGCGCCGACGAGCGAGCCGAGCTCGTAACCCCACGGCAGCCCGTCGTACCGGACTCCGGAATCGCGCCCCTCGGGACGGATGGAGACGGCCGGGAAGCGGGGGAAGCCGTCCGGCTCCTCCTCCCGACGGCAGGTCACGGCCTCGCCGAGCTCCGCCAGCCCCTCGCACACGCGCATCATCTCCGCGCCGAAGTCGACGTCACCCGCACCGGGAAGCGGCGTCTCCTCGGGACCGACCGCCACGAGGAGCTCCACCGGCCGCTCGAGTTCGGCGAACCATTCCCGGACCCTGGTCTCTTCTTCGGCGCGCAGCAGCGCCATCCGCCCTACCGGCCGTAGAGGCTGTCGATCGCTTGCTCGAGCTCATCGAGCCGCGCTGCCCCGAAGGCGCGGATCGTCCCGTCCGAGTCGACGACGACGTTCGTCGGCACGCCGCGCACGCCGAGCGTCGTGGCGAGCTCGCCACCCGGGTCGAGGAGGATCGGCCCCTTGATGCCCCACATGTCGCAGAACCGCTCAACCTCGGGGCGAGGCTCCGTCCCTTCCCAGATGTCGACGAGCACGACCTCGAGGCCCGACCGGGCCTCCTCGCGAACGCGCAGCTCCTCGAGGAACGGCGCCTCCGCGTTGCACGGTCCTCACCACGAGGCGAAGAAGTTGAGGATGTACTTCTTCTCCGCCCAGTCGTGATTGGTGCGCCGCTCGCCCGTCCAGTAGTCCTCGAGCGCGAACGCCGGCAGCCGGTTCCCGAGCCACGGGCTCGACTCCTCGACGACCGGGGCCGGCGGCTTCGCGGCGAGCAGGTCCTCGACGATCGACATCGTCTGGCTGCCCGCATTGGCGACGAGGATGCGGCCGTCGTGCGGGTCGACGACGACTCCGCCGGGGCCGTTGCCGACCGGGATCTGCGACCACTCGCACCGATCGGCGACGCCGAGCACGCTCACGGTGCCGGCGCCCCGGTTCGTGACGTAGATCCGGTCGTGCGCCGGCGCGACCGTGAGTCCGACCGGTGCCTGGCCGGTGCGGATCTCCTCCACGACCTCGATCGATTCGAGGTCGACGCGTGAGACGGTGCCGGCGATCGAGTTGACGATGAAGGCCTCGCCGCGCTCGGGGACGATCCCGATCGCGCACGTGCCGGTGCCGAGCTCAAGCCGCGCGATCTCCTCGAAGGAGTCGACGTCGTAGAAGTTCGCGGAGGCGGCGACGAAGTTGACGCAGACGACGAGGCGCCGTGTCGAGTCGACGCCGATCGCGCCGGCGCCGGGCTCGGCGTCGACGGTGGCGACGGTCTCGAGCGTGTCGAGGTCGATCACGCTCATCGTCGACCCGAGCGAGTTGCCGACGTAGAGCCGACGGTACTCGGGGACGTGCGTGAGGCCGGATGGATAGCCGCCGACCGGCAGGGCGGTCTCCACCTCGAGTGTCGCCGAGTCGATGATCGTCACCTGGTCGGAGTGTGCGTCGGCAGTGAAGACGCGGCCTGTCTGCTCGTCGAGTCCGATGTCGATCGGCTCGGCGCCGGTCGCGATCTCCGCGACGACCTCGTGCGAGTCGAGGTCGACGACCGAGACGAAGTCGCTGCGCGAGCATGCGACGAACGCGCGCCGCCGCGCGACGTCGACGGCGATTCCCTCCGGGTCGAGGCCGACCGGGATCTCCGCGACCTGCCGCCACGGCGCGCGCGAGTCGATCCGGCACACCGCTCCGACCGGGAAGGCCGGATCGTCTCTTTCGCCGATGGCCGCCATCACTCGACCCGCGAGTATCCACGTTCGCGATGAGAAGCGCCGAAGGAACCGGCATCGGATCGCTAGCATCGGTGGCGCTCGTGGCCGACGCGGTTCTCATCTACGGCGACTCGTTCCGGTCCGCCGACATGCGCCACGCGGTGCCTCTCGGGGTCCCGGACCCGTTTCTCTACGCGGAGCGGAACGGCGACCGGCACGTGTTCGCCAGCTCGATGGAAGCAGGTCGCCTACGCGAGCTCGGGCTCTTCGACGTGCACGTGCACGAGGAGTTCGGCGCCGACGAGCTGATCGCGTCGGGGATCGAGCGCCGGGAGCTGGACGCGCAGCTTGCGCTTCGGGCCACCGGAAGCCTCGGCCTGAAGCGGGCGACAGTGCCCGAGAACTTCCCTGTCTGGCTCGCCGACCGGCTCCGGGGCGACGGGGTCGAGCTCGAGGTCGACCAGGATCTCTTCGACGCACGCCGGCGCGCCAAGACCGAGGCGCAGCTTGCGGGGATGCGGCGGGCACAGCGCGCAGCCGAGGCGGCGATGGACGCGTGCCGCGAGCTCCTCCGGCGGGCGGAGATCCGCGGTGACGCGCTGCTCCTCGACGGCGAGCAGCTCACGGTGGAGCGGGTGAAGGCGGACATGAGCGTGGCATTCGCCAGGCACGACACGACCGCCGACGAGTACATCGTCGCGCCGGGCGCCCAGGGCGCCGTCGGTCACGACATGGGCTCGGGGCCGATTCCGCCCGGCACGCCGCTCGTCGTCGACATCTGGCCCCGTGACAATGCTTCCGCCGTCTACACGGACATGACGCGGACCTTCGTCGTCGGCGAGGTGCCCGATCACGTGCGCGAATGGCATCGCCTCGTCAAGGAGGCGCTCGACGCCGCCGTGGCGGGGATTCGTGCCGGCGCGGACGCGCGCGCGGTCTTCGACGTCACCTGCGACATCTTCGAGGCGGCGGGCGAGCCGACCCAGCGCACGAAGACTCCCGGTGAGACGCTGGGCGACGGGTTCTTCCACGGACTCGGCCACGGCGTCGGCCTCGAGGTGCACGAGGAGCCCGGGATGGGACGGTTGTCGCGGAAGAAGCTCCTCGCAGGTGACGTGGTCACCGTCGAGCCGGGGCTCTACCGCGTCGGCTACGGCGGCGTCCGGCTCGAGGACGTCGTCCTCGTGACCGAGCAGGGCGCCGACGTGCTCACGAACTACCCGTACGACCTCGAACCCTGACTAATTCGCCCGAAAGCGGGTAAAGGCTGCCCAAATAGATCGGGAGGCGAGGGGACGGCCAAGGGGCGCTTCCGCCGCCTCCTAGCTAGGAGGGCTGGATGAGCGCACTGTCTTCCGACCGGCCGGTGCAGTTGGTTGAGGGCACACCGGCCGCCGACCCCGCGCCGCTGGGTCTCGCGGGATTCGCACTGACGACGTTCCTGCTCAGCGGGCACAACGCGTCGTTCATTCCCGACCTGATCTGGGTCGGCCCCGCGATCTTCTACGGCGGCCTCGCTCAGTTCTGCGCCGGAATGTGGGAGTTCCGCAACCGGAACGTGTTCGGCGCGACCGCGTTCTCGACGTACGGAGGCTTCTGGATGGGCCTCGGCCTATTCATCACCCTCGGCGTCGTCACGAAGAACTGGTTCGCCGGCGTGGGCCCGCACAACATCGACAACTCGGTCGCCTGGTTCCTGTTCGCGTTCGCCGTCTTCAACCTCTACATGCTGATCGGCAGCATGCGCGTGAACGCGGCCGTATTCGGGGTCTTTCTCACGCTGCAGATCACCGAGATCCTGCTCGTGATTGGATTCTTCAACGGTTCGCACATCAGTCCCACCACGAACAACTGGTGGCTGCACGCGGGCGGATGGGCGGGCGTCGTCACGGCGGCTGTCGCCTGGTACACCTCGGCCGCGGGCGTCTGGAACGGCGTCGCAGGCCGAGTGCTTCTGCCGGTCGGGAGGCCGTTCGTAACCGAATCTCGCGTGGCGGCGACGGCCTAGGATCCCGGTAGGCGAAAAGGAAGGAGGCCGCTCTTGGCAACAGAGGCGAGCCACCACGCGATCGACACGATGTTCCTCGAGGAGCGGACGTATCCGCCGCCCGAGGACTTCGCGGCCAAGGCGAATGCGCAGCCCGACATCTACGACGTCCCGTTCGAGGAGTTCTGGGAGCGGGAGGGCCGCGATCGGGTCGCGTGGTTCGAGCCGTTCACCGAGCTCTACCAGTGGGAGCCGCCGTACGCGAAGTGGTACCTCGGCGGCAAGCTGAACGTCTGCTTCAACTGTGTCGACCGGCATGTCGAGGCGGGCGACGGGGGCGTCGTCGCGTACCACTGGGAGGGCGAGCCCGAAGGGGAGACGCGCACGATCACGTACGCGGATCTCCAGAAGGACGTCGTCCGCTTCGCGAACGGGCTGAAGAAGCTCGGAGTGAAGAAGGGGACGCCGGTCGGGATCTACATGGGCATGGTCCCGGAGCTGCCGGTGGCCATGCTCGCGTGCACGCGGATCGGAGCGCCGCACACGGTCGTCTTCGGCGGGTTCTCGGCCGACTCGCTATCGGGCCGGATGAACGACATGGAGTGCGAGGTCGTCATCACGCAGGACGAGGCCTGGCGTCGCGGCTCGAAGATCGGGCTGAAGGCAGTCGCTGACGAGGCGATGGCCGCAGCACCCGGCGTGAAGCACTGCGTCGTCCTCCGCCGCACGGGCGGTGAGGTGCCGATGAAGGAGGGCCGTGACCACTACTGGCACGACCTCGAGAGCGACGTGTCGGACGATCCGGAGTCGTGTCCGTGCGAGCCGATGGACAGCGAGGACCTGCTCTTCCTCATGTACACGAGCGGTACGACCGCGAAGCCGAAGGGGATCATCCACACGACGGCCGGCTACCTCATCGGCACGGCGTCGACGCACCACTACATCTTCGACCTGAAGCGGGACGAGGACGTCTACTGGTGCGCTGCGGACATCGGCTGGATCACCGGCCACAGCTACATCGTGTATGGCCCACTGTGCAACCGGACGACGTCGGTCCTTTACGAGGGGACGCCCGACTTCCCCGACAAGGACCGCTGGTGGTCGATCGTCGAGAAGTACAAGGTGACGATCCTGTACACGGCGCCGACCGCCATCCGCTCGCACATGAAGTGGGGGCCGGAGCACGCGCAGAAGCACGACCTGTCGTCCCTGCGCCTGCTCGGCTCCGTCGGCGAGCCGATCAACCCTGAGGCGTGGATCTGGTACCGCGAGAACATCGGCGGCGACCGGACTCCGGTCGTCGACACCTGGTGGCAGACGGAGACCGGGATGATCCTGATCACGCCGCTGCCCGGGATCACGACGCTCAAGCCGGGCTCGGCGACCCAGCCGTTCCCCGGCGTCGTGCCTGCGGTGTACGACGAGCAGGGCAACGAGGTCGGTCCCGGTGGGGGCGGCTACCTCGTCCTCAAGCGTCCGTGGCCGGCGATGCTGCGAGGCATCTTCGGCGATGACCAGCGCTACCGCGACACGTACTGGTCGAAGTACGACGACATCTACCTCGCCGGGGACGGCGCCCGGATCGACCAGGACGGCGACTACTGGCTCCTCGGCCGGATCGACGACGTGATGAACGTCTCGGGGCACCGCATCTCGACGATCGAGGTCGAGTCGGCGCTCGTCGACCATCTCGAGGTCGCCGAGGCGGCGGTGTGCTCGCGCGCCGACTCGGTGACGGGCGAGGCGATCGTCGCCTATGTGACGCTGAAGGGCGGCGGCGAGGGCAGCGTCGAGAAGCTCGAGGAGCTGCGCAACCACGTCGCGCAGAAGATCGGGCCGATCGCGAAGCCCGCGAACATCGTCTTCACGCCCGAGCTGCCGAAGACCCGCAGCGGCAAGATCATGCGCCGTCTGCTGCGGGACGTCGCGAACGACCGCCAGCTCGGCGACACGACGACGCTGGCCGATCCGACCGTGGTCGACGAGATCTCGAAGCGGGCGGCCGACGAGAAGGCGCAGGAGGCGGAGTCCTAGCTCGCGAGACCTTGCGGTCTCGCGAGCTGGGGACGGAACTACGGGCCGGGGAGAGCGCGATCTCCCCGGCCCTCCGTGCTGTTCCTGTTTGGTCGGTCCCTGGGCGAGTGGCCGCTGTTGTGCGCTCGCGCGCGGCAGAGGCCGGCGCGAGCGCGGTCCGGCCTCCGGCCTTGGGCCGCGCTCTGGTTGAACGAGGAGAAGATCCGTCCGGGGGGAATGTTAGAAACCTCGCGTACGAGCGGCTGCGGAGGTCGAAGGCACTCCAACGGGCGGGATCCGGGTCAGGTGCCAACTGGACCGCCGACCTACGGAAAGGCACCGCTCGTCCTCTTGATTACACGCCGGGCACGATCTGCTCGGCGTGCCGCAAGAGCCGATTGCGGAGCTAGCCGTCGAGGAGCGCTTCGAAGCGAGAGGCGTCGTCGAAGGGCCCGATCACCGCGAGCCGGAGACGATCGGGCGCGATGAGCTCGGACGCGACGCGGGCGACGTCGTCGCTCGTCACGGCGTCGAGCCCGCGGACCACCTCTTCCGGATCGGGAAGCTTCCGCTCGAGCACTTCCTTCCGCAGCCCGAACATCATGAGCCCCTGCGGGCTCTCGAGCTGAAGGACGAAGCGCCCCTTCGCGAAATTGCGTGCCTTCTCGAGCTCCTCGGCCGGGAGCGGCTCGGCCGCGATCTTGCGCAGCTCGGCCGCGATCGTCGACACCGCGTCGTCGATCCTGGTGATGTCCACGCCTGCCTGCGAGTAGAGCGTGCCGGCGTCCGTGTAGCTGTGGTTGAGCCCGTAGACGTAGTAGGCGAGACCGCGCCGTTCGCGGACCTCGGTGAAGAGGCGCGAGGACATCCCGCCTCCGAGAGCGGTCGCGAGGAGCTGGATGGCGTAGCGGTCCGGATGGTCGAGCGGCCGGCTGTGCACGCCGAGGGAGACGTGCGCCTGCTCCGACTGCTTCGTGAACACGCGCACGCGGCCGTTCGCATACGGAGCCGCGGGCTCCGGCTCGCCCGTTTCGGCGTCGTCGAGGTCGCCGAGCAGCTCCTGCGCGCGCTCGAGTAGGCCGTCGCCGATCCGGCCTGCGACGCCGAGCACCATCCGCGAGGGCTTGTACCAACGGCCGAGGTAGCCCAGGAACGTGTCCCGGGTCGCGTCGTGGATCGTCTCCTTGCGGCCGATGATGTCCCAGCCCAGAGGCTGGTCTCCCCAGAGGAGCTCCTCGTAGACGCCGCCGATGAAATCGCGCGGCGTGTCGAAGTACATGTTCATCTCCTCGATGATCACGCCCTTCTCCCGCGCGATCTCCTCCTCGGCGAAGCGGGAGTTGCGCAGCATGTCGACGACGACGTCGAGCGCGATGTCACGGTGATCGGCAGCGCACTTGACGTAGTACGTCGTGTTCTCCTTGCCGGTGAAGGCGTTGAACTCACCGCCGATCGCGTCGATCTCGCCCGCGATCTGGCGGGCGCTCGGCCGCCGCTCGGTCCCCTTGAAGAACATGTGCTCGGCGAAATGCGCGATCCCGCTCGTCTCCGCGGTCTCGTAGCGGGAGCCGGCGGCGAGCATCACCATCACCGCGACCGACTGCGCGTGCGGAAGGTCGGCCGTCAGGACGCGCAGACCGTTGTCGAGCGTGTGTCGTTCGAAGATCGTCACGCCGCCCGATCGTATAGACCTACCGCTCGTGTATGGAGAGGAGACCAGGCGGGCGATCGCTGCGCAACCGGAATGGCTGGCGCAGGTGCCGACGGACCGGCGCTTCCCCGACGGCGCGCGGCTCCTCTTCACCGGCTGCGGAACCTCGTTCCACGCGGCCATGACCGGTGGCGACGCAGCGCAGGCGCTCGAGCTTGCGCTGCGCCCCGGGCGCGACGCCGACCTGCTCGTCCTCGTTTCGCACGAGGGCGAGACGCCGCTGACGCTCGAGGCGGCGCGCGCGTGGCGCGGGGCGCGGTGGCTCGTCACCGGGCGCGCGGACGGGCCGATTGCGGAGCTGTGCGACGAGGTCGTCGTCTGCACGCCGGAGATCGAGGCGAGCTGGTGCCACACCGCGAGCTACACATGCGCGGTGGCGGCGATCGCCGCCCTGCTCGGAGAGGATGTCTCGTGGCTGCCCGGGGCCGTCGCAGATGCCCTGACGGCGCCCGTGCCGGAAGTGGGGGAGCAGGAGCGGTTCCTCGTGGCCGGCGCGGGACGCCAGCTGGCGACCGCACACGAGGCGGTGCTGAAGCTGCGCGAAGGAGCCTGGGTCGCGGCGGAGGCGTACGAGACGGAGCAGCTTCTCCACGGCTACCTCGCCGCGGTCGACGAATCCGTCCGCGCGTTCGTCCTCGAGGGCGAAGGCCTGGCGGGCGAGCGGGCGGCCGCGGCGGCGGCGGCGCTGCGCGAGCTCGGCTGCGAGGTCGACCTCCTGCCGACGCGGCACCCGGTCGTCGACATCGTGCTCTTCCAGCGGTTGACGGTCGAGCTCGCCGAGGCGCGCGGGCGCGAGCCGGATCGCATCCGTCGCCACGATCCGCGCTGGGCCGCCGCGGCGAGCGCTGCGAAGGCGGACAACGCGGCCTGACCGGCTACAGGTCCGTCAGCGCGTCGAGGAGCCGGTCGACCTCGTCGAACGTGTTGTAGTGGACGAAGCCCGCCCGGACTGCGCCGTCGGGCTGGAGGCCGAGCCGTTCCATTCCCTCGACGGCGTAGTAGTCGCCGTCCCAGACTGCGATGTCGCGTGCGGCCAGCCGCGCGGACACCTCGCGCGGCGGTACGCCGTCGACCCGGAAGGCGAACGTCGGCACTCGTCCCTCCATCGTCGCGAGCCCGTAGAGCGTGCAGCGATCCGGCAGTCCGGCGAGGAAGCGCTCGCCGAGTTCCCTCTCGTGCGACTCGATCGCGCTCCAGCCGAGCTCCGCGAGGTAGTCGACCGCCGCGACGAAACCCGCCAGGAGCTCGTGCGCGAGCGTCCCGGTCTCGAACCGGTGGCCGACCGGCTCGTCGGCCGCCGGCCGCACCTTGTACGGCCGCCACGCGCGGAGCAGCTCCTCGCGTCCGAAGGCGAGGCCGAGGTGCGGGCCGAAGAACTTGTACGGCGAGCAGAGGAGGACGTCGACGCCGAGGGCTGCGACGTCGATCGGCCGGTGCGGGGCGTAGTGGACGGCGTCCGCCCACGCGAGCGCTCCCGCGGCATGTGCGAGCTCGACGACGCGTGCGGCATCCGGCACGGTGCCGAAGGCGTTGGAGGCGAGCGGAAACGCGACGGCGCGAGTGCGCTCGGTCAGCTTCCGCTCGAGGTCGTCGAGGTCGAGAGTGGTGTCCTCGCGGATCTCGACGAAGTCGACCCGCAGGTCGAGATCGGCGGCAAGCTCGAGCCACGGCGCGACGTTGCCGTCGTGGTCGAGACGGGTGAGGAGGATCTCGTCTCCTGCGGAAAGCGTCCGGCCCAGGCAGCGGGTCAGCGCGAAGTTCAGCGTCGACATGTTCTGGCCGAAGATCGTCTCCTCGGGCCTGCACCCGAGGAGACCTGCGGCTGTCTCGTGCACCCGCTCGACGAGCTCGTCGCTGCGGCGGCTGGCCGCGAACGCTCCACCGAGGTTGGCATTCGAGTCGCGCAGGTAGGCGGCGATCGCGTCGATCACGGTCAGGGGGCACTGCGTGCCTCCTGGTCCGTCGAGGAACGCGACACCCGACGCGAGCGCCGGGAAGCGTGCGCGCACGCCTTCGAGGTCGAGGATCTCGGCGGTCATCTAGCCCTGCTCCAGCGGCGCCATCGTGAGACCTTGCCCGTTCAGCTGCTCCCAGTACAGCTCGGCCTGCTCGCGGAGCCCGGACCAGACGACCGCCTGGCCGGAGTTGTGGATCCGGCTCGCCAACCGCATTCCGTCGTCGTACGAGACGCTCGGGATGACGGTCGAGAGGGCGAAGGCGACGCCCTCGAACGTGTTGTGGTCGTCGTTGAGGACGATCACGAGCCAGGGGCGGCCCAGGCCGCTGTTCTCGCCGCGGTCGAGCCGCTCGCGCGGCGGGGTCAGGGTGCTGCTCACGGAACGGTCGCCCGGCCGTTCACGGTCCACCGATAGCTCGGCTTGGCGGTGAGGGAGGAGCCGACGAAGCAGTCGCGCTCGGCGAGTGCGAGCAGCTCGCCAAGTGCCGCCTGTTCCGGCTCGCGCTCGACCTGCACGGCGAGGTCGAGGCTCGTCTCGACCATGGCGTACCGCCCGTCCGTCTCGCGCTTCGTCACGAGCGTCCGGCCGTTGCCGGACGCGGAGCGAACCTCGACGCCGCGCCGCCTTGCGTGAAAGCGGAGGCTCTTGAGCGAGCAGCGGATGAGCGCCGCGAGCAGCAGGTGCTCGGGCGACCAGCCGTCCGGTACCTCGAGGGGGACGCCGTTCTCCTCCGTGAGCCGGCCCGCACTCGTGAGGTCGACCGCGAACCGCAGCTCCTTCGCCTTGACGGGCATCGCTCCCATGGTCTCAGATCGCCGCCGGAGCGCCGTTTACGAGCGTCTCGCGGGTCCGTCCGAGACGGCTCGTACGCTGCCGTACGTGCGACGGCTGCGTACGCTGTCGGAGGACGAATGCTATGTCCGCTGTTACGGCGGCTGGGACCCCACGGTGACCGTGATGAAGGTCGAGCCGCGGCTTCCGAGGTACGAGCTGGCGGTGTCGGGCGAGGATCTGCGCCGGGAGTTCGAAGCCCGCATCGAAGCGCGGACCGAGGAGCTCGCGGCCGAGCTCGATGCGGCCGAGGCCGCCGCCGAGGCTGCATAGCGCGCGGCCGACGTTCTGACGCGAAGTTGTGACGTCCGAGTGACGGCTCGTCGCCTACCGTTCGCAAAGGGAGCCTCGCTCCCCCCATGGGGGAATACGTGGCTCACGCAAGGGACATGACCGAAGCGGACGCGACTCCGAGTGACGTCCCGGATGTCCTCGCGCCGGGCCTCCGCATCGTCTTCGTCGGCATCAATCCGGGCCGCGTCTCCGCTGCTGCTCGAGCTCACTTCGCGAACCCACGGAACGACTTCTGGCGCCTTCTCCACGCGGCCCGGCTGACCTCTCGCCTCTACGAGCCGCACGAGCAGCTCGCGCTGATCGAGGAGGGGATCGGCGTCACGAACGCCGCGTATCGCACGACTCCCGGCTCCGGTGACCTCCGCCGCGCCGACTTCGCCGGCTCCGCCGGGCGGCTCGAGCGGATCGCCCGCGACCTCCGGCCCGGCTGGCTCGCGTTCGTGGGCAAGGAGGCGTACCGCGGCGCCTTCGGCCTGCGTCCCGAGCTCGGCCTGCAGGAGCGGACCCTCGACGAGACGAAGCTCTTCGTCCTTCCCTCGACCTCGCCCGCGAACGCGGCGGTGCCGTGGCGGGAGCGGCTCCGCTGGTTCCAGGAGCTCGCCGGCCGTGCAAGCGAGCGTCCGCAGCGCGAGACCGTGCGTGCCGCGGTCGTAGACGCACAAAACCGCATCCTGCTCCTCCGTTACGGCGACGAGTACGGCGACTGGTGGATCACGCCCGGCGGCGGCCGCGAGGACGGAGAGAACGACGAGCAGACGCTGCGCCGCGAACTCGAGGAGGAGGTCGGACTCGTCGAGTTCGAGCTCGGCCCGCGACTCTGGGAGCTCGGCGGCTGGACGCTCGAGGAGCCCGGCTTCGGGAGCTTTCTGTCTCGCGTCTACCTCGTCCGCGTCGAACGCTTCGAGCCTCCGCACCTCACCGAGGCCGACGAGCTCCGCTGGTTTGCGCCCACCGAGCTGGAGCACGTGTCGACGCGCCCGCCGGACCTTGCCGAGCGGCTCAGCTCCGCCAGCGATTGGTGATCGGAGTCCGCCGGTCGCGGCCGAACGCCTTCGGCCGCAGCCGCACTCCCGGCGGCGCCTGCCGCCGTTTGTACTCCGCCCGGTCGATGAGCGCGACCGCGCGCGCCACGACCTCCGGATCGAACCCGTCGGCGCCCAGCTCGTCGAGCGAACGGTCGTCCTCGACATACGCCTCGAGCACGCGGTCGAGCTCGGAGTACGGCGGCAGCGAGTCCTCGTCGAGCTGACCCTCTCGCAGCTCGGCGGTCGGCGGGCGGTCGATCGTCGACCGGGGTACCAGCTCGCGGCCCGCGCGGTCGTTCAGGTGGCGCGCCAGCCGGAACACGTCGGTCTTGAAGACGTCCTTGAGCAGCGCGAAGCCGCCGGCCATGTCCCCGTACAGCGTCGCGTAACCCACCGACAGCTCGGACTTGTTGCCGGTCGCGACCAGCAGCCAGCCGAACTTGTTCGACAGCGCCATGAGCAGCGTCCCGCGGATCCGCGCCTGCAGATTCTCCTCCGCGAGGTCGGGCTCGCGGCCGGCGAACGGCTCCGCGAGCACGGCTCCGAAGGTCTCGACGACGGGCTCGATCGGGAGCTCGCGGAAGTCGCAGCCGAGGTTCTCGGCGAGCCGGCGCGCATCGCTCCGTGTCCCCTCGGAGGAGTAGCGGGACGGCATCGAGACGCAGTGCACCCGTTCGGGCCCGAGGGCCTCGGCGGCGAGCGCGGCGGTGACGGCCGAGTCGATCCCGCCCGAAACCCCGACGACGACGTCCTCGAACCCGTTCTTGCCGACGTAGTCCCGCAACCCGAGGACGAGAGCGCGCCGCATCTGCTCGAGGTCGTCGCCGAGCGGCGCGAGCACCGCCGCTTCCGGCCGGTCGAGATCGACCACGAGGAGTGTCTCCTCGAAGCCGGGTGCGCGCGCCACCACGGTGCCGTCGCTCTCGATGACGAGCGAGTGTCCGTCGAAGACGAGCTCGTCCTGGCCGCCGACGGTGTTGCAAAGGGCGACGCGCACGCCGCTCTCTCGTGCGCGCGCGGAGAAGATGGCCTCGCGCTCCTCCGCTCGGCCGACGTGGAACGGGGAGGCCGAGAGGTTGACGACGAGCTCAGCGCCCGCCGAGACGAGCTCGGTCGTCGGTGGCCCGGGCACCCACATGTCCTCGCAGATCGTGATCCCGACCTTCGTGCCTGCGACACCGACGACCGCCGGCTCGTCACCAGAGGCGAAGTAGCGCTTCTCGTCGAAGACGCCGTAGTTCGGCAGATGCCACTTCCTCGCCCAGCCGGTCAATCCGCCGTCGGCGCAGATCGCGCATGCGTTGTACAGAGCGCCGTCGAACAGCGGCACGCCCACGAGCGCGACGATCTCCCGCGTCTCGGCCGCGATGGTCTCGAGCGAGGCGCGCGCCGCGCGCACGAACCCCGGCCGCAGCAGGAGATCCTCGGGCGGGTATCCGGTGATCGCGAGCTCGGGGAGGACGACGAGGTCGGCGCCGGCGTCTCGGGCCTCCGCGATCCTCCGAACGATGAGGTTGCGGTTGCCCTCGAGGTCGCCGACGACCGGATTCACCTGTGCCAGCGCCAACCTCACAGGTTTCAGCCTAACAGGCGAAAACCTACGGACGCCGCAGCCGAATCGCGTTCCAGTCGTGCTCGAGGATCTCGTCGATCCTGCCCCGGAGAGACTCGGGCGGGTCGTGCTCGGCGTGGATATACCGGCCGGCGAGAGCATCGAACTCTCCCGACGCGAGCGCTCGCACCAGTTGGGGCGCGCACTCGGGCGGCGTCCACGGCGCATCGTCCGGGAAGGCGCCGGTCATCGCGGTCTTCACGAGGCCCGGGCTGATCACGAACACCGGAATCCGGTCGCGCAGCGCGTTCGCGAGCGTCTCGCCGTAGCGGCAGACGGCGGCCTTCGAGGAGGTGTACGCGGTCTCGCTCGCCCCCGGCAGGTACGCCGAGCCGCTGCCGACGATCACGATCCGGCCGGATCCTCGCTCGAGCATGCCCGGGATGGCCGCGCGACAGCAGAGATGGACGCCGAGGACGTTCACCTCGTGCGTCCTCCACCAGTCGTCCAGGTCGACCTCCCAGGGAGGCCCGCCGGCATTGCCGGTCCCCGCGTTCGCGACCAGGAGATCGATCGGGCCGGCCTCGGCGAACCAACGCTCGACGTCCTCGCGCGCGGTCACGTCGCCGACGAGCGCGTGGCCGCCGGTCGCCGCGGCGACGACTTCGACCTGCTCGGCGGTGCGCCCACTGACGGCGACCTCCATCCCTGCCGCCGCGAGCTCGCGGGCGATGCTCTCGCCGACACCGCGGCCGCCTCCGGTGACGAACCCTCGCTGCCCCGCCAGCTCGATCACGGCGCAACTCTAGTTTGCCGAGGCAAGTTAGCGACCGCTAACCTAGTGCACGCTAACTTCGGGACGAGGGAGAGTGCGTGAGAGCGAGGATGCTGGCCGCGCTGGCGGCAGAGGAGAACCGGAAGTGGTGGACGCTGTTCGCGGTCGCGTTCGGCCTCTTCATGATCATGCTCGACAACACGGTCGTGAACGTCGCGCTGCAGACGATCAAGAGCGACCTCCACATGTCGGTGTCGTCGCTCGAGTGGATCGTCACCGCGTACGCGCTGACGTTCGCGGCGCTCCTGATCACCGGCGGCAAGCTCGCGGATCTCTACGGCCGCCGGCGCATCTTCGTGCTCGGCCTTGCGATCTTCACGCTCTCGTCGCTTGCCTGCGGCCTCGCTCCCAGCGCCGGCTTCCTCATCGGCGCGCGCGCGGTGCAGGGCGTCGGCGCCGCGCTCATGAACCCGGCGACGCTCTCGATCATCACCGCCACCTTCCCACCGCGACAGCGCGGGCAGGCGATCGGAATCTGGGCGGGCGTATCGGCGCTCGCGCTCGCCATCGGCCCGCTCGTCGGCGGCTTGATCGCCGAGAAGTTGAACTGGAACTGGATCTTCTTCGTCAACGTCCCGGTCGGCGCGCTCGCCATCCTCGTCTCGCAGCTCGTCATCCGCGAGTCGCGCGACACGTCTGCCGAGCAGAGCATCGACCTTCCGGGGCTCGTCACGTCGATCGGATTTCTCTTCGCGCTGAGCTACGCTCTCATCGAGGGCAACGGTCACGGGTGGACCTCGCCCGAGATCCTCGGCCTCTTCGTCGTGGCAGCGGTTCTGCTCGGGGCCTTCGTGCTCGTCGAGTTCCGGCAACGCCTGGCGATGCTCGACCTGTCGCTATTCCGGATCGGCGCGTTTACGGGCGCGAACCTCGTGGCGATGCTCGTCTCGCTCGCGATGTTCGGCGTCTTCTTCTTCGTGTCCCTGTACGTGCAGAGCATCCTCGGCTACTCGGCGATCCAGGCGGGCGCGATGTTCTTGCCGATGACGACCTTGATCATCGTCGTCGCGCCGCTCGCGGGGAGGCTCTCGGACCGCCTCGGCTCGCGCTGGCTGATGGGCGGCGGGATGACGCTCGTCGGTATCTCGCTCCTGCTCTACGAGCGCGTCACGGTCCATTCCGACTTCTGGACGCTGCTGCCACAGATGCTCCTCGGCGGTGTCGGGATGGCGATGACGATGTCGCCGATGACCGCTGCGGCGATGGCGGCGGTGCCGGTCGACAAGGCCGGGGTGGGATCGGGTGTCCTCAACAGCTTCCGCCAGGTCGGTGGCTCGCTCGGAATTGCGTTGATGGGCGCGATCGTCGCCGCGTACCAGCGTCATCCGACGCAGAGCCCGGCGGCCGCCCAGGACTTCGTCAACGGCCTCCACGCAGGCTTCGCGGTCGGAGCAGCGATCACGTTCGTCGCGGCTGCGCTTGCGATCGTTCTCGTGCGGACGCGGCCCGAGGTAGTGCGGGAGCACCTCGCGGAGATGGCGGCATGACAGCTGCGGCGCCGCGGATGGCGGCGGCCGACCGGCGGCGGCATCTCGTCGAGACCGCGATCCGCCTCTTCACCGACGGGAGCTACCACGGCACGACGACCGCGGAGATCGCGCGCGCCGCCGGCGTCTCGGAGCCGATCCTCTACCGCCACTTCGCGTCGAAGCGCGACCTCTACCTCGCGGCGCTCGAGCACGTCTGGGCGAAAACCCGGGAAACCTGGGAGCGGACGCTCGACGAGGCTCCCGACGCGTGCGCGGCCGTCGAAGCGATCGGCAAGGGGCACGTGTCGGTCCGGTCGCCGAAGCTCCAGCTCGCGGAGCTGTGGGTACAGGCGCTGAGCGAGGCCTCGGAGGACCCGGACCTGCGCCGCCATCTGCGCCGCCACATGCGCGAGGTGCACGACTTCGTCGCAGACCTCATCCGCCGCGGCCAGACGCAGGGAGCAATCGCCGGCGAGCGCGACGCCGACTCGGAGGCATGGATCATGCTCGCGGGCGGCATCCTCGGCATGGTCGGCAGAAGAGTGGGCCTCCTCGACGACGGAGAGCTCCAGGCAATCCGAACCGCCCGCCTCGCCTGGCTAAAAGGTTGAGCTAGAGCTTCGCCGCTCCGTGCCGCGCACCGACATGCGCGGGGCGCGGCACACGGCGCGAGCGGAAAGCACAGCGCAGCCCGCGCCCGCGCGCGAAGCGCGCGCGCCCGGGCAAGCGAAGCGGGCGAGGCGCCCAAAAGAAAAGGCCCCGGCTGCGGCTCCGGGGCCTTCTCGAGAGGTGCGCCACTCTCGGCGGGATTGTGGAGGCGGATCTGCGGCCCATCCGCTTCCGTCCTTACCGGGAGCCCCGGCGCACCCCCTGCGAACCTCGGCCTGGCGTCCGGCCTGGTTGCAAGGTGCGCTCACTATAGGAGCGGTTGCGGCACTCGTCAAGTAGCTCGGTCAAGTGATTGTGCAGTTCGCATGGTTGACCGACTTTCCCGATGGATACGCTCGAATGGGGGATGTTCAAGCCCCTGAACTTGCGCTTCAGTGAAGTATGCGCTTGACTAGGCGCGCCGAGACATGCCGATCCGAGAGACAGCCAGCCGCACCACTCGCAGGACCAGCCCCGAGGGCGTTCGCCTCGGTGAACGGCTTCGCCAGCTGCGCGTTGCCGCCGGGCTGACGCAGAGCGAGCTCGCCGGCGATCGCTTCTCCAAGGAATACGTCTCGCAGATCGAGCGCGGCAAGACGCGGCCGACCGCGGAGACGATCAAGTGGCTCGCCGGCCGTCTCGGAGTCGACGCAGGCTTTCTCGCGAACGGCGTTGCGACCGACGAGCGCGCCAGGCTCGAAGGGGCCCTTACGCGTGCCGAGGCGTTGTACGAGGCGCAGGAGGACGAGGAGGCGGCGGATGCGTTCGAGCCGCTCCCCGCGGCTGCCCGCGCGACCGGGGTGCCCGAGCTGCAGGTGCGCGCGTTGGTCGGGGCCGGGCTCGCGAAGATGCGCATCGGCCAGCACCGCACCGCCCTCGTGCTCCTCAACGAGGCGCGCGCGATCTCGGAGGCCGAGGCATTCTCCGACGTCGAGCGGGCGGACGTGCTGCTCCGGCTCGGCGGCTGCCGCGTCCAGCTCAACAGCATCCAGACCGCGCTGGGCCTGCTCAACGAGGCGTTCACGCTCGCGGAGCGCTCGGGCCTGCCGTGCGATGCGCTGAAGGCGAACATCCTCTCCTGGCGCGCCCGCTGCTGGCTCATCCAGCGCGACTACGAGGCGGCGAAGGAGGACGTGGAGCGTGCGCTCGAGCTTGCCCACGCCGTCGACGACCTCCGCACCGTCGGCGCCGCCTACTTCCAGGCTTCGCTCGTCGCCGACCGCGAGGGCCGCTGGGTGCTCGCGCGCAACTACGCGGAGCGGGCCCGCGAGGCGTACGCGGCGCTCGCCGACCGCGTCCACGTCGGGCAGCTGACTAACAACCTCGGCGGACTCAACTTCCTGCTCGGGAACACGGAGGACGCCGTCGAGCTGCTCAAGGAGGCGTTCTCGATCGCGCTCGAGGCCGGCCAGGACGCCGACGCCGGGCGCGCCGTCTCGTCCCTCGCGCAGGTTCATCTGCGCACGGGCAACGTCGATCAGGCAGAGGAGCAGGCGCGTCACGCGCTCGAGCTGCTCGACGGCCGGGTCGACTACGTCGACGAGATGGGAAACGCGCAGCTCGTGCTCGGCCGGGCACTGCTCGAGCAAGACCGGCTCGACGAGGCCGAGGCTGCGTTCCGCGACGCCGAAGCCTGCTTCGGCACGCTGGGGTCAGGCAGTCACCGCGCCGCAGCCTGGATGGCGCGCGGCGACCTCGCTGCCCGCCAGGGGGATCACGCACGTGCAGCCGAGCTCTATCGCAGGGCTGCAGAGGCACTTCAGGACGTCCGCTTCTAGACACCGGAAAGGAGGTGACAACTTGACGAAAGCACGGCTCATCTCTCTCTTGTTCATCGCGTCGCTCTTCGCCTTCATCCTGGCCTGCGGTCACCCCGGCTTCGGAATGAGCAGCGGGGGCGGTTTCTAGGGAACCCTGCGGCGACCCGCACCGGCGTTTCCCACGTCGCTAACGGTGGGATGACGCCCTCGTGGGTGCACGACTCGAGCGCGCTCGCCGCGCGCTGACCGTCGGGCGGGTCGCACACCAGAGTGGGCTGCGGCGGATCCTCGGCGAGATCGGTGTGACCGGCCGCCGCGAGGCCACGCGCGAGACCGCGCGGGCGTTTCGCTGTGGCCTGGAGGAGCTCGGGACGACGTTCATCAAGCTCGGGCAGCTCCTTTCGTCGCGTCCCGACCTCCTGCCCGACGTCTACATCGAGGAGCTCGGGCGGCTGGTCGACGCCGTGCCCGCGGTGCCCTTCGCGGAGATCGAGGCCGTGGTGCGGGCCGACTTCGGCGAGGACGCGTTCGTGAGCCTCGATCCGGAGCCGCTCGCCACGGCCTCGATCGCGCAGACGCATCGCGGACTGCTGGTCACGGGACACGACGTCGTCGTCAAGGTGCGGCGGCCAGGCGTGGTCGAGCAGGTCGACCTCGACCTCGCGGTGCTTCGCTCGACCGTGCGCTTCGCGGCGCGGCGCTTCGAGGCGGCGCAGCGGATTCAGCTCGAGGAGCTCGCGGACGAGCTCGAGGTTCACCTCCGGGCCGAGCTCGACTTCCTCGAGGAAGCGCACAACACGGAGCTCGTGCGGAGCCTCGTCGAGCCGTTCGAGGGGCTCGTCGTGCCGCGTGTGATCCGGCCGTACGTGACCGAGCGCGCCCTCGTCCTGGAGCGGATCGCCGGCGGCAAGGTCGAGTCGGGGCACGGGCTCGACTCGGAACGCGCCGCGCTGCTCGCACGCGAGTTCTTCCGCGCCTACGTGTTCCAGGTCGTGGTCGAGGGCGTCTACCACGCCGACCCGCACCACGGGAACGTCCTCCTGACCGAGGACGGGAGGCTGGCACTGCTCGACTTCGGGCTGCTCGGCAGGCTCGACGAGGACACCCGCACGGGCCTCGGGCTGCTCCTCCTCGCCCTCGCCCAGAACCGAGCCGACGACGTCGCCGACCTCGTCGTCTCGCTCTCGCTCACCTCGACGCGCTCCGACCAGGCTGGATTCGTGCAGGACGTGCGGCGCAAGCTGCCTCGCTTCCACCACCGTCCACTCGCGTCGATCGAGGCCGGCCAGGCGCTCGCAGACCTGCAGCGGGCCGCGATCCAACGCGACATCCGGCTGCCCACCTCGTTCGCGCTCGTCGGCAAGACGCTCGCTCAGGCCGACTCGATCGCGCGGCTGCTCGATCCCGAGCTCGATCCGATAGCCCTGATCGAGGAGCAGTCGCTCGAGGTGATGACGCGTGAGGCCGAGCGGCGACTCGAGCCGAACCGGCTCGCCGCCTACGCCTTCACGCAGCTGGCTCCGCTCTCCCGGCTGCCGGGCCGCGTCGGGCATCTTGCGGCCGAGCTCGAGCAGGGCACGCTGACGATCGGCGTCACTCCGACCGGCCTGGACGAGCTCGAGCACAACCTCCGGTCGATCGCGAACAGGATCGGCGCGGCGATGATCGTCGGAGCGCTACTGCTCTCCTCGTCGCTGCTCGTGAACGCGCACCGGGTCGAGTGGCTCGGCGTCGCCGGGTTCTGCCTCGCCGGAGTGCTCGGGCTCTACATGATCTGGAAGATCATCCGCACCCCCGGCGAGTTGTAGGGAGCCGGCAAGAACACGGGGCGCAGCATGGCCGTGGCTGGCCTGTCTTTGCTAGTAACAGACTGTTACAAGCTGTCCTGGAGATGCTTGCGACCAGTCGCCGGACAGGTCCGATCGTGCCGCTGTCCAACTAAGTAACAGGCTGTTACTTGGGTAGTTGGTCGCGGCCCCGAGTGCGGCATCAGTGGACGTCCCCGTTGCGGGAGCCCATCCGCTCGACGACGACAGACGGAATCCGCGCCGTCGGGCTGAGCCGGAGACACATGCGCACCACCTCCGCGCAGTCCTCGGGCCGGATCATCTCGCTCGGCTCGATTCCCGACCACTGCGCCATCGCCGTGTCGACGAAGCCGGGACAGAGCGCGATGGCCCGGACGCCGTCGCCGTCGAGCTCCTCGTTGAGCGACCGGGTGAGCGCGATCACGGCCGCCTTCGTGGCGCCGTAGGTTGCGAGCCATGGGGTCGGCAGGGTGCCCGAGATCGAGGCGAGGTTGACGATCCATCCGCGGGACTCCCGCAGGAGCGGGATCGCCGCCTGCGTGACGAGGAAGAGCCCGCGCAGGTTGACGTCGAGCTGGAGGTCGAGGTGCTTCACGGGTAGCTCCTCGACCCGGCCGCCGACACCGACTCCGGCCGAGTTGACGAGCACGTCGAGGCGGCCGTAGCGGTCGCGGTGCTCCGCGACGATTCGCTCGCAGTCCTCCGCCTCGGCGACGTTCGCAGCGACGGCTGCGGCGCCGAGCTCGGCGGCCGTGGCTTCGACCTTCTCGGGCGTCCGCGAGACGAGGGTGAGGTCGAAGCCTTCGTCCCGGAGCATCCGTGCAATCGCGAGGCCGATGCCCGACGAGCCGCCGGTGACGAGTGCAGCCCGAGCCATTCGGCCTACAGTAAACGGCGTGGAGACCGAAGCGGCCGGACTGACGAGCCTCACCGTCGGCGGAGGATGTGCGGCGAAGTACTCCGCCGCGCGGCTCGAGGAGCTGCTGAAAGGCTTCGTCCCGGCGGAGGCGGAGGACCTCCTCGTCGGCCTCGATCCCGCCGACGACGCCGCCGTCTACCGGCTCGACGCCGAGCGCGCGCTCGTCTTCACCGTGGACTTCTTCCCGCCTCTCGTCGACGATCCCGCGCTGTTCGGCCGGATCGCCGCGACGAACGCGCTCAACGACGTCTTCGCAATGGGCGGGACGCCGCTGCTCGCGCTCTCGATCGCGGCCTTTCCGGAGGAGCTCGCGACCGACCTCGTCTCGGCGGTCTTCAGGGGGGCGGACGAGGCCGTGCGGGCCGCAGGTGCGATCCTCGCCGGCGGCCACACGATTCGCGACGTCGAACCGAAGTACGGCCTCGCGGTGGTCGGCACGGTGCATCCGGACGGCGTGTGGGTCAAGAGCGGCGCCCGGCCCGGAGACGCCGTCTTCCTGACCAAGCCGCTCGGCACCGGGCTCGTGCTGGCGACGAAGGGGGATCTTGCGGAGGCGGCGCGCTGGATGACGACGCTCAACGATCGCGCGGCCGAGATCCTGCGGTCCTTCTCGCCGCACGCGGTGACCGACGTCACCGGCTTCGGGCTGCTCGGCCACGCGCACGAGACGGCGGAACGGAGCGGCGTTCGTATCCGGCTCCGTGCCTCCGCGCTGCCGGCCCTCGAAGGAGCGGTGGAGGCTGCGCGTGACGGCGTCCGCACCGGCGGCGATCCCCGGAACCGCGACTTCGCAGGCGCCCACGTGGCGAGCGACGGCGTGCCGGACGAGTTGCTCGCACTCGCCTACGACGCCCAGACCGCGGGCGGGTTGCTCGTGACGCTGCCGGCCGAGAAGGCTCTTTCGCTCGAGGCGGAGTTCGGGCGCGCGGGCCTCTTCCTCGCCCGGGTGGGTGTGGTGGAGGAAGGCGCCGGCGTCGTGCTCGAGCCGTAGCGAGCGGAGAAAGCGCTCTACACTCAGGTCGTGGACACGGGGTCCGTATCGGCTGCATTGCCGCGCCGGCTTGCCCTGACGGTCTCCCCGGTCGTCTTCCGTCGCGTCGCGCTCGCGGCGGTCGGCGTGCTCATCCTCATCGTCGGGTCGGGAGCGACCGTCCGCCTCACGGGGTCCGGGCTCGGCTGTCCCGAATGGCCGACCTGTACGACACAGCATGCTCTGCCTCAGACCTACCACTCGTACATCGAGTTCGGAAACCGTGTCGTCTCCGCGATCACGGTGTTCACGACTCTCGCTCTCGGCGTCGCTGCGTGGCGCACGCGCGGACTGGGGCGCCGCGGGCGGTGGCTGGCGACCGCCGTCTTTGTGGGGACGCTCGCGCAGGCGCCGCTCGGCGCGATCACCGTCTACTACGACCTGAACCCGTACCTCGTGATCACGCATCTCCTGCTCTCGTTCACGCTCGTCTCGCTCGCGGTGGTCACGCTGCTCGAAGCGTCGCGCCTCGCCCGCGGCGGCGGGAGCGCGCTGCCCGCGATCGCGCGGCTCGGCGGGCTCGTCCTCGTCACGTCCGTGGTCGTGCTCGCGGTGAGCGGAACGGCGGCGACCGCCGCGGGCCGCTTCCCGGGCAGCTCGGGCACGAAGGTCGTGCCGCGGCTCGGCCACTTCTACCCCGCGGTCTACTGGCACGTGCGTGCCGTCGCCGTGTTCGGGATTGTCTTCCTCGTCCTCGCGGGCTGGGCGTGGACCCGGCGTCAGGCGTATCCCTGGCTGCTCCGCGGCTGCGTCGGGCTGATTGCGATCCTCGCCGCGCAGCTGGTGATCGGCGAGGTGCAGTACCGAACCTACGGAGACGTGCCGTGGTGGCTCGTCCTCCTGCACGTCGCAACGGCGGCGACCCTGGTCGGCTGGACGGTGGGCCTCGTCGCGCGCCTCTGGCGCCCGGTAGCTGCGGACTAGACTCCGAGAATGTCGGAGCTGATCGTCTCCGCGCGGCCCGACCTTCGCCGTCCGGTCCTCGTCGCTGCGTTCCGGGGCTGGAACGACGGCGGCCAGGGGGCGACGCTCGGCGGTGGGTACCTCGCACGGCAATGGGGCGCCGAGTCGTTCGCGGAGATCGACCCCGAGAACTTCTACGACTTCCAGGCCGTCCGGCCGCACGTCTCGCTCGAGGACGGGCTGACGCGGAAGCTCGAATGGCCCGCGAACACGTTCATGCACGCGCCGATCCCAGGCCTCGACCGCGACGCCGTGATCCTGCTCGGGGTCGAGCCCAACCTCCGCTGGAAGACGTACGCGAACCTCGTGCTCGAGCTGGTGCAAGACGTCGGCGTCGAGCTCGTCGTCACCCTCGGGTCGCTGCTCGCCGACGTGCCGCACACGCGGCCGGCTCCGGTGAGCGCAGCCGCGAGTGATCCCGCCCTCGTCGAGGAGCTCGGGGTCGAGCCGTCGCGCTACGAAGGGCCGACCGGGATCGTCGGCGTGCTCCTCGACGCCTGCCGGAAGGAGGGCATTGCGTCGGTGAGCCTGTGGGCGGCCGTGCCGCACTACGTCTCGCTCGCCCCGAGCCCCCGCGCCGCGCTCGCGCTCTGCCGCCGCCTCGGCGAGCTGGTCGAGACCGAGATCGACCTCGCCGAGCTCGAGCAGGCGGCAGAGGAATACAGCGAGCAGGTCACCGAGGCGGTCGCCTCCGACGCCGAGACCGCGGCGTACGTCGAGGAGCTCGAGCAGCGCGTCGACATGATGGAAGCGGCCGAGGAACTTCCGTCGGGTGAGAGCCTCGCCGCCGAGCTGACCCGCTTCCTCCGCGAACGGGAGCAGGATGGCGACGACGCCGGCGAGAGCGCCGGCGGGCCGGCCTCCTAGCCGGCCAGCAGCTCGAGCCGGTTGCCCCAGGGATCCGCCGTGTAGAAGCGGCGCGTGCCTGGAAGCGTCTCGTCCCACTCGACGCGCTCGCCCGCAGCCTCCAACCGGCGTGCGAGCTCGTCGAGCTGCTCGGCAGGGAGTCGGAACGCGGGATGCGCCTTGCGCGCCGGCGCGAACGGCTCCGCCACGCCGACGTGGAGCTGACCACCGCCGCCGAGGGCGAACCAGACGCCGCCCCGCGAACGCAGCGGCTCGGGCTTGTCCACCTCGGCGAGGCCGAGGAGCTCGCCGAAGAACCGCCGCGCCTCGGCCTCGCAGCCGGGCGGGGCCGCGAGCTGGACGTGATCTAGCTCGATGACCGAGTATCTTCGGCGGCGGCCTTGTCGGCGGCCGGCGCTGTCTTGGCAGGCTTGTCCTGCTTCTGCTGCTTCTCCTGCTTCGGCTTCGCCGCCGACGCTGCCGCGTTCCCGGCGCCGCCCTTCCGCCTCCGCCGCCGGCGCCGCCTGCTGCGGCCGCCGCCCTGCTTCGGCGCGGGCAGGTTCTCCGACAGCGCGACCGCGACCTCCTGGATCGAGCCGAGCCGCTCCCGTGCCTCGTCGATGAGCTTCGCCGCGCGCGGCGTGTAGCCCTCCGCCGAGGCGAGAAGCGCGGCGCCCACCTGCAGCGGCAGCTCGAGCGCCGCCTGGACGAGCTTCGCGGCGTTCTCCTCGTGCCGATGCCCGCGCGAGTTCGCGAGCGCGCCGAGCAGGCGCTTCGCTTCCGGATACTCCGCCGACGCGCGGCGGTCCTGCACCTTCCTCGTCGCACGTGCGAGCCGCCACGTCCAGCGGGCGAGGATCTGCTCGGGCGCGTCCGGCTTCTCCTCGCCGATTGCGCGCAGAAGGGTGCGGATGCCCGGCAGCCGCTCCTTCTCCCATGTCGGCGCCTGCGTCACGAGCGTGACGAGGTCGTCGAAGTCGGCGCGCTCGACGCGCATCGAGACGCGGTCCTGCAGCGCCATCATCCGCAGCCGCCGGTTCGGGTTCTCGGCGGCGGCCGTCGTCAGGAACTGCTCGAGCGCCGCCTTGCTCGCGCTCCGGTCGGTCAGCTTCTGGACGAAGGACGCGCGCTCGTCGAAACGGATCTGGCGTCCGGCGATCGTCGCCCAGTAGCGCTGCTCGTCCTCGTCGAGGTACTTGGGATCGATGCGCTGCCATTCGCGCTGGATGACGCCGATGCGGCGGCGGACGTCGGGTGTGACCGGCACGAGCCACGGTGCCGGGGTGAGCCGGCGGCGGGCGCGTCTCTGGGAGCGGCGGCGGGGAGCCGGGGTGACGCGGGCACCCTCGCGGTAGAAGTCGGCGTCGAGGAGCGAGTGGAGCGAGACCACCCTCTCGTTGTGCGTCGCGCCCTTCGGGACGAAGTCGACGACGATGCCCGCCTCCTTGCGCGGGTGGAGGCGCATGATGCGGCCGATCCGCTGCTGGTACACACGGCGCGAAGCGGTCGGAGCGAGGTGCATGCAGACGGTCGCGCGTGGGGAGTTCCACCCCTCCGCGAGCAGCTGCGCGTTGATGAGCACGTTGATCTCGCCGCGCTCGTAGGCGGCGAGCGTCTCGGCGAGGCGCACCGGCGGCGTCCGTCCCGAGACCGCCTCCGCTTTCAGCCCGGCCGCGCGGAACTCCGTCGCGAGGTTGTACGCGTGGTCGACGCCGGCGGCGTAGACGATGCCCGGCGTGTTGTCGAAGCGGTCGCGGTAGAGGCTCGCGGCGGCCTGGTTGAGCGCCTGGTGGTCGAGGGTCTTGGCGAGGATCTCCTGGTCGAAGTCGCCGCCGACGATCGGCACGGAGTTGATCGCCGCCACCGGCGGCACGCGCAGGTCGCGGAGCGGCGCGATCAGGCCGCGGCGCGCCGCGTCCTGCAGCGGCAGGTCGTCGACCGAGGCGGGGAAGACGTCGGAGACCTGCTTCGCGATCAGCTGCTCGGTCGCCGTCATGCCGATGTAGATCGGCTCGGGGAAGGAGCGGATCGCCGCCGAGGTCTTCTCACCGAGGGCCGTGTGCGCCTCGTCGCAGATCACGAGCTGGTAGGCGTCGCGCTCGACCGATTCGACATGCCGTGCGAACCAGGCGTACGTCTGGATCGTGAGCGGGGCCTTCTTGGCGCTGCGGCTGTCGCGCGTGATCACGTCGGTGAGGCGCTTGCCGTAGCCCTCGGTCGTGAGGTCGCGCGTGAACTGGGAGACGAGCAGGCGGCGGTGCGTGAGGATCAGCACACCGAGCGTGCGGGCCGCCTCGACGAAGCCCGCCGCGGCGATCGTCTTCCCCGACGCGGTCGGGTGGCGGAACCGGTAGCGGCGCACGGCCCCCGGGTCGTCCTGCTCCGGCTCCTCCGGGAGCTCCGCGTCTTCGATCTCGACGACGAGGGTCGAGTCCTCGTCCTCGTCCTCGACTTTTTGCAGCTCGAGCTCCTCGGCGCTTGCCGTGTGGCCGTTGCCGTTCCCGTTTCCGTTTGCCTCGTCGTAACGCTGGCTCGCGGCGATCAGCTCGGTGAGCATCCCGGCGAGCGCGTCGACCTGGTGGCGGCGGAGCGCGGTGCCGGTGGCGGTGCGAGGCTCGGGCTCGGCGAGGACGCGCTCGAGACCGAGGAGGAGGCCGTAGCGGACCTTCCACTGGGGCGACGGCGTCTTCCGCCCGGCGTCGATCTCGGCGAGCGCCTCGTCGAGCGCACGACGGCGCGCTGTGCCCTCCGCGAGCGCCTCGGCAGGATCCTCGCCCTCACGGACGAACGGCTCTCCCGCCCACGCTTCCGCGCGGACGGCGGCGGCAACTACGGGGTCTGCCGCCTCCAGTGTTGAGCTGGTCGGCTGCTGAATCGCTTCCTGCATATGCGCAGCACGCTTCGGTGCTGCCCGTCCTTCAAGAGATGCGCGCTCGGCTGACTTCCCCTGGGCGAGCGGCGCTTCTGAAGAATACCCGCTCTCGGGCCGTCGTCAATGCCGACTACAGGCCCAGGCCGCCGAATACGGCGAAGGGATTGGCGCGGCTCGCCTCCCAGACGAGCTCGCCTCCTCCCTCGACCTCGCCGTGGAGGCGGGCCGCCAGCGCGTCCGCGTCCTCGCGGCTCGCGGTGCCGACGATCACGTAGTTGAAGCGTCGTTCGGGCTTGTAGCCCTCGCCCTCGAGCCGCTCAGCGAGCTCACGCGCCTCCTGCCGCGACGAGGATTCGACGCGCACCTCCCAGGGGGCGAAGCCCCGCTCGAGCTCTTCCTCCTCCCACGTCTCGCCCGGCGGCTCGTCGTCCCAGCGATCCTCCTCGTCGACCCAGTGCTCGATCCGGCTCGCGCGAGCGGCGAAGCCCTGCTTCCGCAGCTCGGCCTCGGCGACCGCATGCGCGCTCTCGGCCGCGGCGCGAGTCGCGGCGTAGACGAAGACGGTGTCGCCGTCGCGCGAGACCGCGAGCCGGCGTGCCTCGAGATCCTGTGCGAGCTCCCGCGCTTCGGAGTCGAGCTCGCCCGCGAGCCGCTCGAGCAGGCCGGCGGCGTGCTCCTCCTCCTCGACCTCGATGCGGATGCGCCAGTCGTCGTCGGCCATGTGCGGTCGAGCCTAGTCTGCGCGGGTGGAATGGCGCGAGCGGTACGAGAGCGCGGCGGCGCGCTATGCCGGCGGGGAGACGCGCGAGCTCGACGAGCGGCAGCTCGTGCAGCTCGCGAACGCGGCCTGGGCGGCCGGCCTCTCGCTGCTCATGACCGGCGACCGCGAGGGCGCTCGCACGTGGCTGGTGCGGTCGGCTACGCGGTATCGCGAGAGCTGGGACGCCGGCGAGGCGACGGACGCGTGGGGACGGCTGATCGGTGCGACGAAGGCGCTGCTCGTCGCCGGGGAGGACGCGACCGAGGCGGCCCGCTGGGCGCTCGACGCGGGAGCCGTGCGGGCGGGCTCGGCGATTGGCCGTTACGCAGGCGCACTCGCGCTCCTCGTGCTCGGTCGGGACGCGGAGGCAGGCGCCCTCGCGGCGAGCCTCGGCGAGGGATTCCCGAGCGACGTCGCCGCCTCGCTTGCGGCGCTCGCCGCGCACGACGCGGAGGGCTACCGCGTTGCGGTCGCCGCGGTGCGGCGCTCGTTCGAGGAGCGGGACGCCTGGCTCGAGGACGTCCCGGTCCCCGACACGGCGCTCGCGCTCGACGCGCTCGCGACCGCCCGCGGCCTCGTCTAGAGCTCCGCGGCGGCCGCGCGGTCGAGGATCGCGCGCGTCAACCCGTCGGCCGCACGCGCGAGGCTGCCCGGCGTCGCGTGGGACGGCTCTCCGGCGAGCGCTCGCGCGACAGCGTCGGCCTTGTCCCCGCCCGCGACGAGGAAGAGCAGCTCGCGCGTCGCGCTGAGCCGCGGCAGCGTCATGGAGATCCGGTCCACGAACGGCTCGTGCCCCGCTTCGGAGCCGAGGACGTCGCGGTCGGTCACGTCGAGGGTGGGGAAGTTCGGGAAGAGGGACGCGATGTGTCCGTCGGGGCCTAGGCCGAGCAGGACGAGGTCGAACGTGCCCACCCCACCGAGCTCACTCGCGTACTCCTCGGCGCCGGCCTCTGGGCCGAGCTCGCCCTGCATGCGGTGGACAGCGGCCGGTTGCGCGGCGAGCCGGTCGAGTAGCGCCGCATTCGCCATGGCGTAGTTCGAGTTCTCGTCGTCGGGCGGAACGCAGCGCTCGTCTCCCCACCAGAGCTCGACGCCGCTCCAGTCCGGCTCGAGCTCGGCGGCGAGCTCGTAGGCGCGGCGCGGGGTCGAGCCGCCGGTGAGGACGATGCTGCCGCCGGCGCGCGCCTGTTCGGCGAGCCGTTCTGCGACGACGCGAGCGGCTTCCTCCGCCTCCCCGACGACCGTGATGTCGACCGCGCTCATCCGCCTTCGGCGAGCTCGCGGGCGCGATCCATGGCCGCCTGGATCGCGTTGAGGAACGCCGCGCGCACACCCGCCTGCTCGAGCTCGCGAATCGCGGCGATCGTCGTGCCGCCGGGGGACGTGACCGACTCGCGCAGCTCGACCGGATGCATGCCCTGGTCGCGGAGCTGCTTCGCGGTCCCGAACATCGTCTGCACCACGAGGGTCGTCGAGACCTCACGCGACAGCCCGAGCAGGATGCCCGCCTCGATCATCGCCTCGGCGAGCAGCGCAAAGTAGGCGGGGCCGGAGCCGGAGACCGCGGTGATCGCGTCCATCCCCGTCTCCGGCACACGCACGACGCGGCCGAGGTGCGCGAGCAACTCTTCCGCGAGCGCGAGCTGCGCGTCGCTCGCGTGCGCACCGGCACAGATGCCGGCCATGCCCTCGTGCACGGTCGCCGGCGCGTTCGGCATCGCGCGCACGACCGGGACGCCCTCGGCGATCCGCTCCTCGATGTGCGCCGTGGGGATGGCGGCCGCGACCGAGACGACCGTCTGCTCCGGCCTCAGGTGGGCGCCGACCGTCTCGAGCAAGCCGTCGATGTCCTGCGGCTTGACCGCGACGACGACGAGGCCGGCGCCGGTAACGGCGGCGACGTTGTCCCCGGTCGCGTCCACGCCGTACCGCTCGCGCAGCTCTGCGGCGCGTTCCTCGCCACGGTCGGTGACGACGATCTCGGCGGTGTCGCGCCACCCGGAGCTGAGCAGGCCGGAGAGCAGGGCTTCCCCAATCCGGCCGCCGCCGAGGATCGCAACCTTCCTGTTCATGCCGGAAAGCCTAGGCGGCGCGCGCCGCGGGCAGCGGGATCAGGCCGCGGCCGAGGCCCGCGAGCAGATAGACGCTCGCGATACCTGCCCACTCGCCGTACGGCTCGAGCAGCTCCGCCGTCTCCCAGGCCTCCACCGGCCGGCCGCGCAGCGCCCGCAGGAGCTTCACGAGCCCGAGGTCGCCGACGAGGCCGTGCTCGTAGCGGCCCAGTCCCTCGAGACAGACGACACCGGCGGACCACGGGCCGAGCCCGCGCTCTCGCTCGAGCCGGCGGACCACGGCATCGGTCGGCAGCTCGTGGAGGCGCTCGAGCTCGAGGCCGCGGCAGAGGCGGACGACGGCCGCACCACGCCGCTCGTGCAGACCGAGACGCCTCAGCTCGAAGGGCGCCACGGCCGCGAGGGCGGTGCAGGACGGCGCCTCGCTGAGCCCGGCTTCGTCGGCCGGCGCGAGCGCCCGGATCACACGTCGTTCGAGACTTCGTCCCGTCTTCCAGTCGACGAGCTGCCCGCAGACTGCACGCAGGAGAGCCTGCGCGACGGTCGCCGTCCGCACCGGCCGTAGGCCGCGTAGGTGCTTGGAGGCGCGGCCGAGCAGCGGGTCGTCGGCGAAGCGCCGCAGGAACTCGGAGTGGTCGTCGTCGACCGCGAGCATCCAGCGCAGCTTCTCCGCTGCAGCCCGGGACTCGGATCTGATCGTCACCGTGCCGTCCGGCGACTGCCATGCGCAGGCCACGCCGCCGCCGCAGCGGGCGGTGACGAGCCCCTCCCGCATCCGGCGCGTTGCGTCGCCGGCGAGGCGCGCCGAGAGCGCGAGCGAGTACGGACCGCGGGGGCGAACGACCAGCTCGACCATGTCCGCGAGCGTACTGCCTCGCCTGGACACGGCTCGATGAGCGTCTTGCGGCGTCTCGGCGGGCGACCTACCGTCGCCCGGGTGACGAGGCCGCTCACCCCGGTCGACTTCCTCATCGGACTGCTGCTCGTCGCGGCCGTCGTGCTCGTGCTGACGCGCGGCCATGCGCGCGCGAAGCCCGCGATCCTCGCCGATCCGGTGCGCACGCCGGGCGTCCTCAATCCGGACGTGACGCAGGCGAACATCCGCTCCACGATCTGCCGTCACGGCTGGACGTCGACGATCCGCCCGCCGACCTCGTACACGAACGACCTGAAGCGGAAGCAGATGCGCCAGTACCGAGAGACGGGCTCGCTCTCCGACTACCAGGAGGATCACCTGATCAGCCTCGAGCTCGGCGGCCACCCGACCGACCCGCGTAACCTCTGGCCGGAGCCCTACCCGCGTGCGGCCGACGTGGACAGGATCGAGAACGAGCTCAACGACGAGGTCTGCTCGGGACGGCTGACGCTTGCCGAGGCGCAGCAGCGCGAGGGCGACCTGAAGCACAGGGAGGGCTGAGAGCTAGCCGAGCTCGGCGAGGAGGCCGCCCAGGTCGAGCGGCTTCGTGAACATCGTGAACTCGCCGTCCTCCGTGCGCGGCCATTCCTCCTGCGGCCGGTCGCGGTAGAGCTCGACGCCGTTCGAGTCGGGATCGCGGAGGTAGAGGGCCTCGCTGACGCCGTGATCGCTCGCTCCGTCGAGCGGGACACCGGCGTCGAGCACGCGCTGCAGCGCATCCGCGAGCGTGCGCCGGTCGGGGTAGCGAATCGCCGTGTGGTACAGGCCCGTCGTGCCGGGCGGCGGGGGTGCGCCGCCTTTCGACTCCCACGTGTTCAGACCGAGGTGGTGGTGGTAGCCGCCCGCGGAGATGAAGGCCGCCTGGTCGCCCATGCGGGCCATGACCTCGAAACCGAGCACGCCGCAGTAGAACTCGAGCGCCCGGTCGATGTCCGACACCTTCAGATGAACATGGCCGATGTCCACGCCGGGATCGATCGGGCGGGGCGTCGCCTCGGTCGGAGCAGGAGTCGGTTCCACGCGGCGATCGTACTCCTGCAGAGCGATCCCGGATACCGTGCGCCGATGCGCCGCCTCGCCTTTCGACGGTCCCCGTCGGAGTACGACGAGACCTTCATGGACACGATGGCGAGCGAGTATCTGGAACAGACTCCGTGGACGGAGCTAAGGCTCGGAGCGCTGCGCGAGCTCGTCGAGCCGGCGGCGGGCGACCGGATCGTCGATCTCGGCTGCGCCGCGGGCGCGCTCACGCACTACTTCTCCGGCTTCGGCGCGACGGTGGTCGGCGTCGACTCGGAGGAGCGAGCGATCGTCAGGGCGCGATCGCTGTTCCCCGAGCTCGAGTTCGAGCAGGCGAGTGTCGCGGAGCTGCCCTTCGCGGCGGCCTCCTTCGACAAGGCCGTAGCCGGGGACCTAGTGGAGCATCTCGACGACTCGACGTTCCGCGCGATGCTGGGAGAGCTGCAGCGGGTGCTCGTTCCCGGCGGAAGCCTCTCGATCTACACGCCGAACCCGCTCCATCTGATCGAGCGGCTCAAGGCGCGCAACCTCGTGCTGGCGCAGAATCCGACGCACATCGGCCTGCGGACGGCCGCGGAGCTCGTCGGGGTCCTGCAGGCCTGCGGGTTCGTCGTCGAGCGGTCCGCGTGGAAGGCGAGCTTCTTCCGTGTTCTGAAGCCCGTCGAGAAGGTCCTGGGTCGCCGCTTCCAGACGTTCCGCTACCGCTTGTGCCTACGCGCGCGGACGCCGGGCTGAGCGCCGTGGTCCGGCCTACTCGTCGCTGCGCAAGCCGCTTCTCGCGGCCATCGCGGATTTGAGCAGGCGCAGCGCCTCCGCCGTGTCGCCGCGCGCCTCGTGGATCTCCGCCATCGCGGTCAGGACGTCCGCGAGGTGCCGGTCGCGCGCGGGGAACTGCTCGGCCGCGAGCTCGTAGAGCTCCAGCGCCTTGGCGTCGTCTCCGCGCGAGCGGAAGAAGCCGGCCGCGCCGGCGTAGCCGCGAGCGGCGGTGACCGGGGATGCTTCTGCAAGCGCAGCGACCGAGCCGAGCACGAGGCTCGCTGCCTCCTCGGCCTCGCCGAGGCCCTCGAGCGCGCGGGCGCGTTCGAACACGACCATCGCCCGGTCCGCGGCGCTCCCCGCCGCTCGGATTGCCGGTTCCCCCTCCTCGAGAAGGTCGAGCGCCTCCTGCGCGTGGTCGCGGTCGTTCTCGATCTGCGCCAGGAGCAAGAGCGCGCGCGCGGCCTGCACCGTGTGCTCGGTGTCCTGGAGCGTCGAGATCGTCAGCTGCGCGTACCGGGCAGCGAGATCGGGGCTCCCCTCGGAGGAGTAGAGGCGCGACTGCGACCAGTACAGATCCGCCCTGAGCCTCGGGTCGAGGGTCCGCCGCGCGAGATCGACCGCGTCGCCGAGCACCTCCTCGGCATGGTCGAAGCGGCCGCAGTCGATCAGGGCGTTTGCGAGCAGCACACTGAAGCGGAGCATCAGCATGCGGTCCTTCCGCTCCTTGGCCGAGTCGAGGGTGCGGCCGAAGACGTCGAACGCGTCCGCGAAGCGCCCTTGCGCTGCATACGCCCTGCCCAGCGCCTCGGCCACCGTCTCCGCCTCGCGAGCCGGGAGCGCGGCTGCAGACGCTGCCTCGAGCAGGTCGATAGCCTCGCTCGTCTCTCCGCGGCGCAACGCGACTTGCCCGAGGCCCGCGTCGGCCTGCGCGACGGCGACCGCGTCGGGCTCGGAGCTCCGCCGGAGGCGTCGATACAGACGCTCCGCCTGCTCGAGGTCGTCGAGCCGAAGCGCGACCTCCGCCTCGAACAGCTCGTCCACGAGCCCGGCCTCCTCGACGCCGGTCGCCAGGTAGTCCGCACTGACACCGAGCCGCTTTCCGAACTCGCGCAGGATCTGGTACGAGGGAATTCGGGCTCCCGCCTCGATCCGCGAGATGTAGGCCGCAGTGCAGCCGGGGAACGAAAGCTGGCGCTGCGTCAGCCCCGCAGCGTTCCTCGCTGCCGCAAGCCGCTCCCCGACTGCAGCCGCACTGTCGACGTGCGTTGAGGGTCGCCTCGGCATCTCGCTTGGAGACTACAGTCAGCACAGTCGGTCCTCAAGGAGAGCGGCGGCGGCGCCGAATTGCTCGCCGCCGCCTGCGATCTGTCTGGACGCCTAGGGCCAGACGGTGCCGTCGGCCACGATCAGCGCGAGCGCAACCGCGCCGAGGATGACGGCCAGGAAGGTAATCCGTGCCTTCACGGGACTGTCCTTTCGCTCGTTTGGCTACAGCCCCGGCCAGGGTGACAGGAGTCTAGAAACGCTCTCGGATGTAGTGTCTAATGTCTGAATGCGGCGGAGAGGGAGGACGGCGTGGCGCATCTCGAGGTGACCTGCATCACGAAGATGCCCGACCACTACGACCCGCACGAGAGGATCCGGGCCCTCGGTGGCAGCGGGTGGTACAAGGCCGAGGACGAGGTCATCCGCGACATCGAGCGCTGGACGAACTCGTACTTCGTGACCGTCGGTTCCCGCGCCGTGCAGGTCGCCGTCTCGACCCACCGGGGGCGGAAGTACCTGAAGACCACGATCGACGACTACGTGCCCGACAACCTGCTGGCGCTGCCGGACTGCCGTCGCTGACAGACCGTTGGCCGAGTACCGGATCATCTGCGTCGTCCTCGGCAACGAGGGGGTCGAAGCCGTCGGGTACTCCGAATCGGGGAACGGGGCCATCTACGACGACCGCTGGACTCTCGAACAGGCCCGGCACGCGATCGAAGCGGGACATCGCCTCTACGTCGTCAGCCCGGTGACCGGCGAGCAGGCGGAGATCGACCTCACCGATCGCAGCAGTCTCGAGGACCTGCCCGACTGCCACTAGCTCGAAGGCCGCCCGGATTCGGCGGTCTCCTGCGCTACATGTCCCGAGAGGCCGGGACGTGCGCTATACCTGCCGGTAGGACATGAGCAGCAAGCCCGTCGAGCAGCTCTCCCAGGTCATCGTCCGGTTCGCGGGCGACTCCGGCGACGGCATGCAGCTCACCGGTTCGCAGTTCACCAACGAGGCGGCGCTGCTCGGCAACGACATCTCGACGCTGCCGGACTTCCCGGCCGAGATCCGCGCGCCTGCCGGCTCGCTGCCCGGCGTCTCGGGCTTCCAGCTCCACTTCGCCGACCACGACATCCTCACGCCGGGCGACGCGCCCAACGTGCTCGTCGCGATGAACCCGGCGGCGCTGAAGACGAACCTCGCCGACTTGCCGAGGGGCGGGACGCTGATCGTCGACGCCGACGCCTTCACCGAGCGGAACCTGCAGAAGGCCGGGTACGCGCAGAGCCCGCTCGAGGACGGCTCGCTCGACGAGTACCAGGTGCACGAGGTGCCGCTGACGTCGCTGACCGTCGGCGCGCTGAAGGAGATCGAAGGCGTGACGCCGCGCGAGGCCGAGCGCTCGAAGAACATGTTCGCGCTCGGGCTCATGTCGTGGCTGTACGGGCGCTCGATCAAGCCGACGATCGAGTTCCTCGAGGCGAAGTTCGGCGCGAAGCGGCCCGAAATCGCGGCCGCCAACGTCAAGGCCCTCCGCGCCGGCTACGCGTTCGGCGAGACGACGGAGTCCTTCGCGGTCACCTACGAGGTCAAGCCGGCGCAGCTCGCGCCGGGGACGTACCGGAACATCACGGGCAACCAGGCGCTCTCGCTCGGCCTCGTCGCCGCGTCGCGGCTGTCCGGGCTGCCGCTCTTCCTCGGCGCCTACCCGATCACGCCGGCGAGCTCGATCCTCGAGGAGCTCGCGGGCTACAAGCACTTCGGCGTCCGCACCTTCCAGGCGGAGGACGAGATCGCAGCTGCGGGCGCCGCTGTCGGAGCCGCGTTCGGCGGCGCGCTCGGCGTCACGACGTCGGCGGGACCGGGCATCGTCCTCAAGGCCGAGACGGTGGGCCTCGCGATCATGCTCGAGCTGCCGCTGGTGATCTGCGACATCCAGCGCGCCGGCCCGTCGACCGGGATGCCGACGAAGCCGGAGCAGGGCGACCTGCTCATGGTCATGTACGGCAGGAACAGCGAGTCGCCGGTGCCGGTCGTCGCGGCCGGCTCGCCCTCCGACTGCTTCCACGCCGCGATCGAGGCGGTGCGGATCGCCCTCAAATACCGGACGCCGGTCTACCTCCTCTCCGACGCCTATCTCGCGAACGGCTCCGAGCCGTGGCTCCTCCCCGATCTCGACTCGCTGCCCGACCTGACTCCGACCTTCGCGACCGAGCCCAATGCCGGCGAGGAGTTTCTGCCGTACCTGCGCGACGAGCAGACGCTCGCGCGGCCGTGGGCGCTGCCCGGGACGAAGGGGCTCGAGCACCGGATCGGCGGCCTCGAGAAGGCGGACCGCACCGGCAACATCTCCTACGACCCCGAGAACCACGACCTGATGACGCGGCTGCGCGCGCAGAAGGTCGCGGGGATCGCCGGCGACATCCCGGAGCTCGAGGTGGACGACCCGAGCGGGGAGGCGAAGCTGCTCGTGCTCAGCTGGGGCGGCACGTACGGCCCGGTCGCGGCGGCCGCGCGGCGCGTCCGCGCGAACGGCAAGCAGGTCGCGCACGCGCACCTGCGCCACGTCAACCCGTTCCCGCGCGACACCGGCGAGGTGCTGCGCCGCTACGACAAGGTGCTCATCCCGGAGATGAACCTCGGCCAGCTCCTCCAGCTCGTCCGGTCGCAGTTCCTCGTCGATGCGATCGGCTACAACCACGTCCGCGGCTTCCCGCTGCGCGCGGCGGAGGTGGCGGAGGCGGCCGAGGCCCTGGTGGACGCGGCATGACCGAGGGCAACGGCAACGGCCAGCTGACCGCGAAGGACTTCCGCACCGACCAGGAGGTGCGCTGGTGCCCGGGCTGCGGCGACTACGCGATCCTCGCCGCGCTCCAGTCGTTCATGCCCGAGCTCGGGATCGAGCGCGAGAACACCGTCTTCATCAGCGGGATTGGCTGCGCGGCGCGCTTCCCGTACTACATGAACACGTACGGGATGCACTCGATCCACGGCCGCGCGCCGGCGATCGCGACCGGCCTCGCGACGACGCGGGCCGACCTGTCGGTCTGGGTCGTGACGGGCGACGGCGACGCGCTCTCGATCGGCGGCAACCACCTGATCCACGCGCTCCGGCGCAACGTCAACTTCAAGATCCTGCTCTTCAACAACCGAGTCTACGGGTTGACGAAGGGGCAGTACTCGCCGACGAGCGAGCTCGGGATGCGGACGAAGTCGACGCCGATGGGCTCCATCGACTGGCCCTTCAACCCGATCTCGCTCGCGGTCGGCGCCGAGGCGACGTTCGTCGCGCGCGCGATCGACACCGACAAGAAGGGGATGACCGAGGTGCTGCGCGCCGCGGCCCAGCACCGCGGCAGCGCGTTCGTCGAGATCTTCCAGAACTGCCCGATCTTCAACGACGACGCTTTCGACTACGTCCGCGACGACAAGGAGGGCGTGAATCGGATCGCCCTCCGCCACGGCGAGCCGATCACGTGGGGCAAGGACGGCGATAAGGCGTTGCGGCAGCGTTCGGACGGCTCGATCGAGGCGTGTGCGTCCGAGGACGCGGGCGTGCTCGTGCACGACACGGAGCACGAGTTCCCGTCGGTCGCGTTCGCGCTGTCGCGCGTGACGCAGGCGACGCACGGAGGCACGCCGGTCGGGATCTTCCGCAACGTCGAGCGCCCGGTCTACGACGACCTGATGGCGGAGCAGCTGAAGGCCGCCGAGGAGAAGAAGGGCAAGGGCGATCTCGCCGAGCTACTCCACTCCGGCGAGACCTGGGTCGTTAACTAGGCAGACGCTGCGACGCCAGAAGGTAGTAGGAACCCCGGCGCTCGCCACGTCGAACGATCTTCCCTTCGCGGACGAGCGCCTCTAGCAGTCTGAGCGCTTCCGTGCGATCAAGTCCGGTTGCCTCGCGCACGGACGTGTTCGTAATTGGCCCATCTTCTGCGAGTGAGAGGACCAGCCGACGGAGTGCGTGCGGACTCATCCGCAACGCGAGCGGCGCCCCCACGGACTCGGCGAGCACGTACCGCGATCCCCCGCGTTCGCCTAGCTGCTCAAGGAATCCTGCGTCCCTGAGACGGCGCAGCGCGGCCCGAGCGTCCCGACTGTCGACGCCCAGCATTTCGCGGACGTCCTCGTTTGTCAGTTCCTCCCCACGAGCCGCGTGGACGAGCACAAGTCGATCGCGCGGGCCGATAACGCCACGTTGCTCGATCTCGAGAATCCAGGCCCTCTCCTGTGGGCTGATCGCTCCACGGACGGGAAGGACAACCTCAACTGAATGCCCCTGGTCGCGGAAGGTGGGAGGGTCTAGAAGCGCCTCGGCCATCGAGTCGATCATCACATCGACGCCGCGCCCGCTGTCCTCAGCGAGACCAACGCGACGCAAGACTTTGATGACATTGATGTTCCGCGCGAACTGCGTCTCTCGGATGTTCTCTTCGGTAACAGGTTCGGGCAGGCCGCCAGGCGATTGGATGACGACCCGGTCAGGGCGGAGCTCAATGCGGATCGCCCGTCCATGCTCTTCGTAGCTTCGATGAGCGACAGCATTGGCGACCGCCTCGCGGACCACGACACGGGGGAGCTTCGGCAGTTCCAAGCGTCTTATGCCGCTGATGACAAGATCGGTTCCGAGTTCGTCCATGACTTCTTCAGTTGCGCGCGCTACCTGATCCTGGACAGGGCCGGTGATCTCGATTCGGCGGTTGTAGTCGACGCCCTCGTCGGGATATCTGAGGACCTCGACGAAGCTTTTGCCGAGGACATCCTCGGGCTCGGCAGTCAGTGTCAGCACGCCTGCGACCGTCAACTCGGCCACGTCGTCATCCCCGATGACGAGTCCCTCGTTTCGCAGTCGCTCGGTTGATACGCGGCGCCAACCATACGCCCGTTTCACGCTGTCGACTGCGTCCTCGTCGATGTCCTCGACAGGAATATGGGCAGCGGTCGAGTCGAACCTTGTTAGCTGCCTCTCCCCGAGGAACTGCAGGAGTTCGGCACCAAGCAAAGGGGCTGTGTGCGCACCGTGTCGGACCATCACCTGTCCGTCGGAGGTCTGAGCGAACCCGTGCGTACGCCTCGCAACCGCCAGAACCGTTACCGGGATATCGTCAACGCTGACCTCGTGAAGCCAGAAGCGTCCGGGATCGTGGACCTCCAGCAGGGCTTGCGTTATGACGGTCTCGACGCCGGGAGTGAGGCTCTTGCCGATGACCTCGCCGCCATCAGTCACTCCAAAGAGAATGATCCCGCCGTCGGAGTTGGAGAACGCCGTTGCGGTGCGCTGGATCGCGCGGCCACCGACGCCGGCCTTGAACTCGATGTAGGCGCTCTCCCGAGGGAAGTGTCTGGCGAACTCCTCTTCCGTCATCGAGACAGGTAGGGCTGCTCGTGAGTCCGGATGGAAGAGAGGTAATCGATTGCGACTGTATGCCATAGATAGAAAAGCGCCTTCGTTGCGAGTAGAAGACTCGCATAAGTCTAGGGGTTATGACAGACTTCTGCAAGTACGACTGACGCTTGACGAAAAATGGCATAAGTAGCGATAGTCGGTTTCTGTTGCGGGATTCGCCAACCGCGTTAGCCCCGTTAGCTCCGATAACCCGATGACCTCGATAACCCCGCGATAGCACCGTTAACACCGCTAACCCCGCTAACCCCGCTTGGCCCATAGTTGACTGTGGGACGCACGGATAGGGTTGATCGACTGTCGAGGCAGCGCCGATCAATCTTGGTAGCCCTAGGGTCCGAAAGGAGCCTGAACCTGCTTGAGGCGCGCTCCAAGCGTGCTGCGGCTGGTTGGCGCGGCGCCGCGCGACGAGGCGCGGCCTCCAGCCGAGGCTCAGTGCCGTCGCGCCTACCGCCACGATGCCGATCAGTCCCGCGACGACGAACGCGAGCTCAGTTCCGCCCGGGCGCAGAGCCAGCCGGTCAGGATTCCGGCGACGGCGCCCGTGCCGTTGACGCCCTAGAGGGAGAAGCCGCTCACCCGCCCGCGTGGTCCGTCGGGCATGGCGGCGCCCGCCGAGGCAGGCGCCGCCATACAGATGCGACAGCCCTACTGGCTGTTGCCGTCCTGGTCGCCTTGTTCGTCCGCGTTCGCTAGTGCCGGGACGAACTTCGAGGCGTCGATCGTCCCCAGGCCGCTCGCGAGGTCGTACCCCGGGCCGGCCGAGTAGCCGGTGACGCCGGCGAACGAGTTGTCCCCGCTCGTCACGTCGACCAGGCCGCTGTTAGCGCCGTAGCCGAGGTGGTAGAGGTTGCCGTTGATCAGGCCGAGATCGTGGTGTGCCACCTGGTCGGCCATCGCGACGATCCCTGCGAACTCGGGAGTGGCCTCGCTCGTGCCACCGACGAGATGGAACGGTGAGCCCGGGTTCCGGAAGGTGTAGTACAGCCACACCGCACCGTCGACCGACGAGCTCAGGCTGATGTCGGGCGTCCCGCGCATGTCCCCGGTGACGTCCTGCACGCCGTTCTGATACCAGGGCCGCGCGAAGACCGAGCTGACTCCGCCGCCGCCCGCGCCGAAGCCGTCGTTCCAGACGACGTCCGGCGAGAGCCGGTTCCCCGAGTCGTCGAGGCTGAGCTGCGTTCCCCCGATGCTCGTGACGAGCGGGTCGCTCGACGGCCACGAGTTGACCGCCATCGGATAGAGCGTGGCGAGGTCCAACTCGTAGTTCGTCGCTCCCGTGTCGCCGGAGCCGCCGAGCACCGTGACGTGGTGCCGGTGTGCGTTCACGAACGCACTGCGCAGGTCGAGGATCGACTGCGCGCTCGGGAACGTCTCCTCCGTCGCGCCGAAGCTCTGCGAGATGACATCCGCGAGGTGATGGTTGATGACGTAGTTCTCGGCCTGCACGATCTCCGGGAAGCCCTGGACCCCCTCGGTCTCGGTGACCGGCGTCTCGACGAGCAGGATGTTCGCCTTCGGTGCGAAGACGTGCGCCCACTCGACGTCGAGCGTCGTCTCGGTCGCCCAACCCACCATGTCGCTGTTGGTCGGGTCGAAGGGCGGCACCGCGCCCACGGGCTGGATGATCGTGAGCTTCGGATCCTGCAGGATCGCGGGATCCGCGGGCACGCCTCCCAGGCCGTTGCCGAAGGCCTGGTCGAACGCGTGGAGGTCGTTCGCGATCGTGGGCGAGCCGAACGCGTCGACGATCGCGATCGTCCTGCCGCGCCCGTCGATGCCGTGTGCGTGCAGCGTGTCGAGGCCGTACGCCTTCTCGAACTGGCCCGGCGCGTAGCAATGGATCCCGAGCGTCGCGAGACACTGTGACGTCGGCTCGGGGTTGACGAGCGTGTGCGCGTTGATCGCTCCCGCGACCAGCGGGCGCAGCGCCGGCGCCGCCTGGGCGCGGCCGCTCGAGGCCGTCGCCGCTGCGAGCGAC